>JAFZQT010000040.1 GCA_017620235.1 Butyrivibrio sp. | reverse complement strand
ATCAAGTACACCTTCAAGACCAGCGAAAGTGACGTCAACACCATGGAATACTACGCCACATGGACCGAAGCCGAATACGCTTCCACATACTCTGCCAGCGGCTCCATCACCAAGGCAGACAGTGAGGCAAAAGGTTAAATATACAGCAGTATCATTTGGATCCGTTTACCAAAAGTATCTTTCTGTTCTGCGGCGGTAAGTCAGACAGGATCAAGATACTTATGTGGGAAGGCGACGGCTTCGTACTTCTATATAAGAGACTGGAGTCCGGACGATTCCGCTGGCCCAGGAATCCTGCCGAAGTAAAACCCATTTCCTGGAAGCAATTTACATGGCTGATGCAGGGCCTGGATATAGAACAGCCGACCGCGATAAAGCTTGTAAATCCGGGCAAGATTTATTAATCCAAATGTAACACAAAAATGCCCTGAATCCCTTGAAAACATTAGGTTTTCCAAGCACTTATTGGTATAATATAACCATAAGAAAACAGGAGGTTTTTGAGCTTGGTCACACCTGCAAAAGAACAGGAATATATAACCAAAATCCACACTCAGGAAGTGGTTATCGAGCAGCTCAAAAAAGAGATCGAACTCCATTCAAAACAAAATGAATTCCTTCAGCAGCAGGTCAATTCTCTTACCGAGATTCTTATCCAGATGCGTAAGGATAAGTTCGGAAGCAAGAGCGAGAAGACTAAGGTATTAGATAACCAGCTTAACTTCTTTAACGAACCTGAGCTGTGTGCTGATCCTGAAGAGACAGAACCCATAGTTAAGATCGATAAGAAAGGTGTTTCTGTCAGAGCACGTAAGGTTCGTGAGGATTCTCTTAAGGATCTTCCTATAGAAGTACACGAATACAAGCTCCCTGAATCTGAGATGACATGTCCTCAATGCAGCCATTCTCTTAAGAAGATCGGCAGCCAGTTCGTAAGAGACATAATCAAGTACATACCGGCACAGATAGCAATAGAAAGACTGATGCAGAATGCTTACGAATGTCCCTGCTGCAAAGGTACGGAGCATCCGTTTATAAGGAAAGCCACAGTACCTGTATCCTTTATGCCTCATTCTCTTGCGTCGGCAGGTTCTGTTGCTGAAGTTGTAACACAGAAGTATGTAAACAGCGTTCCTCTTTATCGTCAGGAAGAGATATGGAAGAATCTCGGCATTGAGCTTAGCAGAGCCACAATGTCCAACTGGGTCATCTACGGAGCTGAAAACTATCTGAAGCCTATCGCTGACAGGCTCAAAGAAAGATTACTTGTAAGAGATATCCTTCATGTGGATGAGACAACGGTACAGGTTCTTAAAGAAGACGGCAAGAAACCTGAGACCAAGTCTTATATGTGGGTATACAGATCAGGTAACGACGGCAGGAAGCCGATAGTTATATACGATTACAAACCTTCCAGAGATGGTGAGATACCGGAAGAGTTCCTCAAGGACTTCAAAGGCTATCTCCACACAGACGGTTATGCAGGATATAACAAGGTCAAGGGTGTAATCCGATGCGGATGTTGGGCTCACTTAAGAAGAAAGTTCGTAGAAGCTGATACAGCAAGCAAAGGCGAAGACGGATATGCAAAGATAGGAATAGCCTACTGCGACAAACTATTCTACATAGAAGACCAACTTAAAGAACTTTCCAAAGAAGAACGATACCGGAAACGTCTGGAGACAGAAAAGCCTCTTATCGACGAATTCTGGGACTGGATATACAAAACGGCACCGATAGTACTCCCCAAGACAAAGCTTGGGAAGGCAATAGCATATGCCATAAATCAGAAACCGTACATGGAGAACTATCTCAAGGACGGCCGCTGCTCAATATCCAATAATGTTGCCGAGAATGCGATCAGGCCTTTTACCGTCGGTCGTAAGAACTGGCTGTTCTGCGATACACCTAAAGGCGCGGATGCAAGTGCCGTTATCTACAGCATCGTTGAGACCGCTAAGGCTAACGGTATTAATGTGCGCGACTACCTGGAATATTTATTCACGGTAATGCCGACTGAGGAATGGAGAAAAGATCCGGACATCCTCGACAGTCTGACACCGTGTTCACCTGAGATCCGCAAGAAATTCAAAAATTGATTATCTCACTGCTGGCTGGTGAGTTGAAGGCACTATATTATTAAGCGCTTACTGATTACTAGCCAGGAGGCCGCCCGTAGGGTGGCCTCTGTTGTTTGTGAGTGGTTGAGATATAGTCTGCTATTACTTAAAAGAAGCGATTAAATAGACTGAAAGTATAAAGTTTGTTTAGCTATATGTTTTTTAAGACTAAACAAAACGATTTTTAGAATCAGTGAATAAGCAGATTGAGATTGTTCCTCGAGCTGTATCAAAAAATCCTTTGTTTATGCGTCTGTATCTTCCTCGTCCCATCTGTACATTGGATTGTACCAAAAATGGTTGACACTCACATTGTGAAGAATGGCATGGCAGTAATGATGGTGGAATAGATTATATATATTCAGATGGTGATACCATGTACCTTGTGCAAGGAAAATCCACTGGATCATTATCCAAAGAGGATATTAAAAATCTCTACTACAAGATGAGTGATACTATTAGAGATTTCAATGATGGCACATACAGTTCTTATTCTGATCAATTGAAGACGGCATATTTGAATTCATATGATGATTTGTCGGATGAGAAAAACATAGAGCTATCTGAAAGAGATAGATGTTTTCCCATATCTGCTCCTTTCCGGTCAGACAGCAACAATATTATGAAGAGAAATAGCTATTTGTAGAAGTAAAAGTTCAGTTTGTAAAAGTAAAGTTTGAAAAAAGCTAACTTTAGTTTT
>JAFZQT010000039.1 GCA_017620235.1 Butyrivibrio sp. | reverse complement strand
GAAAAGCACGCAGTTATCAGGCTTGCGACTGATTGGGCAACCACAGAGCAGGATGTAGAGCGACTTTTCAAGTTCCTGTGATTGAAAATAATGGTCTTGCATGAATAGAGAGTATGTAGTATTATATATGCATTAATTATATTAGAAAAGCTATGACGAAGACAGTATGCAGTTTTCAAAAGCTATCAGAGAGCCGATGGTTGGTGCGAATCGGTGCGAGTAGAGACTGACAGAAAATCACTTCTGAGCTGCGAAATTGAACTTACAGTAAATTTCGACGTTTATCCGGGCGTTAACGGGAAGCGTATTCAACCGGGATGTTGTATGACAGATCTTGGCGCGTATGTGTAAACAGGTGGTATAACGAGAGTACATTAATTGCCTCGTCCTTTTTACAAAGGGCGGGGCTTTTTCTATTCTAGGAGAAAGAGAGGAGTTCAAATGTATAACAAAGTCGAAACTGACATGAATTTCGTCGGTAGAGAAAAGAAAATTGAAGAGTTCTGGAAGAAAGAAGACATTTTCAAAAAAAGTGTAGATACCAGAAGTAAGGGTGAAATGTATATGTTCTATGACGGCCCTCCGACAGCTAACGGAAAGCCTCATATCGGACATGTTCTTACACGTGCTATCAAAGATATGATTCCCAGATATCGCACGATGAAAGGTTATACGGTTCCTCGTAAAGCAGGATGGGATACACACGGTCTTCCCGTTGAGCTTGAAGTTGAGAAACTCCTTAATCTTGATGGTAAAGAGCAGATTGAAGAATACGGAATGGAGCCTTTCATCCAGAAATGTAAGGAATCCGTATGGAAATATAAGGGAATGTGGGAGGATTTCTCCGGCACAGTAGGTTTCTGGGCTGATATGGAGCACCCATACATCACATATGATGATAACTTTATCGAGTCTGAGTGGTGGGCTCTTAATGAGATCTGGAAAAAGGGTCTTCTTTATAAGGGATTCAAGGTAGTTCCTTACTGCCCTCGTTGCGGAACACCTCTTTCATCACATGAGGTTGCTCAGGGCTATAAGCTTTTGAAAGAGCGCACAGCGGTAGTTCGTTTCAAGGTTAAGGATGAGGATGCATATTTCCTTGCATGGACAACAACACCTTGGACACTTCCTTCAAATATCGGTCTTTGCGTTAACCCTGATGAGAAATATATTAAGGTTAAGGCTGTAGACGGAAATGTATATTATCTTGCAGAAGCACTTGCAGATAAGGTACTTGGTTCTCTTGTAAAAGAAGAGGGACAGAAGGCATACGAAGTTCTTGAAACATTCGTAGGAACAGACCTTGAGTACAAAGAATATGAGCCTTTATATAAGTGCGCAGCTGATGAAGCTCAGAAGCAGCACAAAAAGGCATTCTTTATCTATTGTGATACATATGTAACTATGTCAGACGGTACAGGTATCGTACACATTGCTCCTGCATTCGGTGAAGACGATGCCCGTGTTGGTCGTAAGTATGATGCACCTCTTGTGCAGATGGTTGATTCAGAGGGTAAATTAAGACCTGAGACTCCTTTCGGCGGCATGAGATGTAAGCCTACACAGAAAGAGATGGATGAGGGCGCTATAAGTGCGGATCCCGAGGTATTAAAAGACCTTGATAAGAGAGGCCTCTTGTTCGCAGCACCTAAGATGGAGCATGATTATCCTCACTGCTGGAGATGTGGAACACCGCTTCTTTACTATGCTCGTTCATCTTGGTTCATCAAGGTTACAGAAGTTAAAGACGACCTTATCCGCAATAACAAAGAGATCAACTGGATTCCTGAGTCAATCGGTAAGGGACGTTTCGGTGACTGGCTTGAGAATATTCAGGACTGGGGTATCTCACGTGACAGATATTGGGGAACACCTCTTAACATCTGGGAGTGTGATGACTGCGGTCACCAGCTTTCCGTTGGTTCAAGAAAAGAGCTTGCTGAGCTTTCAGGAGATCCTTCTGCTGAGACTTGCGAGCTTCACAGACCATATATTGATAAATATGAGATTACTTGTCCTAAGTGCGGCAAGAAGATGCACCGTGTAAAAGAGGTTATCGACTGCTGGTTTGATTCCGGAGCAATGCCTTTCGCTCAGCTCCACTATCCATTTGAGAACAAGGAGCTCTTTGAAAAGCAGTTCCCTGCTCAGTTCATTTCAGAAGCTGTCGATCAGACAAGAGGTTGGTTCTATTCACTTCATGCCGAAGCAACACTTCTTTTCAACAAGCCTGCGTTTAAGAATGTTATAGTTCTCGGTCTTGTACAGGATGAGAATGGACAGAAGATGAGTAAGTCTAAGGGTAATGCGGTTGATCCTTTTGATGCGCTTGCAAAGTACGGTGCAGATGCAATCAGATGGTACTTCTATGTGAACAGTGCACCTTGGCTTCCAAGCCGTTTCTCAGGAGATGCCGTTCAGGAAGGACAGCGTAAGTTCCTTGGAACACTCTGGAATACATATGCATTCTTCGTTCTTTATGCGAATATTGACGGATTTGATGCCGCTAATTACAAGCTTGAGCACGATAAGCTCACAGTTATGGATACAAGGCTTCTTTCAAAGCTTAACAGCTGTGTGAAAGCAGTTGATGAAAATCTTGAAAACTATAGGATTCCTGAGGCAGGAAAAGCGCTTGATAACTTTGTTGATGAGATGTCCAACTGGTACGTTCGTCGTAGCAGAGAGCGTTTCTGGGCAAAGGGAATGGAGCAGGATAAGATCTCAGCATACATGACTCTTTATACTGCACTTGTTACTATTTCAAAGGCTGCTGCACCTATGGTTCCTTTCATGACAGAGGAAATCTATCAGAATCTTGTAAGAAAGAGCTTTGCAGATGCTCCCGAGAGTATCCATCTCTGCGACTTCCCTGTTGCAGACGAAGCTTTCATCGACAAGAAGCTTGAAAAGGATATGGAAGAAGTACTTGATATCGTGGTTCTTGGACGTGCTGCCAGAAATGCTGCAAATATCAAGAATCGTCAGCCTATCGGAACAATGTACGTTAAGGCAGAAGAGACTGTAGGTGAGTTCTACAAAGAAATTATCAGAGAAGAGCTCAATGTTAAGGAAGTTTCTTTCACAGATGATGTAAGAGACTTTACAAGCTACAGCTTCAAGCCTCAGCTTAAGACACTTGGACCTAAGTATGGCAAGAATATCGGAGCTATCAAGGCTTATCTTGAGAAACTTGACGGTAATGCTACAATGGATGAGCTTAATACTAACGGAAGTATCAAGTTCAATGTAAATGACGTTGATGTAGAGCTTGTTAAGGATGACCTTCTTATCGAGATTGCGCAGAAGGAAGGATTTATTTCTCAGGAGAACTGGGGAATTACTGTTGTTCTTGATACAAACCTCTCTGAAGAGCTCATTAAAGAGGGATTTGTTCTTGAAGTTATCAGTAAGATCCAGACAATGCGTAAGGATTCCGGCTTTGAGGTTATGGATCACATCAAAGTATCACTCAACGGAAACGATAAGCTTGCAGCAATCGTTAAGGATAACAACGATAGTATCGCAACCAAGGTTCTCGCTAATGAAATCGTATTTGGTAAAGACGTTGCCAATGCAAAAGAGTGGGATATCAACGGCGAGAAGGTTACTATCGGCGTAGAGAAAGTTTGAATAATATAATTGAATAAGAGCATAAAGCAAGTAATTTGCTAAATATTATAGAAAAGTGTACTATTTTGCGGTAAAATCAAAGAGTACACTTTTTTATTATGGCAAAAAAGAAGTTTTCTTTACGAGGAGGTCATATGAAGAAGAAACAGTTATCTTTTGACAAAGAATTGTTTGTACGAAGCGTGCTGTATAACGTGAAGACTCTTTACAGGAAAACCATGGAAGAGGCTACTCCGCAGGAGGTGTATCAGGCTTCGGCATACGCGATAAAAGATGCGATCATAGATCACTGGATGACCACCCAAAAAGCTGCAGCTGAGCAGGATCCCAAGATTGTTTATTATATGTCCATGGAATTTCTCATGGGAAGGGCGTTTGGAAACAATCTCATAAATCTTCAGGCGTATAAGGCAGTAAAAGAAGCTTTGGATGAGCTTGGAATAGATTTAAATGTGGTAGAGGATCAGGAGCCGGATCCTGCGCTTGGAAACGGTGGTCTTGGAAGACTTGCGGCTTGTTTCCTCGACTCGCTTGCAACTCTCGGATACATGGCATATGGCTGTGGTATCCGCTATAAATACGGAATGTTCAAGCAGACAATCCGTGACGGTTATCAGGTTGAAGTACCTGATGCATGGCTTGAAAACGGCAATCCGTTTGAGCTTAGAAGAAGTGAGTATGCCAAAGAAGTTAAGTTTGGCGGCTATGTAAATGTATATACGGATGACAGTGGAAGAACTGTCTTTAAACAGGAAGGATATCAGGTAGTTAAGGCGATTCCATACGATCTTCCGGTTCTCGGATACGGAAACGGAATGGTAAACACTTTGAGAATATGGGATGCTGAGCCAATACAGTGTTTCCAGCTTGATTCATTTGATAAGGGAGATTATCAGAAAGCGGTAGAACAGGAGAATCTTGCGAGCCAGCTTTGCGAAGTTCTTTATCCTAACGACAATCATATCGCGGGAAAAGAGCTCCGATTAAAACAGCAGTATTTCTTTATATCCGCATCAGTGCAGACTGCGCTTAAGAGATATCTGAAAGACCATGACAATATAAAGAAATTTTACACAAAAGCTGTATTCCAGCTTAACGATACACATCCGACGGTTGCGGTAGCAGAGCTTATGAGACTTCTTATGGATGAGTACTATCTTACATGGGATGAAGCGTGGGAAGTTACCGTTAAAACCTGTTGCTATACAAACCATACTATAATGGCGGAAGCTTTAGAGAAGTGGCCTGTAGACCTGTTCCAGAGGCTTCTTCCCAGAATTTACCAGATTGTAGATGAGATAAACAGAAGGTTTGTCGATCAGATAATGAGACAGTACACAAATTCAGCCGGAATGGATGTACAGTCCAAGATCAGAAGTATGGCTATCCTCTACGACAATCAGGTTAAGATGGCGCATCTTGCAATTGTCGGCGGTCATTCTGTAAATGGTGTTGCGCAGCTCCATACAGAGATCCTTAAGAAAAGAGAACTTAAGGATTTCTATGAGATGATGCCTGAAAAGTTCAACAATAAGACAAACGGAATAACTCAGAGAAGATTCCTGCTTCATGCGAATCCTCTTTTGGCGGACTGGATCACGGCAAAGATTGGCGACGGCTGGATCACTGATCTTTCACAGATGGATAAGCTCAAGAGCTATGCCGATGACAAGAAGGCACAGGCAGAGTTTATGGAGATAAAGCACAAGAATAAGGAACGTCTTGCTGCGTACATTCTTGAGCATAACAATATAGAAGTCGATCCTAATTCTATTTTTGATGTTCAGGTTAAGCGACTTCATGAATATAAGAGACAGCTCCTTAATATCTTGCAGGTAATGTACAAGTATCACGACATTAAGAGCCACCCGAATAAGGACTTCTATCCCAAGACATATATCTTCGGAGCAAAGGCTGCTGCGGGCTACTTAACTGCTAAGCTAACAATTAAGTTAATTAATTCAGTGGCTAATGTGATCAATAAAGATGCATCGATCGGAGGCAAGATAAAGGTAGTATTTATCGAGGATTACAGAGTTTCGAACGCAGAACTTATCTTTGCGGCAGCGGATGTATCCGAGCAGATCTCAACTGCAAGTAAAGAGGCTTCGGGAACGGGAAATATGAAGATGATGCTCAACGGAGCGGTTACGCTTGGAACTATGGACGGTGCCAACGTTGAGATTGTAAATGAAGTAGGAGAAGAGAATGCGTTTATCTTCGGACTTTCTTCTAAGGAAGTCATGGATTACGAGAAGAACGGCGGATATAATCCTATGGATATTTATAACAGCAACCCTAACGTAAAGACTGTTCTTAATATGTTGATAGACGGAACTTTCTCCAAGAACAAAGAGCTCTTTAGACCGCTGTACAATTGCCTTCTAAATACTAACAATTCTGCAAAGGCAGATCAGTACTTCATTTTGAAGGATTTTGAAGCATATCTTGAAGCTCAGAGAAGGATATCTGAAGCATATGCAGATAAGAAGCGTTGGGCAAAGATGGCTCTTTTGAATACAGCATGTTGTGGAAAGTTTTCTTCAGACAGAACAATCCAGGAATATGTTGACGAAGTTTGGAAACTTGATAAAGTAGAGCTTCCAATAAAGTAAGAGATATTATTAAATACGCATAAACAGTGGGCTCCCGGAGAGTTTAATAATTCTTCGGGGGCTTATTTTTACGTATTTTTGCGAAATTGTCTTTTGTGATATAATACTGTAAAATTATATGTACGCTTGTGTTTTTTAGATGAGGCGTATGGAGGAACAGATGGCAAAGAATTTACCCGATGAGCTTGCGGACATGGGCAAAGAAATTTTGCGTGATGTCTCAATAGCGATTGAAAAGAATGACTACAGTAAGCTTGCTTCTGACATAGCTAACACAGTGAAAGCGGCTACAGTTACATCAATAGAAAGAAAAACGACTTATGCTAGCGGAAGGCAGAATACACCTAGCGGGCAGAAATATCGATATGAAGCTCCAGGTTATGTGCCTTATACAAATGCGAAGCCGTTAAAGCAAATACCTTTTTTGAAGAAAAGAGTTTCCAGATATAACGGAACAGGATCGATAATAGTTGGAAGCATCGGAGCAGTCAGCATGATGCCGATGTCGCTTGCAGCGTTTATTGTGGCTGGAGCGAGCGCTGTTGTTGCGGTTCCGGCGTTGATTTTTTTGTTTTGTGTTTATCGGATTATGAAAGGAGCAAAAAAGCTCAATCTGACCAAGACTTTTTATGAATACGGACAACTCGTAGGAGATGTTGAGTATTTTGAGATAAGCAAACTAGCTTCAAAGTGCATGAAGACAGATAAGCAGGTAGTGAAGGACCTGAAAGAAATGATAAATGCAGGGTTCCTTCCAAGAGCAAGGTTTGATGCCACAGAAAAGAATCTGATGATTACGGATGATGCATATAATCTCTACATCGGTGCAGAAAAAGATAAGCTTGAGAGAGAGAAGAGAGCGCTTGAGAAAGACGCGGCCAAAAAAGCCGATCTTGATGGCATGTCTTCTGAGGTTAAAAGTATTCTCGCCGAGGGCGATGACTATATTAAATTCGTAAAAAAGATAAACGACATTATTCCTGATACAGAGGAGATGTCGGATAAATTGTATCGTTTGGAAGAGATCATGAACAGGATATTTGCGCAGGTTAAAAAAGACAATCAGAGCGCAGATGATCTTCACAAACTTATGAATTATTATCTTCCCACTACCAGAAAACTTCTTTCTGCTTATGTTGAACTTGATAAGCAGCCTGATGCCGGAGAGAACATAGTTCAGACCAAGAAAGAAATAAGCCAGGCAATGGACACCATAAATATTGCCTTCGAGAAACTTCTTGATAGCATGTTCCAGGATATGGCGTGGGATATTTCGTCGGATATTTCAGTTATGAAAACAATGATGGCACAGGACGGACTTACCGAAAGTGGTGTTGCCATGCAGATGAAAGAGTAATAAAGGTATTTTAAGGAGGATTTATGAGCGAAGATTTTAATTTCGATGCAGCGCCCGCTGCACCTACATTGTCTTTTGGTGCGGAAGAAGCGAAAGCTGTTCAGGAAGAACCTAAAGCAGAAGCAAAGAACAACGGAAACATTGCTATGGAAGCGCAGCTTTCAGCCGAAGAGCTTAAGCAGGTTGAAGAATTTAGCAAACAGATAGATATTTCCAATTCATCGGGAATTATGAATTACGGTGTTGGAACACAGAAGAAGCTTGCAGATTTTTCAGAGAAAGCCCTTGATAATGTAAAGACTAAGGATATGGGCGAAGTTGGCGGTATGATTACCGACCTCGTTACTCAGCTCAAGGATTTTGAGATTGCTGAGGATGAGAAGGGACTTAAGGCACTGTTTAAAAGAGGTGCAAATAAGTTCGAGGCAATCAAGGCTAAGTACAGCAAGGTTGAGACTAATGTGCAGACCATAAGTAACGAGCTTGAGAAGCATCAGGTTACACTTATGAAAGATGTCGAGATCCTTGACAGAATGTATGAGCTTAATCTCAATTACTATAAAGAACTCTCCATGTACATACTTGCCGGTAAGAAAAAGCTTGAAGAGGAGAGAAATACTACACTTGTAGATCTTCAGAAGAAGGCGGCTGAGTCCGGACTTCCCGAAGATGCTGAAAAAGCAAAAGATTTTGCAAGTTTATGCGACAGATTTGAGAAAAAGATTTATGATCTTGAACTTACAAGAACAATTGCAATGCAGACAGGTCCTCAGATCAGAATGGTACAGAGTTCAAATACTGTTATGGCTGAGAAAATCCAGTCAACCATCGTAAATACCATTCCTCTTTGGAAGAATCAGATGGTTATTGCAATCGGTATTGAGCACTCAACTCAGGCTGCAAAAGCAGAGCGAGAAGTTAACGATATGACAAACAAACTCCTCAAAAAGAACGCAGATGCGCTGAAAGTTGCTACAATAGAGAGCGCAAAAGAGGCAGAGAGAGGAATTGTGGATATCGATACGTTAAAACATACAAATGAATCTCTTATTTCGACACTTGATGAGGTTCTCAAAATTCAGACTGAAGGAAAAGAAAAACGTAGAGAGGCAGAGGCTGAACTCAGTCAGATCGAAAATCAGTTAAAAGATAAACTACTTCAAGCAGCTAAAAATTAATCGAAATATAGACTAACGTTATTTCGGAAATTATAAAAAATAGAAAAGCATCTTTTCAGATTTTTATAGAACAGAATCTGAAAGGATGCTTTTTTGATCCGTGAGTTTTTATATCGTTCTAAAATCGTTTAATCTTGGCCTGATTAAAATTAAATAATCGGTGCTAATATTAATAAAAATGCTCAAAATTGAATGAGTTTCTTCCTATTAATATAGGGATATAAAACAGGGTAAATTTCAATCTGTTATGTCGCGTTTATTTTATGAGCAGAAGCACGCTTTTCTTTGGTGGTCTCTTCGCATCCGAGAAGTTTAAGTATTGTTAGTCTGCTTAATGAATTAAGATTATCTGCGATGGGAATTAATGAATTAAGCTTCTGTTCAATCTCCGGTGCACTAAGGAGTAGCTTTGTCTTGTACATGTCGATCAGGAGTTTATAAGTTGCGGTGATATCCGATCTTGTTTTTACGGCAAACTCAAGAACCTTGGTGGCGTCTTCATACCGTCCTTCGTCGTAGAGAGCTTTGCCCCAGTTCTGAAGTGCGCGTACAAGCGAGGTATAGTTTTGATCATAGAGTGAAAGCTGCGTGATATTGGCTGTTCCGTACTCGAGTTTCAGATCGGTATTGGTTATTCCGGTTAGGTTGACAATCTTTTCGTCCTTCAGAGCGAGCACTTCTTGTTCAAAATTTTCCAGTTCCGGATTGTTGTTAGAAGTTCCAAACGGAAGAACGTTTGTTGAAATGCTGATATAATCTAGGTTCTCGAGACTTTTTTTTCTGACGTTGTTGGATTTTCGTTCTTTTTCCCAAAAACTCAACTCGCGAGCCTCTTCTTTTCTGCTTACTCGCCGCATGCTGATATTAAAAAAAAATGCGACAATAATTATACTTGCTAAAATGGGAAATTTCATCTATAATTACCTTCCATAAACACATTTGATAGTTTTTCACGTACAATTTTAGCACAAAATAACGCATATAGGACAAAAGGAAAGTAGGAAGTGGAAGTATTATGAAGAGATTTTTTTGCGGACTCGCTCTTTCTGTACTTACTTTGGCAGCTATTCCGGGGACAGAGATTTTAGCTGCAAGCAACACGATAGCAAAGGGCATAAAGATTGGGGACATTGACGTGTCCGAGATGACTGTCGCTGAGGCGAAGGAGGCTGTAGAAAAAAAGGTACAACAAGTTATTGACGGAGAGTTGGTACTTACAGGCGGAAATGGAAAGAAAGTAACGGTTAAGGGTGCAGAATTAGGATTGTCATGGAGTAATCCTGATGTTGTTAAGACAGCGTATGCTGTTGGGCACGAAGGTAATGTAGTTGAGAGATACAAAGAAGGCAAGGATGTTGAAGAGAACTCTGTAAAGTTTGATATCGAGTATGGCATTGATGATGATGCGCTTTCAACAGTAATCCGTAAGTGCAGTACTGAGTTTAACAGTGACTTGCAGAATGTTGACCTTGCGAAGGAAAAGGCAAAAGAGGAAAAAGATAAAAAGGCCACAAAGGAAAAGAGAGAAAGAGCGCTTAAAGAGGGCGAAGGTGATCAGCCTACAGGTATAACAGGATATCTTGTTAACATGGATGAATCTAAGTCTATTCTTAAAGATTTTATCGCTAATTCATGGACACCTGAAAACAATGAAGTTGAGCTTTCAGTAAGGACTGTTGATGCCTTCAAGAACGAAGAAGCGTTACAGAAGATGAGTGATGTTCTTGGAACATACACTACAAGATATAAGGATTCAGGTGCGGCTAGAAGTGCAAATATTGAAAATGCATGCGCACTTTTGAACGGAATTACGCTCGAGCCGGGCGAAGAACTTTCAATTCTTGACACAATCACACCTTTCAGTGAGGAAAACGGATACTATCCGGCAGGTTCATATCTGAACGGTCTTGTTGTTGAGAGTATCGGTGGTGGTATCTGCCAGGTATCATCAACACTTTACAACGCTGTTCTTCTTGCTGAGCTTGACGTTACAGAGAGACATAATCACTCAATGATCGTGTCTTATGTTGAGCCTTCTGCTGATGCTGCTATTGCTCAGTCAGGCGGTAAGGATTTCAAGTTTAGAAATAATACAGATTTCACAATCTATATCGAGGGTGTTTGCACACCTGATAAGCATGTCACATTTACAATATATGGACATGACACAAGACCTGCAGGAAGAAAGGTTACTTACAAGAGCGTTATTCTTAAAAAGACTCCTGCGTCAGAGGATAAGTACATGACAGATCCTTCTCAGGCGCTTGGCTATGTAGGAATGCAGTCTGCTCATCTTGGTTATAAGTCTCAGCTCTGCAAGGTTGTTGAGGAAAATGGTGTTGAGTCTGCAACAAAGGTAATCAATACAAGCACATACAACATGGTTCCCAGAATCATCATGGTTGGAACAAAGGGAGCTGATCAGGACGCTATTACTGAGCTTAAGTCAGCGATGGAAACTAAGGATATCAAGACCATCAGAACTGTTGCACAGGAGCTTGGTAAAAAGAAGAGCGAGACAACCGCTGTAACTACAGATACAGATGTACAGCCTGCAAACAAGACTGTAACTAAGGAAATTGGAGACGATGTCGAGAAGGAAACATCAGTTGAAAAGGAAACAGCAGTCGAAAAAGAAAAAGCAGTAGAGAAAGAGTCAGAAGTAGAGGCTACAGAAGCCAAAGTAGAAAAAAAGTCAGATGTAGAAGCTAAAGAGACTAAAGTAGAAAAAGATGCAGATGAAGAAGGCAAAGAAGCCAGAAACGATAAAACATCTGACGAGAAAAAGTCAAGGCATAGAAAATCTGAATCAAGCGAAGGCTAAAAACTGATCAAGACCCGGAGAAGGCATGAAAATAGGCAAAATTTCAGAGAACATTCTTAAGAGATCCGTTTTAAAGTTGATAAAAACAGAAAATAAAAAAGAGACTAGCGCAGCTGTAGGGACAGACTGCGCTTTTTCTGAATGTGAAAAAGTGTATTCAGCCGTATGTCCTGTTACTGAAAATGTTGAATGTGCGGGATACTATGCGGCAATGAAGGCAATTGGGAATCTTGTGATACACGGAATCAAGCCTTTGCATGTTACGGCATCCATTCTTCTTCCGGAAGAGACAGAAGAAAAGCAGTTAAAAGAAATTGTCAGAGATATAATAGCAGCGTGCAATGAGTATGATGTTGTCTATTCAGGCGGACATACAGAAGTAACAGGTGCAGTCACAAGACCTGTTATTACAGTCAATTGCGTCGGAACTGCGGAAGACGCGGCCTTTGATATAGGCAAAAATAAAAGGATCAAAGCAGGTCAGGCGCTTGTGATCACAAAGTGGATAGGTCTTGAGGGAACAGCTATGTTAGCGCAGCACGGACTTGAAGAGCTTAGTTCTAAGTATCCCGTTCCGTTTATCAGAGATGCGATAGATTTTAAGAGCTATCTGAATGTTGCGAAAGAGGCTGCAGTCGCCATGAAGTCCGGAGCAGTCGCTGTTACTGATATTTCGAATGGCGGAGTGTATGCTTCACTTTGGGATATTGCTCAGCGTGGCGGAACCGGACTTTGCGTAGATTTGAAGAGCATTCCGATAAGACAGGAAACGGTGGAAATCTGCGAGTTTTATGAGATAAATCCATATCAGCTTTTGTCAGGGGGAGCCCTAATCTATGTATGTGAAGATGGGGACAGACTTGTGGCAGAATTTGAAAAAGCCGGAATACCTGCGAAAGTAGTTGGATATTTAAAAAGTGGAAATGATAAGATAGTCACAAATGCAGATGAATCAAGGTTTCTCGAGATGCCGGGATGCGATCAGATTCATAAAATACTAGGATAAATGCTCAGAACCCGATTTTTTGTAGTATTATTATATCGGGATGAAATAACAGGAGGATGGAGATAAGTTATGAGCATCAGAGAAGAAATTTTAACAATTATTGAGAAAAACAGTCGTATAGATGTGCACGAACTTAGTGTACTTATCGGTTCAGAGGAAATAACAGTCGCGAATGAACTTAAGGCGCTTGAGGATGAAGGCGTAATTTGCGGTTATCATACAATGGTTGATTGGTCCAAGACCAGCATCGATAAGGTAAATGCCCTTATCGAAGTAAAAGTTACACCTCAGAGAGGACTTGGTTTCGACAGCATAGCTGAGAGAATATACAAATACCCTGAAGTAAAAAGTGTTTATCTCATGAGTGGAGGATTTGACCTCATGGTAATCCTTGAGGGAAAAACTTTGCAGGAAGTGGCGGGCTTTGTAAATAACAAGCTGGCTACACTTGATACTGTGCTCAGTACCGCGACACACTTTATTCTCAAGAAATATAAGGATCACGGAACAATACTGACCAGAAAGTACGAAGACACAAGGGAGAAGGTAACACCATGAGAAATCCGATAAGTAAGAAGATCGTTGATATAAAGCCCTCGGGCATCAGAAAGTTTTTTGACATTGTTCAGGAAACAGAGGGTGCAATATCATTGGGCGTTGGAGAACCTGATTTTGACACGCCCTGGCATATAAGAGATGAGGGTATCTATTCACTGGAGAAGGGAAGAACATTCTATACTTCCAATTCCGGATTGAAAGAGCTTAGAACTGAAGTATCAGAGTACATCAAGAGAACTCAGGGTGTAAGTTATGACCCTGTAAAAGAAATTTTCATAACGGTAGGAGGATCGGAAGCAATAGACCTTGCGCTCAGAGCAATGGTAGATCCGGGAGATGAAGTCCTTATTCCTCAGCCTAGCTATGTATCATATGAGCCTTGCGCAATACTTGCAGACGCAGTACCTGTAATAATTGAGCTGAAGGAAGAAAATGAATTTAGGCTTACAGCAGAGGAAGTTCTTGAGAAAGTAACGGACAAGACCAAGATATTGGTACTTCCATTCCCCAATAACCCGACCGGCGCGGTTATGGAAAAAGAGGATCTGGAGAAGATCGCAGAAGTTGTTAGAGAAAAAGATCTCTATATCATCTCCGATGAGATTTACGGAGAACTTACATACAAGGGAAAACATGTATCTATCGTTTCACTTCCCGGAATGAAAGAGAGAACAATCCTGATAAATGGATTCTCTAAGGCATATGCCATGACCGGTTGGAGACTTGGATATGCATGCGGACCTGAAGAAATCATGGCTCAGATGGTCAAGATTCACCAGTTTGCTATTATGTGTGCACCGACAACCAGCCAGTATGCAGCTGTTGAGGCGCTCAAGAACGGCGATGACGATGTTAAGATGATGCGCGAGCAGTACAATCACAGAAGAAGATATCTTTTGAATGAGTTTAAGCGCATTGGACTTCCTTGTTTTGAGCCATACGGAGCATTTTATGTGTTCCCGTGCATAAAGAAATTCGGAATGACAAGTGACGATTTCTGTACAAGGCTCCTCAAAGAAGAGAAACTTGCAGTTGTTCCCGGAACAGCTTTTGGTGATTGCGGAGAAGGATATATCAGAATATCTTACGCATATTCACTTGATAACCTTAAAGCTGCTATGGAGAGACTTGAGAACTTTATATCAAGATTATAAAAATAAACCCGGAGGATTAAGTATCCTTCGGGTTTTTGTTTTATCTGAATATCTTAAATATCTAACTTGGAATCAAAAAGATTTGTCTCAAATAATTTGTTGTATCCCTGCCAACCGGGCTCTGTAATGTTGTTCAGAATCTCTGTAAATGTCTCCATCTTTGCATCAGTATTATCTGCAAGATTAAGTGCTACAGCTTCGATAATTGAAGGCTTTTTAGGTGATCCGTACTCGTATTCGCCGTGGTGAGCGAGGATGCAGTGCATGATCTCCTGCTTTAAAAGAGTGGGGAAACCGTTAATGTTTTTCACCTTATCGTTGATCATCTCTGCGCCGATAACGATGTGTCCAAGGAACTGACCTTCGTCGGTGTAATCGTTAGTAGGGAAAAGACTTAGCTCCCTTGTCTTACCGATGTCGTGACACATAGCGGCTGTAAGGAGCAGATCTCTTTTGAGAACGGGATAGGATGTGCAGTAGTAGTCGCAAAGCTTTGTTACGCTGAGAGTGTGCTCCAAAAGTCCGCCGATAAATCCGTGGTGTACAGTTTTTGCTGCGCTGGATTTACGGAACTTGGTTATAAATTCTTCGTCCTGTACAAAGAATTCCTCCAGGAGCTTCTTGAGATAAGGGTTTTTGATAGTTCCGATTATTCCAAGAAGTTCTTTGTACATTTCGTTGTTATCTTTTGATGAGACGGGAAGATATAGCGCGGGATCGTATTCGCCCTCGTGACATTTTCTCGCACGTTTAACGTTGATCTGAATCGCACCGTTAAAGCTTGTCACTTCACCAAAAATATCGATGTAATCTGCATCGTCGAAGTCATCTATTCCTTCGCTGTTAGGTTCCCAAATCTTGGCATCAACAGTTCCGGTCTTATCCTGAAGAGTTACGGAAAAGTATTCCTTTCCATTCTTGGTGGTGGCGCTGAGCTTGTGCTTGCACATGTAGATGTCAGCTATTCTGTCGCCTGGCCTTAGGTCTTTTAAAAATTTCATCGAAATCCTCTTTCTAAAAATATATTAATCATGTGTTGCGCTTTCAAGCGTAACCTGAGTTTTGATCTCTGCATAACCTTTGGTTGATTGTCTCATTACAGTAACTGATATTACATCATCAGGAGAGTAATCGGCAAGTTTTTTCACAAACATGTCAAAAGAGATTATATCATCGTTGTTGATCTTGGTTATTATGTCTCCGCTCTGAATTCCTGCGTTTCGGGCAGGTGATGCTTCTTCGGTGGAAGTGACAAATGCTCCCGGCGGGATATCAAGTTCATCTCTTATGGCAGTGGGAACATTTTTTCCGATGATTCCCATGAAAGGACGTTGCTCCTTACTTGCAAGATCCTCAATAAGGTTTGTCAACTCGGTGATAGCAATCGCAGAGATGTGATTATCAAGCCCCTTGCGATTTTTTCTTGTTTCATCATTGGTGTGGGTCATATCGATGATGCCAAGCAGTTCGCCGTTTAGATTGATAATGGCGCCTGTGCTGTCGCTGCTTCCTGGCATATCGGTCGTAATGATCTTGTAATTTGAGTCTGCCAGATAAAGTGGTGATTTATCCGATGTGATCAATCCGAAAGAAACAGATCTATGTATACCTGTGGGACTTCCGACCGCAATTACAGGAACCGCTGTTAAGTTAGAAAAATTGGTATTTGCACGAGTTGCAGTTTTGATGTTTTCTCTGGTTGTTTCAGGTATGGATGCAAGCTTGACGCTGATAACACAAAGTTTTGTTATGTTGTCCGTAAGGCACATTTCACCTTCTACCATGGATTCATCGCCAAATGTAACTCGGATGTTTTTTGCGTTTTTTACAGCAGATGAAGGAACAAGAATGAAAATAGCTGTTCCGTTGTCTGCAACAATAACTCCGGATGCACCGCTGCTTTCAAAAGAATCGCTGAACCAGTCGGTATTGTTGGCAACTCCGGTCACTCTTACTATGCATTTTGACGCTTCGTCAGCAGTATCTCTAATTGAAGATGCCATTATCTTGGCGTAGTCTGATCCGCTGATTGAGTAGGAATCGATAGCCGCTTCAATCTGATTCTCTTCAGTCTGAGCCTCGTTATCAGCAATCGCATTGTCATCTGCCAACATCTCTTCGGGAGTCAGCTCATCACTGGCGGATTCTTCCGGAAGAGAGATTTTTTCCGGCTGGCTTTCCGGATATAGCTTGTCGCTTAGTAGAGGTTGTAGCAGAAGAAAGGTAAAACACGATACCAAACCGAACACTACTGCCATGGAAGCAGTTATTATGGTTCTTCGTAAAAGTTTTTTTCTGTTTATGGGACGTTGTTTTATCTTTTCGCTTATAAACGAGGTATCTTTCTTGTTCTCGTCCTGATCATTAAAAGGCATATCATTTCCTCCGTTTTACTCTCCAATTATATCCGCTTTTGTGGCTGAATACTAGTAGGACACTAGCCACATGGTCTTATAAATGATAAACTGTAATTTGGATAATTGTGTAAAAGATGTGGTATTAAGGACTTTAAGATGAATCAAAAAGCACTTCACGTACTTGAGTACGATAAAATAACAGAGAAATTAACGGAACATGCAAGCTCAGAGCCGGGAAAAAGGCTTTGTAGGGAACTTGTGCCGTCATCTGATATAAAAGAGATCAGGAAAAATCAGCAAAAGACAAAAGACGGAATAGACAGGATCTTTAAAAAGGGTTCAATTTCTTTTGGCGATAACAGGGATTTTACAGGTGTTCTTAAGGCGCTCAAGATAGGCAGTTCTTTGGATGCGGCAAATCTTCTCAGGCTGGCTGCTTTTTTGGACAATGTAAACAGAGTAAAGTCATACGGAAGAGCGCAGAGAGAGGGCGAAGCAAGCGATTCTCTCTCAGAGAGTTTTGAACTTTTGGAGCCGCTTACTTTTGTGGCTCAGGAGATCAGAAGGTGCATCGTGTCTGAGGACGAGATCAGCTCGGATGCCAGTCCTGCGCTTAAGCACATAAGACGCGATATTATGCTCACCAACGACAGGATACATGAACAGCTTGGCAGGATGATAAACGGATCCATGAGGACATATCTTCAGGATGCGGTTGTTACTATGCGTGGAGACAGATATTGTATTCCGGTAAAGGCAGAGTACAAGTCGCAGATCAACGGACTTGTTCACGATCAGTCATCGTCGGGATCGACTCTTTTCATTGAGCCTGCGGCAGTTGTTGAACTCAACAATAAGCTTAAAGAGCTCATGCTTCAGGAGAGCGCTGAGATCGAGAAAATCCTTGCTGAGCTTAGCGTGAAGGTCTCTGAGCATGTAAATGACATTAAATATAACTCAGAGATAATGACGGATCTTGATTTTATTTTTGCGAAGGCGTCCTATGCGCTTGAGATAAATGCGATTCCGCCCGTGTTCAATGATGAGCATTATTTTGATATCAGAAAGGGCAGACATCCTCTTATCGACAAGGATAAGGTTGTTCCGATCGATGTATATGCGGGAAAAGATTTTGGGATGTTGATAATTACCGGTCCCAATACCGGTGGTAAGACTGTAACGCTTAAGACAGTAGGTCTTTTGACCATGATGGGACAGGCAGGGCTTGCGATACCTGCGGGTGACAGGTCGGAGCTTTCCGTGTTCGACGAAGTATATGCTGATATAGGCGACGAGCAGAGTATTGAGCAGTCTCTTTCAACATTTTCATCGCATATGACAAATACTGTTTCGATACTCAAGAACGCAGACGAAAACTCGCTGTGTCTTTTTGATGAGCTTGGTGCGGGAACGGATCCCACAGAGGGAGCGGCTCTTGCCATTTCTATACTCAATAATCTGCATAAGAGAAATATCAGGACGCTTGCTACAACACATTACAGTGAGCTTAAGGTTTATGCGCTCAATACAGAGGGTGTGCAGAATGCAAGTTGTGAATTTGATGTTGAGTCTTTGAAACCTACGTACAGACTGCTCATTGGTATTCCGGGAAAGAGTAATGCTTTTGCAATATCTTCAAAGCTTGGTCTTTCGGAGGATATCATCGATGCAGCAAAAGAGCAGATAAGTACTGAGGATAAAAAGTTTGAGGATCTGCTTGCGGATCTTGAAATGAGCAGAAAGACGATCGAGAGCGAGAGATTAGAGATCGCCGAGTACAAAAAAGAGGTCGAGGAGCTCAAAAAGCGCCTTGAAGAGAAGTCTGATAAGCTTGATAAGCAGCGCGAGGATATTCTCAGAGAGGCTAACGAGCAGGCAAGAGATATTCTTCAGGAAGCGAAGAATGTCGCTGATGAGACTATAAGAGCATTTAGAAAAGCCGGACCCGGAGCATCTATGCAGGATCTTGAGAGAGCAAGAACAGGAGTAGGTCAGAAAATTTCTGACAAGAATAAGGCTATTTCTGCGAAGAAGGAGAAGGCAAAGGAGACACATCCTATCCTCAAAGAGTCTCAGCTTAAGCTCGGAGAATCTGTTAAGATCGTATCTATGGGGCTTAAAGGTACGATCAGTTCCAAGCCTGACAAGGACGGAAATCTCTATGTGCAGTGCGGAATTATGCGCACTAAGGCAAATATCAGAGATCTCGTTCTGATAAAGGATGAGGACGGAAAGGCTGCAATGAAGAAGTTTTACGGAAGATCGTCGGGCAGTGGCAAGATGGATCTTTCGCGAGCTGCAAGCATTAGAACGGAGGTAAACCTTATCGGTAAGAACAGTGATGATGCGATCGCGGCTCTTGATAAATACCTGGATGACGCATACATGGCGCATCTTAACAACGTTAGAGTTGTGCACGGAAAAGGTGCGGGAATATTAAGACAGGCAGTTCATGCGCATCTTAAGTCGGTTCCCTATGTTAAGTCTTTTAAACTTGGAGAATTTGGCGAGGGAGATGCCGGAGTTACTGTAGTGACGTTTATTAAGTGAGGAAGATAACAAAAAATGGTAAGTAAACAGAAAATTCTGATAGTAGATGATGATAATAATATTGCGGAGCTCATATCTTTGTATCTGGTAAAAGAGTGCTTTGAGACAAGGATATGTAATGACGGAGAGTCCGCAATCAACGCTTTTGACAGTTTTAAACCAAACCTGGTGCTTCTTGATCTGATGCTTCCGGGTATTGACGGATATCAGGTGTGCAGGGAGCTTAGGGCAACTTCTCAGGTTCCGATAATCATGCTTTCTGCAAAGGGAGAGGTCTTTGATAAGGTCCTTGGACTTGAGATGGGAGCAGATGACTACATGGAAAAGCCGTTTGATTCCAAAGAGCTTGTTGCAAGAGTAAAGGCTGTTCTTAGAAGATACAAGCCGCAGACGCAGGAGCTTGCCGAGTCAAATGATAAGGTTGTAAGATACCCCAATCTTGAGATCAATATGACAAATTATTCTGTGACATACATGGGAGAGAGGGTTGAGATGCCGCCAAAGGAGATGGAGCTTTTGTATTTCCTTGCTGCTTCGCCAAACCATGTTTTTACCAGAGAGCAGCTTCTTGATCAGATTTGGGGATACGAGTATGTCGGAGATACAAGAACTGTCGACGTGCATATCAAGAGACTTCGTGAGAAGATAAACGATCATGATAACTGGAGGATAGCAACAATCTGGGGAATCGGATACAAATTTGAGGTGCAACAGTAAATGAAACGAACACTTTACCTAAAGTTTCTTTTAGCGTATTTGCTGTTTGCTATTTTCGGATTTATCGTTGTGGCTACATTCGTTTATGGAATGACTTATGAGCGCTTGAGACGTGATAGAGCGGATAATATGTATCGTGTTGCCACGCAGATAGCAAATACATACGCACAAGACCTTTATACCAGTGTGGCTTCGCTTGAGACGGTGCATCAGCAGCTGGTGTCGTTGTCCATGTATATGGATAACTCTGAAATTTGGATAGTGAATCCTTCGGGAAGACTTGTACTCGATTCTTCAAGAGTCTTTAAGCCGGAAGAAGAGATTGTGATAAAGGGCTTTGATCCTACAGAAATCGGCAATTCATATTACATGAAAGGAACCTTCTGGGGACAATTCAGTGAGGAATATTTAAGTGTTTTTGCCCCGATAACGGCAAACTATAAAGTTCAGGCATATGTTGTAATTCATGAGCCTTTGTCAGCAATAAAAGCGTCGGCAAATGCGTTTCTTGATATCTCGTATCTGATGCTTCTGGTGCTGTTTCTTTTGTCGCTTATCATTCTCATTTTTTTCACAGAGCTGGTATATTTGCCGCTCAGAAAGATCACGGCGGCGACAGAGCAGTATGCTGTGGGAAATATGAGCTATGAGTTTTCGGTTGAATCTGAGGATGAGATGGGGTATCTTGCCGCTTCGCTCTCATATATGGCAGGCGAAATAGCAAGACAGGAGGACGATCAGAGGAAGTTTATCGCGAATGTTTCGCATGATTTCAGATCGCCTCTTACGTCTATAAAGGGATATCTGGTTGCGATGCAGGACGGAACGATTCCGCCTGAGATGCATGACAGATATCTGGGAATTGTCATAAATGAGACGGACAGGCTTACAAAGCTTACCAACGAGATGCTTACGCTCAACAACCTGAATACTACGGGCATGCTTCTTGATAAGTGCGACTTTGATATAAACAGCGTTATCAGGAATGTTGCGGAGTCTTTTGAAGGAACGTGTCTTAACAAGAATATAGCGATCAATCTGGTGCTTACCGATGACAAGATGCTTGTAAATGCCGATATCAGCAAGATTCAGCAGGTCCTTTACAATCTTGTGGATAACGCCATCAAGTTCAGTAATAAGAATTCGGCTATCAAGATCGAGACTACCGAGAAGCACAGCAAAGTTTTTGTTTCTGTAAAAGACAGCGGAATAGGAATTCCAAAGGACGATCAGAAGCTTATTTTTGACAGGTTCTACAAGTCGGATCTTTCCAGAGGTAAGGACAAGAAGGGCACAGGACTGGGGCTTGCCATTGTAAAAGAGATAGTAAAAGCACATGAAGAAAATATAAATGTCATCAGCACAGAGGGTGTCGGAACAGAATTTATCTTTTCACTCCCGAAGGCAAAATCGATGGATGCGGATGACGAGGAGTAATAGAAAGTTATGCATATAGTTTTACATCAGCCGGAGATACCGCAAAACACAGGAAATATCGGAAGGACATGTGTTGCAACGGGAACTTCGCTACATCTTATAGAGCCACTTGGATTCAGGCTCAATGAAAAAGAGCTAAAGCGCGCGGGAATGGACTATTGGGACAGGCTCGACGTGACAAGGTATATGGATTTTAATGATTTTAAGGAGAAGCACCCCGGAGCAAAGATCTGGATGGCTACCACAAAGGCAAAGCGCTCCTATACAGAGGTCTCTTTTGGAACGGATGATTTTATTATGTTTGGAAAAGAGAGTGCGGGGATTCCCGAGGAGATTCTTGTGGAAAACGAGGAGAATTGTATCAGGATTCCTATGGGAAATGATATAAGATCTTTGAATCTGTCCAATTCTGTGGCGATTGTTTTGTATGAGGCGCTTAGACAGAATGATTTTATGGGGCTTGAGAAAGAGGGAGAACTTCACAGGCTCCATTGGAAGTGATACCGGGTGAAATATATGAGTCGTAAGAAAGAGATTGAGACTTCGGGATACAAGAAAGATGACGTCCTGACAGTCGATATAACCGATATAGGAAACGATGGAGAGGGCATAGGCAAGATAAATGGCTATACCCTTTTTATTAAGGACGCAGTTATCGGAGATAAAGTCAGAGCAAAGGTAATGAAGGCGAAAAAGAACTATGCTTATGCGCATCTTGAAGAGGTTATCAGCCCTTCGGAGTATAGAATCTCGCCTAAATGCCCCGTTGCAAGACAGTGTGGTGGATGCCAGATACAGAGCATGTCCTATGAGAGGCAGCTTGAGTTTAAACAGAGCAAGGTCAGAAATAACATCGTAAGGCTCGGCGGTTTTGACGCGGAGTTTATTGATGGTCTGATGCAGCCTATAATCGGCATGGAAGAGCCTTGGGAGTATAGGAACAAAGCGCAGTTTCCTGTTGGATGTAACAAAGAGG
Source organism: Butyrivibrio sp. (assembly GCA_017620235.1). GTDB lineage: Bacteria > Bacillota > Clostridia > Lachnospirales > Lachnospiraceae > Butyrivibrio. The sequence continues at coordinate 5,789 of JAFZQT010000039.1, read as the reverse complement.
GCAATATTGTCACAGGTTTTTACGCAGGAAGGTCGCACAATATTATTCCTATGACTTCGTGCTACATAGGAACCAAAGAGAACGAGACGGTCATGGAGATCGTAAAGACCCATATGGAGAAAAATCATGTTCGTCCATATGATGAATCAACCGGTAAAGGGCTTGTTCGTCATGTTCTTATCCGCAAAGGCTTTACGAGCGGTGAGATAATGGTATGTCTTGTAATAAATTATCGTACGGGTTCCGGGAAAAAGCAGACTTCCGGTGCGTCGGTAGAATATATAACAAACCAGAAAGAGCTTGTTGAGAGGCTTTCTGAGATTAAAGGTATGAGCAGCATTTCTGTGAGTATCAACACGGAAAAGACCAATGTGATCATGGGGCTTGAGGTGCACACTATCTGGGGAAAAGACACTATTAGTGATACTTTGTGCGGACTTAAGTTTGAGATTTCTCCGCTTTCTTTCTATCAGGTTAATCCTGTGCAGACAAGGAAGCTGTACGAGCAGGCGATTGAATATGCAGCTCTTACAGGAAAAGAAACTGTTTGGGATCTTTATTGCGGTATAGGTACGATCACGTTGTCTATGGCAAAGACTGCAGGCAGAGTCTATGGTATCGAGGTTATCCCCGAAGCAATCGAGGATGCCAAGCGAAATGCAGAACGAAACGGAATTTCCAATGCAGAGTTTTATTGTGGCAAAGCAGAGGAGGTTCTTCCCGAGTTCTATGAGAAAAAGAGGAAGACTGCGGTTGGCGGGGATGACGGATCAAGTCTTAATCCTGACGTAATTGTTGTTGATCCTCCGAGAAAAGGATGCGATCAGGTTTGTCTTGAGACAATGCTTAAGATGCAGCCTGAGCGAATCGTATATGTAAGCTGCGATTCCGCGACACTGGCAAGAGACCTGCGCATTCTTTCTGACGGTGGCTATTCGCTTAAGGCAATACGTCCCTGCGATATGTTCCCCTGGACCGTGCATGTAGAAACCGCCGTACTTTTAACGAAAACAAATTGACTGCAAAGTTGATAGAATAATTAAAAAATAGGATGAGAATACAGGAGGTATGGAAAAATGAGTAGATACGGAAGAATTTTTGGGCTTGTTTTAACAATGATTTTTTGTCTGTCATCATTAACAGCTTGTGGTGCTGCGGCAGAACCCGGTATGGGTGCGACCAAAGAGTTGCAAGTTGGTGACAAGGCTCCGGATTTTACTGCAAAACTTGTAGATGGCTCGGAGTTCAAAATGTCAGAACATGATGATGAAGTTGTGCTTATTAATTTCTTTGCATCTTGGTGCGGCCCATGTATGGGTGAGATGCCGGTTTTTGATAGGCTAAAGAGTGATAATATTTCTAATTTTTCTGTTCTGTGTATAAACTGTGAGGAAGAAAAAGCTACAGTGGATACACTGGTGAAAGAAAAAGGATATACATTCCCTGTCGCCTATGATGAGGATGGTGCTATCGGGGCTAAATACCCTACAGATGGAATTCCATATACGCTTGTAATAAAAAATGGCGTTATAGAAAAAACTTTTATCGGAGCAGGAAGTGCTGAAGAGCAGTATAAGGAATATAAGGGCGCCATTGATGCGTGCATGAAGTAATTTGATAAGAATTGAGGGGCACATGAAAGTTAGAGAGCATTTTAAAAAGTTTTCGAGACGCTATGTGCAGTTGATCGTGGCAGTTCTGTATAATTGCAATATTAAAGGCTTTTCGGACGGAACAATCTGGAAGGGAAGCAGCAAGGGAGTATGCGTTCCGGGACTTAATTGTTATTCATGCCCCGGAGCATTGGCTTCTTGTCCGCTTGGAAGCCTGCAAACAGCGCTGGTTTCGTCCAAATATAAGTTACCCTATTACATTCTGGGAACACTTTTGCTTATGGGACTGTTCCTGGGAAGATTTATCTGCGGCTTTCTTTGTCCGTTTGGTCTGATTCAGGAGCTTTTACACAAGATACCGTCACCAAAACTAGAAAAGAGCAAGATTACAAGAGGACTAACCCTGATAAAATACGCATTGCTTGTTATATTTGCAGTCATGATTCCCGTGTTTTATTCAGCGCCCGGTTTTTGTAAATATATCTGTCCTGCAGGAACACTTGAGGCGGGGATTCCGCTTGTATTGTTGCAAAAGAAATTGCGTCCGTTGATCGGAAATATATTTAGCTGGAAGGTTGCGGTACTTTTCGTAATTATGGCATTATGCGTAGTTGCCTATCGCGGCTTTTGCAGATTCTTATGTCCGCTGGGAGCAATCTATTCTTTTTTTCAACCGGTTTCTTTTTTTGGGATACAGGTTGATGAGGGAAAATGTATAAATTGCGACGCATGCATCAGGAATTGTAAGATTGATGTAAAAAAGGTTTGTGACAGGGAATGTATACAGTGCGGCGAATGTATACAGCATTGCCCTGCAGATGCAATACATTTCGTGATACGGAGAGCAGACCGAAAAAGAAGATTTTTACAGGTTGCTTTGACGATGCTTGCAGTGATATTCATTATCGCCGGTTTAAACAGTAACGGATTTCATGATCTTATGAGCAAAGCGGTTCGCTTGTGCTATGAATGTATGGGAATAGGTTGAATTTAAATAAAAAATCAGCAGCCAAATAAAAACGGCTGCTGATTTTTATATATGTTAAATTGAATATCGTTATCTTATTGTGGATAGAAGCCCCAGAATGATTTGATCTTAAATTCCGGATCGTTGGTTCCGTAATCCTGGAACCATATGCTTCCGTCATTGATGCATGCTCCTTGGCTGTTGAACCATACCGCATCCACAGACCATTTGCTCAGTGAATCTGAAAAAGTTTTATCAAAGCCCGGTGTTGATGCATATTTTACAAAATCATCTTTTGACTTTAATACTGTGCCGTCGGCATCTTCAACAGGATAGTTGATCATATCGCCGAGTGTCTTCCAGTCTTTGGCAAGAGCCAGGTCTTTTACCTTCTTGGCATATTCACATACTTCTGAATAATTTGCTTTTGTGAATACTGAGCAATCGAAGTCAGATGCTTTGCTACCTGAAGAATCGTCTGTACTGTCATCAAAATATACGACAGTTTCTTCATTGCTGGATTCCATAGGTGCTTCAAAAGCTGCCGGGGGTGTATAGCTGCCTGTAGCGTCAGAATCGTCATTTTCTGGTGAGCTTGTTGATTCTGTTGGCGCGTCTTTTTCTGAAGCGGAATTGTTACCGCAGGCAATACATATTGTTGATAAAGTTATTGCTAAGAAAAGTGCTAAAACTCGTTTTTTCATAAGCAAATTCCTCCCTTTTGTAACAAGAGTACTTTAACACAAAACGTAACAAATGTAAACGGTTTATGAAACAAAAATATGCAAAGAGTACTTGCTATAGGCTTTTTCTGGCAAAAGCGCTGTGAAAACATGCTATTCTGTCAAATTAAAAGAAAAGTTAAAAATGTTAAGAAAACTATTCACATTTTAGCGAAAGTGTGGTAAAGTATTTTCATGAGGCCGTTATAATATATACATCAACCAACAAAGAAAAGAAAAAAGGAGAGAACAGAAAAGAAATGCAAATGAAAAATATTCTTAAAGTAGTTGCATCGTGTACATTCATTGCATGTCTGACACTCTACGGCGATATGGGGACTGTTCCCGTGAATGCAAAAGAACCTATCCGCGTTGGTTCGCAAGGGGCTAAAACTATTGAAGATGCTATCGAGAAGGCGAATGAAGGGGATACGATTATTATTCCTAAAGGGGAATATAAGGAACAGATCAGTGTAGAGACTGACGGGATAACGATTGTAGGCGAAGATGGCGCAGTGCTTGAGGGAGCGAAGATTACTCCTTCATCAAGCGATGATTCAATGATCTATATATGCGCATCAGATGTAACTATTGAAAATCTTGAAATCCGAGGTTTTACATTGAACAAACCTTCAGGAAGTGTTGCTCCAAAGGGTATATGCGTAGATGAAGGCTCACAGAATGTTACAATCAAGGACTGTGAGATTCATGATATGGGATGTAAGTATTCAAAAAAATCAGATGATTATAACGCACATGGTATAATTGTAGACGGAAGTGTTAAAGAGCCTACAAAGAATGTTACCATCACAAATTGTGAGGTGTACGGCCTGCACCTTGGAAACAGTGAAGCAGTTGTAGTAAACGGAAATGTTGAAGGATTTGAGATTTCAAATAACAAAGTGCATGACTGTGACAACATTGGTATTGATGCAATAGGATTTGAGAAGTCATCAAAGGATGACAGAGACAGGGCGAGAGCCGGAAAAATCTTTAATAATGTGGTTTATAATATTTCCTCAAAAGATAACGTGACATATGATGATGCTTGTGCCGGCGGTATATATGTTGACGGAGGAAAAGACATAGATATTTATGATAACTATGTTGAGAACTGTGATCTTGGTATTGAGATCGCAACAGAGCACAAGGGTGTTGTAGTTGATAATATCAGAGTAAACAACAACACAATTATTAACGGTGGAATGGCAGGAATAAGCATTGGCGGTTATGATGCTAAAAAGACCGGCGCTGCAAAGAACTGCGTTATCACAAATAATACAATATATAACACGAAGGGTGCATGCTTCCTTGTTCAGTATGCATGCGATTCTTCAAACAAGTTCCAGAAGAACCTTTTGATTGCAGAAGACAATGCAGATGCGTACGAAGAAGCTTGTAAGGATAAGAGTCGTGGAAACGATGTTTCAGACAATCTTTCCAATCAGGAATTCAAGGGTGCAAAGAGCGTGAAAGTTGAATTTGGTTCTGCAGACAGAGATTCAGGAACAGCAACAGTATTATCATACAGTGACCTTTCAGGTTACGGATCCGCAAAAACAGTACTAAAAAATAGATAAATCGTGTTAAATACCCCCGCTTTTTTCAGCGGGGGTATTTTATGCAAAAATATATGGGTCTTCCGATGTTTTAACCATATGCGGATTATGGTAAAATATATTCCGTGATTTATTAGCTGAAACAGCGGAGGATATGAAAAAAGTGAAAGAATTTCTGAAGAAGAAAGATATTGAGATTTCTTTAAAGCGTTACGGTATTGACGCTTTGGGGGCAATGGCGCAGGGACTTTTCTGTTCATTGCTTATAGGAACCATTATCAACACATTTGGAAAACAGTTTAACATTCCGTTTTTAATGCAGACGGTTGCAACTGTTTCTGATACGGAATATACGGTTGGTGGACTTGCATCAGCGATGAGCGGTCCGGCGATGGCGGTGGCAATAGGATATGCACTTCATTGTCCGCCACTTGTTCTTTTTTCAATGATAACAGTAGGATTTGCCGCAAATGCACTTGGCGGAGCGGGCGGTCCTCTTGCAGTTTTGTTTGTTGCAATACTTGCAGCAGAATTTGGTAAAGCAGTATCCAAAGAAACAAAGGTGGATATTTTGGTAACACCTCTTGTGACCATTGGTGTCGGAGTTTTCTTCTCATGGCTTATAGCACCGGCTCTTGGAAAAGCTGCAATGGCATTTGGAAACCTTATTATGTGGGCAACGGAACTTCAGCCGTTCCTTATGGGAATTTTGGTATCTGTAACAGTAGGAATAGCGCTTACACTTCCTATCTCTTCAGCAGCTATTTGTGCGGCGCTTTGTCTTACGGGACTTGCAGGTGGCGCGGCTGTTGCAGGTTGTTGTGCTCAGATGGTAGGTTTTGCGGTTATCTCATTTAAGGAAAATAAATGGGGAGGACTTGTTTCACAGGGAATCGGAACATCAATGCTCCAGATGGGTAATATTATT
>JAFZQT010000038.1 GCA_017620235.1 Butyrivibrio sp. | reverse complement strand
GACAAGTGATATGTTACTACGCTTAAAAAAGAATTGCAAGTGTTTTTTTCAAAAAATTTTAAAAAAATGTATTTTTTTTAAATTTGACATATCTGTGAGGATATATTTGTGGTAAATTAGATGTTATGAAAAAATTCAAGAATGCAAAATTGAAAAACGAAAGGTGTGTATATGATATTTGATACGCATGCTCATTACGATGACAGACAGTATGATGAAGACAGAGAGACGCTCATTTCATCTTTGATACAAAATGGAATTGGCGGAGTCGTAAATATAGGTGCGGATATGGCATCAAGTGAAAGAGCACTTGAGCTGGCGCATAAGCACGGGTTTATATACGCAGCAGTCGGAGTACATCCAAGTGAAGTGGAAGAGTTAAATGACGAAGCTATTGATCGCTTGAAGGCTTGGAGCGCAGATGAAAGATGTGTTGCTATAGGAGAGATAGGACTTGATTATCATTGGCCTGATCCTTCGCCCGAAATTCAGAAGAAATGGTTTATAAGACAGCTTGAGCTTGCAAGGGAAGTAAAACTCCCTGTTGTTATCCATTCAAGGGATGCTGCCAAGGATACGATGGATATAATGCATAGTGAGCACGCGGAAGAAATAGGCGGAGTGGTGCACTGTTTTTCATATTCCAAAGAAATTGCAAAAGAATGTGTGGACACGGGCTTTTATATAGGTGTCGGAGGAGTAGTGACATTTAAGAACGGCAGAAAACTCAGAGAAGTTGTGGAAGAAACTCCTATGGAAAAGATACTTCTTGAAACGGATTGTCCCTATCTTTCTCCTGAGCCCCACAGAGGAGAAAGAAACAGCTCTTTAAACCTGCCTTATGTGGTAAAAGAGATAGCTAGAATAAAAGGAATCAGCGAAGAAGACGTTATACGTATTACTGAAGAAAATGCAAAGCGTATGTACGGCATAATGACGGAGGTATAAATGGCATATCTTGGAAATGCAGCACGCACAAAGGAAGTGCTGAGCAAATATAATATGAGCGCCAAGAAAAAATTTGGACAGAACTTTCTTATAGACAGCGGAGTACTTGACGGGATTGTCGAGGCTTCCGGAGTTTCAAAAGAAGATTGTGTCCTTGAGATAGGCCCCGGCATAGGAAGCCTTACCCAGTATCTGGCTGAGGCAGCAAAGCGAGTTGTGTCTGTTGAGATAGACAAGACACTTATGCCCGTTTTGAATGATACACTGTCCGAGTATGACAACGTGACAATAATAAACGAAGATATCCTTAAGGTTGATATAGAGAGCATCGTAAAAGAATACAATGAAGGAAGAGCAATAAAGGTTGTTGCGAATCTTCCTTACTACATTACTACTCCGATAATAATGAAGCTCTTTGAGAGCGGCGCACCGATAGACAGTATTACTGTCATGGTGCAGAAGGAAGTTGCAGACAGAATGGTCATGGGACCCGGAAATAAGGACTATGGTTCACTTTCTCTTGCTGTAGGATATTACGCAAAGGCGACAGCAGTAATGAATGTTCCGCCCGGAAGTTTTATTCCGCAGCCAAATGTCGGGTCGGCAGTTGTGCATCTTATAAGATATGAGAAACCGGCGGTGGAAGTCGGCGACGAAAAGTATATGTTCGAGATAATAAGAACAGCATTTAATCAGAGGAGGAAAACACTATCAAATTCTCTTTCAAATAATCCTTCTCTTAAGGTTACAAGACAACAGGTTCAAGATGCGTTAACTGAGATAAATATTGACGAAAAAGCAAGGGGAGAAGTACTTTCGCTTACGCAATTTGCGCGACTTTCAGACATTTTACAAAGATAAGGTGCTTATGATAAACTAACACTGGATATAGTTGGGGCACCAAAGAGGTGATATTTTGGATAAAGTTGAATACAAGATTCGAGCCGATGAGATCAAGGCTTTAATTGGGGAAGGCAGATTTGCCGAAGCTGTTAAGATTGCCGACACAATTGACTGGAAACGAGTAAAAAGTGTCGCAATGCTTTGTACTATAAGTGATCTATACAAGATAAACAGACGCTTTGAAGAGAGCAGAGATATTTTGCTCATGGCATATGACAGACACCCCACGGGCAGAGCGATTGTATACTCCCTATGTGAACTTGCAATAAAGATGGGAGAGTTTGTTCAAGCAGTTGAATATTATAAGGAATTTGTCAGAATAGCGCCCAGAGATACAGGGCGATATATCTTACAGTATAAACTCTATGAAGCTCAGGAAGTAAGTCTTGAAGAGAGAATCGCTGTTCTCGAAGAATTCAAAAAACATGATTATAGGGAAAAATGGGTATATGAGTTGGCTTATCTTTATCATAGGATAGGTCTTACTACTGAGTGCATTGAAACATGTGACGAGATGTTTTTGTGGCTTGGAGACGGTAATTACGTAATGAAGGCGCTTGAGCTTAAGGCGCTTCACGAACCGTTATCACCCGAGCAGCAGGACAGATACATTAGATATAAACAGAAACACGGCGGATATATAGACAGATCGATAACATACAATAAAGAGGAACCCGCGCAGAATCAGTTAGCTCAGGCTTTACCGGGAACGCAGGTATACGGTCAGGATACAAGAGAAATGCAGCCGGTTTCAAATGATGTTGAGATCAAAGCTCCGTCTGTTGATGTAAGCGCATACAATACAATGAATTTGCAGGCAGCACTGGCAGAGGAATTGAAGCCTTACATCGGTGGAAATGAACAGACACAACCTCAGGCAAGCTTTGCGCAGCAGCAAGCAGATGCTGCACAGTATCAGACAAATTATGCACAACAGACGGGGTATGCACAGCAACAGCCCGGATTTGCACAATATCAGCAGGGATATGGCCAGCAGGCAGATGCCGCACAGTACCAGCAGGGATATGGCCAGCAGGCAGATGCCGCACAGTATCAGCAGGGATTTGCCCAGCAGCAGGAAGCTGCGCAGTATCAGCAGAGTTTTGCTCAACAGGCAGAGGCTGCACAGTACCAGCAAGGATTGATTCCGCAGCAGGATCCTACACAGTATCAACAGGACGTTGCCCAGCAGGAAGTTGCTCCGTACCAGGAGAGCTTTGCGCAGCAGCAAGAAGCACAGCAACAGTCCGAATTTGCACAGTATCAGGAAGAAATGGCTCAGCAGCAGTCTGTAAATGCGCAGGCTAATTCTTTTGATGCACAGCAAGCATATGGAAATGCAACATTTGCTGAAGAAATGGCTGATTCTTCAGAACCTGAAATTTTGGATGAGGATGAAAATGACAGCTCTTTTTCGCGTGTTAGCGGAGCTATAGGAGAGCCTACACCCGGAGGAATAGAGGAAGTCTTTTTCGATACACATGAGATACATGTACCGGAGCAAGAACCTGTATTTAAACCTGCACCGGAGTATAAAGAGGAAGCTCCTGCACAGGAGCCGGTTTCAGATATTTCTGAAGTTGCACAGGAAGAAGTTTCTGAGTTTTTTGACCTTGAAGATGTGCCGGATACTCAGCCATCTTTTAGTGCTACATACGAGAACAGACCGTTGGAGGATGAAGTGCCCGGAGCAGTTATTCATCCGAACGGAAGCTACAGCATGGCAAATGTAAGTACAACTGCCAATGCAAATGCTAATGTGGATTCCAATGACGCCGGACTTGATAATGTGCTTTCTCAGGATTACGACGGTCAGATCAAGATGGCTGTAGAGCCTGAACCCGAAGTAGAGAAGCAGATTACAGGTCAGATCAGTATTTCTGAGTATATTCAGAACTGGGAGCAGTTTAAGAAGGATCAGCAGGAAAGACAGTTAGAGAGCGTAAAGAAAAAGGTTTCAGATCAGACGGGAGATCTTTTTGCTGATTACGATGAGATAACAAAGGCAGGACTTCAGGAGAAGATTGAGAAAGCTATTGCTGATGCGATCAAGAAGGAAAAACAAAAGAGAGCATCGGGAAGAGGCGATTGGTCCAGAAATAATGCCGATATTATTGACGAAGCTGTCGATGAAGTTATAAATAATGCAGAACAAGGTGACGCAGATAGTTCTCTCGAAGATATGGATAAAGAGGAACCTGCTAAAGAGCCTGAAAAGAAAAAGGATAGATTTGCACGAGAAGATTTTGGTGCTTCAAAGAATGATGTAAAAGCTGAGGAGTCTAAGGAAGCCGATCCCAAGGAAGAAGAGCAGGAAGAGGAAGAAACAAGAAGACCTCAGAATAGATATAGAAGACAGGGCGGTCAGAGACCGGAGAGACCGGAAAGAGCTGAGAGAACAGAGAGATCTGATGTAAAGAACTCTGATAATCAGGATTCTTCACAGGGAGCAAAGAAGAAACTTAAGAAGCATAACGGCGGCAACAGAGAGATCGAAGAGAGATTAAGGAAGATGACGCCTGAAGAGAAGAAGCTGTTTGGGCCTTATATCCATCATAAGAAATCAAGAAGGCAGATCATTAAGGCAATCGATAACATGAGCATGGATGCATTTAGCGGAAATGTAATTGTTACGGGTGAAGAAGGCGCAGGAACGGTCGAACTTGCAAAGGGACTTATTCGTGTCGTACAGGCATCCAATTCGACATTTAACGGCAAGGTTGCCAAGATAACTGCCAATATGCTCAATAAGAAGAGACCGTCAGCAATCCTTGAAAAGCTTGCAAATGGTGCGCTTATTGTTCGGAGAGCAGCAGATATCATGCCTGAAACAGCAGCTGAACTCATAAAGATTCTCAAGGAAGAGAAAAAAGGTATTATAATAGTAATGGAAGATACCAAGGAAGATATAAACGAATTCCTTGACAGCAATCCAGATTTTAAAGAGAGTTTCAGCGTAAGAGTTGATATTGAGGCTCTTGATGATGAGTCGCTTGTTGCGTATGCTAAGCAGTATGCACTTGAGAAAGAGTATGCTATCGACAATCTCGGTATTCTCGCGCTTCATACAATGATATCCGAAAGACAGACTCTTGACCACGATGTTACTATCTCAGAGGTAAGGGATATTGTGGATGACGCTATAGACTATGCAGAAAAGAGATCGGTTTCTCACTTTGTTGATATCATAGTGCGCAAGCGATATGATGAAAATGATATGATAATCCTCAGAGAAAAAGATTTTATGCACTAAAAAAGCTTAAATATACTTACGAGGGGGATGCATGGGCAAAAAAGTATTTATATCTGAAGCGGACGAATATTTATTCGGGCAGGGAACGCACTATGAGATCTATGAGAAATTAGGAGCACATCCTGCGGAGGAAAATGGAAAGAAAGGATACTTTTTTGCTGTGTGGGCACCAAATGCAGCAGATGTCCATGTTGTTGGCTCTTTTAACAACTGGTCAGAAGATGCTCACCCTCTAATGCGTACTGAGGTCGGCAATATATGGAAAGGCTTTATTCCGGGAGTTGGAGTGGGCGAATTATATAAATTCCTCATAACAACACCGGAAGGAAAAAAGCTGTACAAGGCAGACCCTTATGCAAATTATTCTGAGCTTCGTCCCGGAAATGCATCCAGAACTACGGATTTATCCGGCTTTAAATGGTCGGACTCAAATTGGTACGAAAAGATCAAGGGCAAGGACCCCAACCGACAGCCTTTAGCGATCTACGAGTGCCACATCGGTTCATGGATGAAACATCCGGATGGGACGGAAGATGGTTTTTATACTTACAGGCAGTTCGCAGACAGAATTGTCGAGTATCTAAAAGAAATGCCTTATACCCACATTGAGCTCATAGGAATTGCAGAGCATCCTTTTGATGGGTCATGGGGCTATCAGGTTACGGGCTATTATGCCCCAACATCAAGGTACGGAGAGCCTTCGGACTTTATGTATCTTGTCAACAAGCTTCACAAGAACAACATAGGTGTAATACTTGACTGGGTTCCCGCGCATTTTGCGACGGATGAATTTGGTCTTTCATGTTTTGACGGAAAATGTATCTACGAAGATCCCGATCCTAGAAAAGGCGAGCATCCCGACTGGGGAACAAAGATATTTAATCTTGGAAAACCCGAGGTAAAAAATTTCCTTATAGCAAATGCTCTTTTCTGGATAAGGAAGTTCCATGTAGACGGAATACGTGTGGATGCGGTTGCTTCCATGCTCTATCTTGATTACGGCAAGAGAGATGGACAGTGGGTTCCGAATAAATACGGTGAAAATAAGAATCTCGAGGCAATAGAGTTCTTTAAACATCTAAATAGTGTGGTAAGGGGAACGTATCCCGAATTTCTTACAATCGCTGAGGAATCAACGGCGTGGCCGAAAGTTACTGCGCCTCCGGAAGAAGACGGACTTGGCTTTGCGTTTAAGTGGAACATGGGATGGATGCATGATTTTTGCGAGTACATGAAACTTGATCCGTATTTCAGGCAGGGAGCTCACAATATGATGACCTTTGCCATGAGCTATAACGATTCGGAGAATTATATCCTGCCGCTTTCGCATGATGAGGTAGTTCACCTTAAGTGTTCAATGCTTGAGAAGATGCCGGGCTATAAGGTTGATAAGTACGCAAATCTGCGCGCAGGCTACACATTTATGTTTGGACACGCGGGCAAAAAACTCCTTTTCATGGGACAGGACTTTGCTCAAGAGAGAGAATGGAGTGAGAAGAGAGAGCTTGATTGGTTCCTTTTGGCAAATGACCTTAACAGGGGAATGCAGTCATATGTCTCACAGCTTCTTAAGATATACAGGAAATATCCCGCCATGTATGAAGTGGACAACGACTGGGGCGGATTTGAGTGGATAAATGCAGATGACAAGGAGCGCAGTACTTATAGCTTCTACAGACGTGCGATAGACGGAAAGCAAAATTTGCTTTTTGTAATTAACATGACTCCTGTTGAGAGAAAAGATTTTAAGGTAGGAGTTCCGTTTTCCGGAAAGTATGTGCATATTCTTGACAGCGCCGGAGTGCAATTCGGTGGAAATGGAAGTAATATTCCCGATGAGATCACTGCAAAGAAAGGACTCTGCGACTACAAGGATTACAGTATAACATTTGATCTTCCCGCTTACGGAGCTGAGGTTTTCCTCTTTAAGGGGGCAACTAAGGCTAAGAAGAGCACAAGTGCATCCGGAACAAAAAAAGAAAAAATGTAAAATCTTTAATATTAAGAAATAAAAAAATTGAGCCGAAATAGAAGGTGACGGATTATGACCGTCACCTTTTTGCTTCAATATAAAATCCTAACGTAATATATAGTGGAAGATGAGGCGTATATGAACATTAATTTTCAGACTGTGGCAGGAAAGAAGTCAACTGAGGATTCTATGTACGTCGGCATGGATGCCGAGGACAGGATCAATAAGAGTGCGGTAAAGCAGAGCTCAGTGAGCGCGATTGCCGTAAATCTTGATACAAGCTTATTCAGTAATGATGTATATGCAAGTCATGCCAGAGGAGCTGAGGAAATCAGCGATATGGCAAAGAACACGGATGTTTTGACGCAGCATAATTATATGGCACTTTTATCAAACACTATGTCTGAGGAGGACTATGCAAAGGCTCTTCAGGATGGTTTTGATGTTAAAAATTTAAATAGTTCAGAGACAGTGACCATCCTTGATAAGATCAAGGGTGTGCTTTTGGAGTCCGGAGTCAGCATCACAGGCTATAACGATGATATGAGCATTGAGAAGCTGACAAAGATAACAGGAAGCAGGTCACTTGCTGAAACAATACAAAATGAATTCTCTAAGAATGATATTCCCATGACTGTAGAGAATGTAAGAGGTGCAAAGGGCGCTTACGAAGAAGCAGCGCAGATAAATGAGCCTTCTGACGGTGCGGTTAAGTATATGGTTCTTAATAACATGAAGCCCACCATAAGCAATTTTTACCTTGCAGCTCACAGTACAAACGGACAGAATCTTTCGGGAAGAGGATTCTATGCGCAGGAAGCAGGCGGCTATTATGCGCAGAAAGCTGACAGCATAAATTGGGACAGTCTTGCCCCGCAGATAGATAAGGTGCTTGAAGAAGCCGGCTTTGACATGAGCAATTCCGCTATAAGGGAAGACGCGAAGTGGATGGTCGAGCAGGGAATCCCGCTTACAGCGGACAATTTAAGCACACTTGCAGAAATCGCAAAGGTTGATTTTCCTATTACTGAGCAGGCAGCTGTTAAGGCGGCAGCATCTGCAATACTTGACGGAAAGAGTGCAGTTCAGGGAAATCTCTCAGATTCTGAGAGCAATATAGAGAAGGCGGTGAGAATTTATGAGGATACTAAGAATATCACGGATGACGCAGTAAAGAGCGTTGTTGAAGAAGGGAAAGAATTAAACATCAAGAATCTTGTGATGGCATGCGAAGAGGATGCGGGAGTTAATCCGGAGAATCCGACAGCTCTTTTGTCCGGAAATGATCCGAAGATTGTTGCAGCACGTCTTCAGCTTGAGGAAGTAAGACTTCGCATGAGTGTTGAAGCAAATAAAAACCTCTTAGACAGAGGATTTGCAATAGACACAGCGCCCATGCAGGATCTTATTGAGGAGCTTTCTAACATTCTCAAAGACATAGAGGGAGCGCAGACAGGCGAGATAATAGATGATATCACAGGTGTAAAGCCGCTTAATCAGGCAAGGGTTTATGACCTTACTCTGGAAAAAGTGCAGATCATAAGCAAAGGACCTGCGGACGTTTCCGGACTTATGGCGGGAAGATTGCAGACGGCAACTCTTTCACAGATAAGTGATGTTTCGGCGAAACTTACAAGACAGTTCAAGGCTGCGGGAGAAGGATACGAAGCGATGATGACAGCACCCAGAGCTGATCTTGGAGATAGCATAAAGAAAGCATTTAGAAATGTTGACGATATACTTCGTGATTTTGGCGAAGAGGTGAATGACGAAAATCGCAGAGCGGTCAGAATCCTTGGATACAACAGCATGGAGATCAACGAAGAGAATTTTGAAAATGTAAGAGCCTGGGATCGCAAGTTCGTGGCAACACTTGAAAGACTTAAGCCGGGAGCGGTTCTGAATCTCATAAGAGAAGGAAACAATCCTCTCAATATGACTCTGGAGCAGCTTTCAGACAGTCTCGATCAGGGAATGTTTAATGACGGAAGCAGTGGAAAAAGAGATTCCGACAGATCCAAGGAAAAGTTTTCAAAATTTATCTGCAAGCTTGAGCAGAAAAAAGATATCACAAAAGAGGAGAAGGCTTCCTTTATAGGAATATATAGACTTTTCCATACGCTAAAGGCAAATGATTACAAAGCGATCGGTTCCGTATTAAAGACAGGAAAAGATATGACTTTGGGAAATCTTTTGACCGAGACAAGAAGCGGAAGAACCGCAAAGAGTGGAATTGACTACTCAGTGGGTGATGATTTCGGCGGAGTAGACCTTAAAGAAGGAAATTCAATAAAAATTGATGAACAGATAAATTCAGCCTTCAGGTTTTATAGGTCACAAGCCGATATAGTATATGAGAATCTCGAGCCTGAAAAAATGAAGGCTGCAAAACCCATGGCAAACACGAAGTTAGAGGATTTTGCAAAAGCACTTCAGGAAGAAGAGATTGATCCTGAACTTGAAAAGGCATATATCAAAGATCAGGTACAGGAGATAAGAAACATAGCCGGATCTAAGGCAGCACCCGCAGCAATCGCCGAGATGGAAGCACTTGAAGTTGAGATGAACTTCAACAATCTTGAGGCGATGATCGGTGTAAGAAGAGACAGAAGAAACGGAAATTTATGGAACAGGGCACAGGAGCTTGTAAAAAGAGATATATCAAAAGATATGGATACTCTTACAGAAGCTCTTGATGGCGATAACTACGAAGAAACTTATACAAAGAGCCTTGAAAACATTTCCGACAAACTTTCGGATGTACTGGTAGATCCGGAGACAGAGTACATTGATGTAAAGGCAATTACTCTTATGCAAAAACAGATTTCCGTAATGGCACAGACATCGGAGCGAGGAAGCTTTGAAGTGCCCGTGGAAATAGATGGAACAAAGGTATCAATGCACATCACTCTAAGGAGTGACAACAGCAAGATTTCAAGGATGGAAGCAAGTGTTCAGACTACCGATTATGGACTTATCTCGGCAAATCTTTACCGGGAGGACGGCGGTATAACGGGTATGCTTACAACAACGTATGCAGAAAGCCCCGAAGAGACTGAATATCTTGAAAGCGTAAAAACTAAGATGTGCGATAAATTAGCGGAGAAGATAGAGGATGCCGGTGTAGACCGAAACAGGATAGCAATCCTCTATAACGCACAGGCACAACCTACTAAAGTAGGCACGGTTAATGCAGAAGCCATGGACGGCGAGAGTACTTCGACAGCAGATACAGGCACACTTTTGAAAATGGCGAAAGCATTTATAGAGGCTCTTTAATCTCTATACGTGCAGAAAAGAGGTTAACATGAAAGTAAACTACAACGTTTCCGCAATGATCGCAAACAACGCTTTACAGAAAAATGACAAACTTCTTACTGAGTCACTTGAGAGACTTTCAAGTGGTCTAAAGATTGCAAATGCCAAGGATAACCCCTCAGGTCTTGCAATGTCCAGAAGAATGAACGCACAGATAGAAGGATTGGGAGTTGCCAATAACAGTGCAAATGATGGAATCTCAATCGTACAGGTTGCAGACGGAACACTCTCTGAGATCCATGAAGTTCTCCAGAGAATGAGCCAGCTCGCAATTCAGGCAAGTAACGGAACACTCACACCGAATGACAGAAAGACTATTCAGGAGGAAGTTACCCAGCTTAAGCAGGAAATAGATAGAATGGCTAAGACTACTCAGTTCAACGGACAGAGTATTCTTGATGGTTCTTTTGATCTCAAGGGATATGTGACCGATGATATGGGTAAGACAAATCCTAACATCAAGATCGCAAGCTATTCAGATAATGTCGACGCCGGAAATTATAAAATAACTGGCTTGGATATTGACTTTGCCAAGCTTATGGGAGAAACAGGCGTTGAGAAAAAAGGTATCTTCAGCGAGCAAGACAAACTTAACAACATAAAAATATATAAGGTGGATGAAGACGGAAATCAGGAACCTTATATGACAAATCACATGATAGCAAACATTGATGAAGATGTGCTTACATTGTCAGACAGCACGGGAAAGAGCATCAGCATAAAGATGGATGACTCTTACAGAGGATCACTCAATCTTGAGATCACGGCTAAGGGTGCAATGACAATGCAGGTTGGAGCAAATGAGGGACAGACTCTTGATATTAGGATTCCTCAGGTATCGCTTACATCTCTTAGAATCAATAACCTCGATATGTCTAATCTTACAGGTGCAAAAGAAGCAATCAACAAGCTAAAGGATGCAATTGAAAACATCAACGGTATAAGAAGCAGACTCGGTGCATATCAGAACAGACTTGAGCATACAGTAAGCGGTCTTGATATCACTGTTGAAAATATGACTGCGGCTTATTCCAGAATCATGGATGTAGATATGGCTGAAGAAATGACAATATATTCCACACAGCAGGTTCTTTCTCAGGCAGGAACATCAATGATGGCTCAGGCGAACGAAAGACCCGCACAGATCCTTCAGCTTCTTCAGTAACATTTTTTAACCGGTTGTATAGTAATCGAGGTGGAATATGACACAGGAAAAAAAGCAGGAATTTACCCTTAAAATATCACAGGCAAACAAGACTCAGCTCATAACAATCTTGTATGAGATGGTAATCGAATACCTTAACGATGCGATAGATGAAATTGGAATAGGAAAAAAAGACAAGGCAGACAAATATCTTGTGTGTGCACAGAACTGCCTTGATGAACTTATAAGATCACTTGACCTTCGTTATGAACTTGCAAAGAATCTCCATGCTCTGTATATTTTTTCAAAAAAAGAACTTATGGTGGCAGGAGTTAATTACAGCAGCCATAAGATCTGGAGAGTTGTTCAGAATATTAAGTGCTTGAAAGAAGCATACAGAGAAATTGAAAAATACGATACAAGCAGTCCTATGATGGGAAATACCCAGAAAGTATACTCAGGTCTTACATACGGAAGACACAGCTTAAATGAGGATCTTGCGATGGTGTGTGCTAATCGAGGATATATGGCATAATTATATAATTCTTTTTTAAATAAAAAAATCATTGAAATACCCCGTCGATACACTTCGGCGGGGTATTTTGGTGAGCTTTATATAAAAAATTATGACTTGATCTGTACCTTTTCGAAAGAATCAATGACTTCGGCTGATGGCTCTTTTGTCAAAAGACTTACGACAAAAATACATATTATGCTTACAAGGAATGCGGGAGCAAGTTCATACAGATTCCAAACTCCGCCCATAGGACGAACCAGATATTTCCAGATGAATACCATCGCACCGCCGGATACCATTCCTGCTATTGCTCCAAATCTGTTCATTCTCTTCCAATAAAGTGAAAGGATCATGCAAGGACCAAACACTGCACCAAATCCTGCCCATGCAAAAGATACGATTCCAAATACCGAGCTGTTTGGATCCCAAGCGATGATAACACCAAATATTGCAACAGCGATGAGGGTTGCTCTTGCTGTAAGCATCGCTGCGGCTTCTGAGAGATTGATTCCAAGTGTTTCCTGAATGATGTTTTCAGAAACAGAAGATGATGCAGCAATCAGCTGTGAGTCGGCAGTGGACATTGTTGATGCAAGAATACCCGCGATTACAAGTCCTGCCAAAAGGGCAAACAAGAAATTGTGCTCACTTATCATTTGCGCCAAAACTACGATAAGAGTTTCAGCCTTAGATGAACTTGTAATATTTTCGGTGTCTATAAGAGATGTGAGAGCGCCGCTCTGTGTAAGTGCTCTTCCTACAACACCAAGGAATACCGCAATCGCGAGGGAGAATACTACCCAAACAGATGCGATCCTTCTTGATAGTTTAAGCTCGGAAGGGTTCCTGATAGCCATGAATCTGAGAAGAATGTGTGGCATACCGAAATATCCAAGTCCCCAGCAGAACATCGTGATCTTAGAGAAAAGACCGTATGAATCTGCGGCACCTGTTGCATTGTTGTATGTTGCGTTTGCATCAAGGAAACCGGGAAGAGCAGCGATATTATCCATAACAGAATTCAATCCGCCCGCTGAAACAATGCCGTATCCTACAACGAAGAACAATGCAATTGTCATAACGATAGACTGAATGAAGTCAGTCCTTGATGCTGCAAGGAATCCACCTGTTGTTGTGTAGCCAACGATTATGATCGCTGAAACTATCATGGCAAGCTGATAATTAACTCCGAAGAGTGATGAGAAGAGCTTGCCGCAGGCAGAGAATCCTGAAGCCGTATATGGAACAAAGAAAACAAGAATAAACAATGCGCCGATGCAAAGAATAATATTGCTGTTATCTTCAAAGCGCTTTTTGAAATAATCGGGAATTGTGATCGCATCAAGCTCTGCTGTGTAATTGCGGAGCCTCTTGGCAGTAAAGAGCCAGTTTAAATATGTTCCGACAATAAGACCGAATGCAGTCCAGCCCGCGTCTGCGATTCCGGAGAAATATGCAAGCCCCGGAACACCCATAAGAAGATATGAACTCATGTCTGAAGCCTCAGCACTCATGGCTGTTACAAACGGACCTAGTTTTCTTCCACCAAGATAAAAGTCCTTAACGTCATTAGTTTCTTTGGAACTTACGAAACCAACAAGGAGCATCATTGCCAGATAGGCAAGAATAGAAACAATAATTCCGATCTGAGATGTTGTCATTTCTTTTCCCCTTTTACTTTTTTCATTATGTAGTTGCAAGTTAGTAGTTTCACCATACTACATTAGCGTAATAAAGGGAAGAAGTATTTGTAAAAATGGGGCTTAAGGAAATCTTAAGAGTATTAATTTTATGACTTAAGAGGTGAGAAACTGAACGAGATAATTTGTAAAAACATATATGAGAATATGTAATAACGATATGTCTTGATTGCGTAACCCACCTGTGGAGCGGGTTGAACGATAAGAATTTTATTTCATAAGGTTTGGAAAAAATATTAATTGTGCAAAATGCCGATTTAAAATTTCCCTATTTACAAACAAAAATCTAAGTGATAAATTTGTAAATCGCGAGCTCGAAAAAAACGAAAGGAGAAAATCTAATTTACGTGATTTTGATATTGTTCTTAACAGGAGCAGTATTTACAGATCTCTACAGAGATAAAATCTATAATCTCTGGGTGATACCGGGAATGGTTGCCGGAATTCTGGGATCTGCGCTGGCGGGACAGGAGAGACTTGTTTCTTGTCTGACGGCGATAGGAATTACTTTTGCTATATTGCTTCCTGTATATCTTCTTAAAGGAATTGCTGCGGGAGATGTTAAACTCTTTATGTCAGCAGCGTCTTTCTTATCTGTTCAGGACACAATGTCCTGTATCATAGTGGCTTTCTTTGTAGCCGGTCTTATCTCTTTGTCAATTCTCTTGTTTAGAAAAAATAAGAAAAAGACTATTCACTTCGCAGTACCTGTTCTCGTAAGTGCGATTTTTACCTTAGGAGGTGTGGTTGTATGAACAGACCGTTACTTGCAATATGTGATACGGAGAAGGAGTATTGCAGGAGACTTGATGAATACTTAAGAGATCATCTTAATCTGTCTTTTGAAATTTGTTCATTCACCGATACAGAGATTTTTAAAGAGTTTGTAAAAGAGAAGATTCCTGCACTTTCTGTTCTCTCACAAAGTGTTTACATGGCGCTTTCAAGAGGTGGCATCAAAGATGTGAAAAATATTTTGGTGCTTGATGAAGCGGTTTCCTTTGTGAATGAGGACGAAGGGCAGGAGGAAGAAAAGAATGTATGCCATATCAGCAAGTATCTTCCTGCGGGTAAGATCATAGATGGCATTTTGGATTTCTGTGTAAAGATTCCCGAGAATATCGGGAATCTTGATGCAGAGAGAGGTCCGGAAAAGGTAAAACTTCTGGGACTTTTTTCACCACTTTCAAGGTGTGGGCAGACGGCGTTTGCCGTAAAACTTTGCGAGGAACTTTCTAAGCACGGAAAAACAATGCTCCTTAATTTTGACAGTTTTTCAATGGTCACTGAGATAATGGGGCAGGATGCTGAAGAAGATATTACGGACCTTCTTTATTACGCTGAGTGTGAAGAAGGAAAATTCTCTGTTTATCTTGAGAGGATCAAGAGAGGCGCAAGAGGATTTGATTTCATTCCTCCTGCAAAGACGGCAACACAGATAAAAGAGATAACATTCGAAAGAATCAAGGCTCTTACTAAGTTGTTGTCGGATATTGCAGGATATGAATACATAGTTCTCGACCTTTCAGAGTTTCCCGATGGTCTGTGTGATATTTTGAGGATATGCACAAGAGTATTTACCATAGTTGGTGAAAGTAGAGAAGAGAATTATAAGTTTGAGCAGTACACTAAAGTTCTTAGTCAGAACGGATATGATGATGTACTTGCTAATACCGTGAGATGTCTTTTGTCTAAGGATGGTTCTTATGGGGGGCTTTCAACCTATGCAAGCGAAGTGCTTGAGAGGGAGGAGCTTGTAAGTGAGTAGTTTTGACGAGTTGAAAAAAGATGTGAAGTCTAAAGTTTTGCAGTCACTTGATTTCTCTAAGGACATTACCGATGAGGAAATGTTTGAACTGATAGACAGGGAATTATCTTTTTGTACGCGCGGACGTGCAATCTCTATGGAACTTAGGAAAAATCTCAGGCTCAGAATATTTCATTCGATAAGAAAACTTGATATTTTGCAGGAACTCGTTGATGATCCGGAAGTAACGGAGATCATGATAAATGGCGTTGACAATATCTTTACGGAGAGAAACGGAAGAATTGTCAGGCAGGAGCTTGGGTTTGAGTCCAAAGAAAAACTTGAAGATATCGTTCAACAGATAGTTGCTTCGTGCAACAGAGTTGTAAATGAATCATCGCCGATCGTTGATGCAAGACTTACAAACGGTTCACGAGTAAATATTGTATTGAACCCAGTGGCTCTCAACGGACCGATAATCACCATCAGAAGATTTCCTGAAAATCCAATGACAATGGAAAAGCTTATTGAGTTTGGTGCGCTTACGCCATATATAAGAGATTATCTGGCGCAGCTGGTTAGGGCAGGATACAACATTTTCATTTCGGGTGGTACCGGTTCGGGAAAGACAACTTTTTTGAATGCTCTTTCAAATTATATTCCCAAGGACTTGAGAGTCATTACGATTGAAGATAATGCAGAATTGCAGATAAGAGAAGTTCCGAATCTTGTAAGGCTTGAAGCAAGAAATGCGAATGTTGAAGGTTGCAAGGAGATTACGATCAGAGATCTTATCAAGTCTTCGCTTCGAATGAGACCGGACTGGATAATTGTCGGTGAGGTCAGAGGAAGTGAGTGCGTCGATATGCTTCAGGCTATGAATACAGGACATATGGCAATGTCGACAGGGCATGCCAACAGCGCGACAGATATGCTTTCACGAATTGAGACCATGGTACTTATGGGAATGGACATTCCGCTTTCGGCGATACGAGGGCAGATAGCTTCAGGAATTGATATTGTGGTTCATCTTGGAAGACTGCGCGACAGATCCAGAAAAGTGCTTGAAATATGTGAACTTTTGAAGGAACCAGATCCTGTTACAGGAAAGATCAAGACGAATACACTTTTTAGATTTGTAGAAACAGGAATAACTAATGATGGCAGGATTGTTGGAGAATGGAGGAAAGCCGGTGATGTTTCAAACGATGAAAAACTTATTTCTGCAGGTATCAAACTTCCGACCAACAATAACTGATCTGCCGGTGCTTCTTCAGGGAGTGGGAATCGCAATTCTTTTTGGAAGGATGTTTTATGATTCGTGGATTGCGGTAGTACTTCTTTTGCCACTTGTGATTCCGTGGTTTTTCTACAAGAAGAAAATGGAAAAAATGAGAAGAGTAAGAGTTCTTGGGATTCAGTTCAGAGATGCAATAGCATCTGTGCTTACAAGCCTTAAAGCCGGATATTCTATCGAGAATGCTTTTAGAGAAGCAGGAAAGGATATGGAACTTCTTTATGGAAAAAAGAGTCTTATATGTCTTGAACTTAAGCGGATATACAAAGGACTCGGCAATAATATTCCTCTCGAAAAACTTATCGGGCGTCTTGGGAAAGAAAGCGGGAACGCAGATATAGAGGAATTCGCGGAGGTTTTTGCCGTTGCGAAAAGAAGCGGCGGAAACATGACTGACATTATCGGAAGAACCATATCGGTTATTTCAAGGAAAATGGATGTTGAAAAAGAAATCGATGTTCTTATCAGTTCTAAGCGCTTGGAAGCAGGAATAATGAATGTTGTTCCGTTCTTTATCATCTTTTATATAAGTATCACGAGTAATGGATTTTTTGATCCGTTATATCACAATGTCGTGGGAGTAATTCTTATGACGATCTGTATGGCCGTATACTTTGCGGCATATCTTTTATCTCAAAAGATAGTAAATATCACAATATAACAAAGGTAGTTTTATATGTTGTTTTTTTACTTGATATTCCCGGTTGGAATATTTGTCTTGTGGATTCTTGCGCGAAAAGAGGAACTTCCTTCGGATATGGAGGAGACCGGTATAAGCCGTGAGTTTTTAAAGATTTCACTCTTTGTTTTTAAAAGGTTACCTATAAGAGATAGGTTCTCTTTTGGAGAAAAAGTAAGAAGCTATCTGAGGACTCTCGGTAACAGAAAAAATGTTGAAAAAGCCGAGACTGAATATTATATCCGTAAGATTTCAATAGTCCTTATCATGGCGGTCGCGGGAAGTGTTCTTTCTTCGCTTATGTACCTCAGTACCATGATGGGAACGGAGGTGAACAAAACTCAGGAGCTTAAAAGAAACGCAAGTGGTGATGGAGAGTACACAAAAGAACTTATAGCGAGTGATGAAGAAGGCAAGGAAATAGGCGAAGCAAAGCTTACAGTCAGTGAGCGTCTCTATACGGAAAGTGAAGCGGATGAGATGTTTAATGAAGCTTCAGAAGTGCTTTTGCAGACAGTTCTTGGTGATAATGAGTCTTTTGACCATGTGACAAATGATCTAAAGCTTGTGGAAAAGCTGGAGGGGTATCCATTTATTATCGACTGGCACATTGATGATTACGAGGTCATTCATTATGACGGAAGGCTTGAAGAAGAGAATATTCCCGAAGGTGGTACGGTGGTCAATCTTATCGCGGATTTTAAGTACAACGGGAGAATATGGGAACAACAATTATCTGCAAGACTTTTCAAGCAGAATCTGACGCCGAAGGAGAAGATTGATTCTGAGCTGAGGGATCTTTTGAAAAAGGCTGAAGAAGAATCTGTAAACAATGATAGTGTGGAGCTTCCTCGAAGCTACAATGATGCAGTCATTACATGGAAGGAAAAGGTTGAAGACAACAGTCTTGTAATTCTTGTAATAACACTAATAGGTGGAGCTGCATCGTATGTTCTTAAAGATAAAGAGCTGAAGAAGGGCATAGAAAACAGAGCTGTTCAGATGCTTAATGATTATCCGCAGCTGGTTTCTCAGCTTGTTCTCTATC
Organism: Butyrivibrio sp.; assembly: GCA_017620235.1. Taxonomy (GTDB): domain Bacteria; phylum Bacillota; class Clostridia; order Lachnospirales; family Lachnospiraceae; genus Butyrivibrio. The sequence continues at coordinate 8,941 of JAFZQT010000038.1, read as the reverse complement.
TTGGCGCGGGAATGACTATGAGAAATATATTTGAGAAGCTTTCGAAGGATTATCTAAGGAAAAGCAAGATAAGCGGAAAGAAGCAATATGTATATGAAGAAATTGTTGTTGCTGTAAGAGAGCTTTCGAGCGGTGTTTCGGAGGCGGCGGTGTATGAAAACTTTGGAGTGCGATGTCAGAGCAGGCATTATACGAGGCTTGCGACGCTTCTTTCACAGAACCTTAGAAAAGGAAACAGTGAGATGCTTAAGATACTGCAGGAAGAATCGCAGAAAGCGTTTGAAGAAAAGATGGACAGAGTCAGAAAACTTGGAGAAGAAGCGGGAACAAAACTTTTGCTTCCAATGATAATGATGCTGGTCATTGTAATGGTGATCATAATGATCCCTGCATATCTTTCTTTTTAAAAAATATTTGAATAAACAATGGAGGAAAAAATGAATTATTTAATGATAGGTGCAAACAAAATTAAAAATAAGATACAGGAGGGAATCCGCAAGTTCTGGAGCGATGAGTCGGGAATGGGAACTGTTGAAGTTATTTTGATAATCGTTGTTTTAATCGGACTTGTAATTGTTTTTAAGCAGCAGATCGCTGGAATCGTGGAAGATATTTTTAAGGCTATAAGGGAAGATACACGTGTTATTACGAACTAAAGGATATCTTACAGTTTTTTTATCTCTGACTATAACAATGATCATGTCTCTTATTCTGGCTCTGTACAGCGGAGCCAGGATAGGGGCTGTGAAAATGAAAACTGAATGTGTGGCGGATATTGCCATGAATTCTATATTGGCTGAGTACAGCAGAGAACTGTACAGGCAATACGGACTTCTAATGGTGGATACGTCCTATGGAACAGGGAGTCATTCGATAGCCAATACTGAGGAGCATTTGAGAAAATATGCGCAGAAGAATTTTGAGCCAAGTACTGTCGGGAAATTCACCGGAACAAGCACGATTACAAAGATGTTCTGCAAGGATGCGCGAATTACGGGAAGTTCTTTTGCATCAGATAATGACGGAATGGTGCTTAACAGGCAGATTCTGGCGTATATGGCAGCAGAACCGGCTGAGGCAATGATGACTGACGTAGATGATAATATCAACAAATTGCGGGACGCAGAGCTTGATACGACAGATGTTGATGAGATGGCGCGAGAAAATCAGGATGAAATCGACAGCTTAGAGCTTCCGACAATCATTAACGAGGATGGTGAGGAAGAGGAAGTCAGCTTGGGAAATCCCGCAGATGCGGTTAATTCGCAGAGAGGCGTGGGCGTATTGTCCCTCGCTGCAAGCGGGATAGATATATCGAGGGCGGCAGCAGATCTTTCGAACTATGCATCAAACAGAGTTAAGAATAAGGGTACGGGATTAAGAGATTATGAGGAAATATCTGCATCGGAGAAACTTCTTATTGATGAGTATTTTTATGAGAAGTGCGGACGATACGGAGGCGAGCTTGATAAATCTCTTCTTAAGTATCAGCTGGAATATCTAATCTTTGGACAAAACAATGATTATAGAAATCTTGAGAAGATGGCGCAGACACTTCTTTTTTGGAGGGAAGCTTCAAATTGGATGTATATGCTTGGGTGCCCTTCTAAACAAAACAAAGCGGACGCTGTGGCAAGTGTGCTTACTGCTGTTCTTATGGCGCCTGAGTTTAAAGAGCCCGTTAAATGGTCGATCATATTTGCCTGGACTTTTGCGGAGAGCATATCTGATGTGAACATACTTCTTGAAGGAGGACGGGTTCCTCTATTTAAAAGTGATTCCACTTGGCAGTTGGGACTTGGTGAGATGCTCTTTTTCAGGAGTAATATCGGGAGAAAAGATTGCGGAGAGGGGCTTTATTACAAAGACTATCTCAGGATGAAGCTTGGTATGACAGATTTAAAGGATAAGACTGCGAGAATGATGGATATTATCGAGATGGATGTGCGAAGGACTGCGGGAAACGGAGAATTCAGGATTGATCATTGTCTGGATACTTTCTGCGGTGAACTGACAGTAGGAACAGGTTTTGGATATGAGGTGAAAATAGAGAGGGTGTACGGATATGAGGAGTAGTCGGGGAGCAGATAAAGGCACTTCTTTTTTACTATTAATATTAAAAATTATAAGAATAAAAAAAGCTTTTATCCGGGCGGTCAGAAAGAACGAAGGAGTGTCTCTATCTGCTTCCATGACGGTTGAAGCTTCACTTGTACTTCCGCTTTTTATTTTCTTTTTTGCCAATATCATGGTGATGTTCAATGTTATAAAAGTTCAGTCGGATCTGGAAGCGGCGCTCCATCAGACGGGAAATGAGATTGCGCTTAGGGCATTTGATGTTTCTTTTGCTGAAGATGCATTGGGAGCAGAAAGCGGAGCCGGCGCCGTGAAAGGTGTTGTTTCGGTTGCTTATGCAGCATCTAAGGTGAAGGAATATCTTGGGAGCGGTGCAGATAGGAGTTGCATAGCCGGCGGACTTAACGGTTTGGGATATATGAGGTCTGATGTGACTTCCGGCGGAGATATTATCGACATTGTGGTTGATTATAAGGTTAAGCCGCTTATTCTGGTCGTGGGTTTTACAAAGTTTCCTGTAGAAGGTAGGTATTATGGGCATGCATGGACGGGATATGACATCATAGGCGCGGGAAGAGGCGATGCTTCTGAGGAAGAGATGGTATTCGTCACAGAGCATGGCGAAGTATATCACAGAAATATAAATTGCAGACACTTAAAGTTAAGCGTGAGAAGTGTGAGTATGTCAGGGATAGATAAGCTTCGAAATAAAGACAGAGATAAATATTATCCGTGTGAATACTGCGCTAAGAACATTGCGGCAGGAGACGTATTCATAACTGATTACGGGAACAGGTATCACGGAAGAGTTGATTGTGCAGGGCTGAAAAGGAAGATTTACACCATTCCGCTTTCGGAAGTTGGCGCGAGGAGACCTTGCAGCGACTGTGGATAGAGGTTGAGTATGATAATTCAAATAATAGAACTGATTGTTATTGGAGTAATAGCGATTGAAGATATAAAAAGTATGAGCATATCTTCTTGGAAGATATGGATATTGGCGGCACTTTCAGTTGGGAGTGCTGTATTTGAGATGGCAGCAGGAGCAAATGATATTCAGCGCGCGATAGTTGCTGTTTTGCCGGGAGTTGTCCTCATAGTGCTTTATTACGTGACCGGAAAGCAGATTGGTCTTGGAGATGGCATGGTAACTTTGTGCATGGGACCGGCATTTGGAATAGAAAGAGTGGCGCTCGGGATAACGGTGGCATTTTTTGTGAGTGGTTTATTCTCACTTATCATAATTGCGGCTTTAAGGGAAAAGAGAAATAAGAGTTACCCATTTATCCCTTTTATCGCTGCGGGAATGGTGGTGGCGACCATTGCGAAAATATAAAGGTTACATGACACTTGAGGCGACGCTTGTGATTCCTATGGTTATCTGTGTAATAACGCTGCTTATTCTATTTTCATATTATTTGTACGGCAGGTGCATCTTATCGCAGGATTGCTACATTCTTGCGTTTAGAGCAAGTATCGATGCGGATAGATATGGCACTGCTCCTGAGAATACGGTTCTTGCTAAGAAAGAACGCGTGCTTGGGAAAAAATATTTTGGGAGCACGAAACCTGTTTTCCATGTGGAGAGTAAAGATGCGGGAAAAGTTATCAGAGTTGACGCAAGCGCCAGGATAAGAGCCGGAGTGATGGGGAATTATTTTCTGAAACCAAGATCCGGATGGGAATTTAAAGCGGGACATAGAACTAAGTGTCTTGGACAGGTAAAGCATATACGTAAGATGACCAGACTTAAGGATATAGGAAATAGAGTATTTGATTAAAGGATGGGAACAAAAGTGGAATATAAATATTACAGAGATTTAAAGCACAGTTATATTATTGCTCCTTGTAATGAGGTGAGTGAGGAGGAGCTTGGCGGATACAAGCTTAAGATAGCGGAAAACGGTAGAATTAAAAAGCTTCTCTCCGTAAGTCTTAGAAAGATTGATCTGGAACAGCTTTTATATTATGAAGTGAGCTCTATGGTAAGTTTGGAAGACAGATTTTCTTCTAAGGGAATGAGTGCGGATGATCTTAGATGTTTTTTGCGAGAGCTAAAAGAAATGCTTGATGGGCTATCGGAATATTTGCTTGGCGAGGAGGGAATTCTTTTTGACCCGGAGAATATATACGTGAACATATCATCGGGAGAATATAGATTCATGTACTATCCGTTTGAGGGCGAAAAGAAATCTTTTGATGAGTTTGCGGAAAAGATCCTTGATCTGGTAGATCACGACGATGAGGAAGCGATAGAAATTTCATACAATCTTTGCGAACTGTCTAAAGAAGAGGGGATATTGCTTCCACAGCTCATTGATGAAGTTTTGAAAACGTCATCTGTTCAAGAGGAAGAAATGCAGGTAAGCGAAATGAGTTTTGATGAGCCGGATGAATTTGAATATGAAGATAACGATGAGGAAGTCGAAGAATATGAGATAGAAGGAACTCGCGGAGCCGGAGTAAAAAGAAAATTTATTTTTGCATTCTTATTTGCGTGTTTGGTGGCAGTCATTATGTATGTAAGAATGAACTTTGTACTGTCTGAAGTGGAGAATCTTTTGTCGATCGGAGTTATTCTTGTTTCTGTGGGAACTGGAGGAACAGCTCTTTTTACGGGGATCAGAGATTTGAAAAAATCAGTACGTAGAATAAATGTAGAAAGAGATTCGTGGGAAGATGATGAAGGCGAAGAAGATGATTATTATGAGGATGAATCTTCACTTAGAGATTATAGTGCATCTTACAAAGCGCCGATCAGGATAACTTCCTCGGTGAAAGAGCAGGCGAAGCAGTATGCGTCTGAAGAGACAACGCTTCTTGCTGAAGAGGATTCCGGAGAGATGACTTTGTATAGCAGAAATGCAGATAAGACATTTAGGATTCCGCTCGACAATCTTCCAATTACGATTGGAAAACTTGAAGGGTATGTTGATACTGTTATAAAAGATATGAGCATCTCGAGGATTCATTGTAGATTCAGCAGAGAAGGGGAAAAGATCATGGTATCTGACCTGGGATCAACGAATGGAACGTTCAAGAACGGGCTCAGATTGGGAACCAAAGTGAAAGTGCCTGTCGAGGAGGGAGATGAAATAAAGATAGGCCGAATTTGTTTTGACTTACGATAACTCTGAAAAATATATGCTATAATACCCTTAACCGGTTGGAGGGGTTCTAATGAAGATAAATATCTATTACGGTGGAAGGGGAATTATCGACGATCCCACTTTGTATGTTATTTCTCAGATTACAACTGTATTGCAGGAACTCAATGTAAAAGTTCAGCAATATAATTTATATGAGCAGAAGAACGGAATCACGGCGCTTCCAAATACTCTCAAGGATGCAGACGGAATCATACTTGCGTCTACAGTTGAGTGGTTCGGAGTTGGCGGCTATATGATGCAGTTTCTTGATGCGTGCTGGTTATACGGAGACAAGGAAAAAATCAAGACCATTTATATGGCGCCTGTTGTGATGTCAACAACTCACGGAGAAAGAGAAGGAATGATGAGCCTTTCTGCTGCGTGGGAGATGCTCGGCGGACTTCCATGCGAGGGAATCTGTGGATATATCGCAGATACTACAAAGCTTGAAAACAGTTCGGAGTATTCGAAGATTATAGATAAGAAGGCAGAGAATATTTACAGGACGATCAATCAGAAGATGCCTGTTTTCCCTGCAAGTAATCGCGCGGTTATCAATAAGGTTGCCGTTGCAAACAGCATAGATCTGACTCCTCAGGAATCAGAGCAGCTTTCTGAGTATGCATCCGATGATAGATTTGTAAAGAAACAGAAAGAGGATCTTCAGGAACTTGCGAGCATATTCAGGGATAAGATGGGACAGGATGAGACTACATCCGGTAATTCCGAAGAGTATGCCAAAAAACTTCAGAGTACATTTAGGCCTGTTGCCGGAATAAATGCGAGATTTAAAGTTCTTTTCACTGATAATGCAAGGCTTAAACCTGTGATCATAAATGTTGAGAACAGCAGATGCGAGTGTTCTGCGGGCGAAGGCGGCGAGTGTGATGTTGTAATTACTACAGAGCAGAGAGTCTTTGAGGATATTCTTGGTGGAAGAATAACTTTCCAGAGGGCATTTATGGATGGAAGTATTAAAATGAAGGGTGATTTCAAGCTTCTTAGAAGTATGGATCAGCTTTTTGGACTGATGGAGGAATAACCTAAAGTTATGTCGGAAGGAATGTCTGATTCTCAGGCTCAGATGAACCAGCAAGAGTTCTGGGATGAGCAGGGAAGAATTTATAAGACGGCGTATGTTACTATTGCGCTTATTGTAATAAATATCATTATGTACATGTTATGTAAGACGGATCTGGGATATATCATTTATGATAGAGGCGCCCTGATGCTGTCGGATATTGATTCGAACTGGGGTAAGTTTAGAACATTTACCTCTATGTTTCTTCATGCGGATATGAATCATCTGACCAGCAATATGTTTATGCTGATACTTCTTGGAGGAGTGATCGAGAACTATACGGGGCATGTCTTTTTCTTATTTATGTATCTGATGTCCGGTTTATTCGGAAATTTTTTCTCTTTGGGATATGAGCAGTTTTTTGGAATATCCAGAATATCTGTCGGCGCGAGCGGTGCTATTATGGGAAATGTAGGTTTCCTTGCTTTGTGGCTTCTTGCGGGCGGCAAGTCAAAAAGAAAAATTGCGAATATGAAGTTCAGATTGATCGTCTTTGGATTATATATTATAGAATCCTGTTTTATGCAGGCGGGTGCTAATACGCAGGCACATTTGGGCGGTTTCCTTATGGGCGTTGTCCTGGGTGTCGTTAATATAATAATATTTAAGAACAACAAGAAAATGGAGGGTTTGGCATAATGAGCGACTGCATCTTTTGTAAGATAGCAAACGGTGAAATTCCGTCAAATACTATTTATGAGAATGAGGATTTTAGAGTGATCCTTGATAACGGTCCGGCAACAAAGGGACATGCATTGGTACTTCCAAAGAAGCACTATGCGGATCTTTTTGAGATTCCCGATGATGTTCTTGCTAAGGCTGTTCAGACAGGAAAAGTAGTTGCTTCTATGTTAAAAGAGAAGCTTAAATGCGACGGAGTAAATCTTGTTCAGAATAATGGATCAGCTGCGGGACAGACTGTTATGCACTACCATTTACATGTGATCCCGAGATATGAGAACGACGGACAGCATATTTTGTGGAAGCCCACAAGTCCTTCTGCTGAAGAGCTTGTAGAGGTGAAGAATACTATAATCGGTTAATACAAGGGGATATTTAATGCGTGAGATCAATGTTTCGGAAGTTACCGAAGCTGTTAAAAATTTGTGCATAGATGCTAACTATGCACTTTCGGATGATATGAAAAAAGCTCTTGCATCTGCACAGAAAGAGGAAGAGTCAGAGCTTGGAAAGCAGATTTTTGCACAACTTGAAGAAAATCTTGAGATAGCGGCAAACGATCAGATTCCTATTTGCCAGGATACCGGAATGGCGGTGTTTTTCTTTAAAGTAGGTCAGGATGTTCATTTTACGGGAGGAGATCTTGGAACTGCTATAAATGAAGGCGTAAGACAGGGATATACAGAGGGATACCTTAGAAAATCAGTAGTCGGAGATCCTCTTATCAGAGTAAATACAAAAGATAACACTCCGGCAATTGTTCATTATGACATTGTTCCGGGCGATAAGGTTACTATAACATGTGCGCCCAAAGGATTTGGAAGTGAGAACATGAGCAGAGTCTTTATGTTAAAGCCTGCTGATGGAGAAGAAGGAGTTAAGGAAGCGGTTGTCCGCGCTGTAAAGGATGCCGGTCCAAATGCTTGCCCGCCCATGGTTGTGGGAGTCGGAATTGGCGGAACGTTCGAAAAGTGCGCTGAAATGGCAAAAGAAGCGCTTACAAGACCTGTAGGCAGCCATTCTGATAAAGAACATATAAGAGCAATGGAAGAGGAACTGCTTGAGAGAATAAATAAAACCGGAATAGGTCCTGCGGGACTTGGCGGTAAGATGACTGCTCTTGCAGTAAACATAAACACATATGCTACGCATATTGCGGGGCTTCCTGTTGCAGTTAATATATGTTGCCACGTAAACAGGCATGTTACCGTGACACTGTGATAAAGATATATCTATCAGAATAATAGAAATTGAAAAGGAATTGACATGAATAAAGAAATACAGGCTCCTGTCAGTGCTGAGGTTGTAAAAGAGCTCAGCGCCGGCGATATGGTATATATTTCAGGAACTATCTATACAGCGCGTGATGCAGCGCATAAGAGAATGGATGAAGCTCTCGCAGAGGGAAAAGTGCTTCCTATAGATGTAAAAGGCAATCTTATCTATTATATGGGACCTTCTCCGGCAAGAGAGGGAAGACCAATCGGTTCTGCAGGACCGACAACTGCCAGCAGAATGGACAAGTATGCGCCGAAACTTCTTGATCTTGGACTTGGCGGAATGATCGGAAAAGGTAAGAGATCAAAAGAAGTATCTGATGCTATTGTTAGGAACGGATCCGTTTATTTTGCGGCAATCGGAGGCGCAGGAGCGCTCCTGTCCAAGGCTATTGTTGAGTCGGAAGTTGTCGCATATGACGATCTTGGAACTGAAGCGATTAGAAAGCTTAAGGTTGAGAAATTTCCCGCAATAGTCGTAATTGACTCAAAAGGAAATAACCTCTATGAGACAGCGGATAAACTATATAATAAAGAAAAAGCTGAAGTGAAAAATTAAATTCCACTTCAAAAACGTCATTCTGAAGAGTTGAAGTTACTCTTTCAGAAAGGCGTTTTTTCTTTGTTTTGATGTTCAATAGTTGAATTAACTGTTACAATTATTGTTTGTCAGGAAT
>JAFZQT010000005.1 GCA_017620235.1 Butyrivibrio sp. | reverse complement strand
CTGGATTGTCTTGAAGTTTGTAAGCATTCCACCGAGCCATCTCTCGTTGATGTAGTACATTCCGCAACGCTCAGCCTCTGACTTAACAGCGTCCTGTGCCTGCTTCTTTGTTCCTACGAAAAGGATTGTTCCACCCTGCTGTGCAATCTCAAATACTGCCTTGTAAGCCTCGTCAACCTTGATAACTGACTTCTGAAGGTCGATGATGTGGATTCCGTTTCTCTCTGTGAAGATGTAAGGAGCCATTTTAGGGTTCCATCTTCTTGTCTGATGTCCAAAGTGAACACCTGCTTCAAGTAACTGTTTCATTGATACAACGCTCATGATATTACCTCCATTTGGTTAGAATCTTCCGCACATTCTTGGCTCAAAAAAATATATCAGCGCGTCTTCTGATATACAGAGCTCCCTTCTGATCGGCATTGCCGACACCGGAAAGAGAATTAAATGTACGTGATTATTTGTTTTACCGTGAAATAGGCATAGCTTCACCTATGAACACAGCTTTTTAACTATATCACAAGAAAAAGTATATTTCAAGTAAAAAAGACTGTGAAATTAAGTAATTTCACAATCTTTTTGCTTAAAATTATTTTATCCGTTGATCAATTTGTAATGGCACTGATTATTTCATCATATGAAGCGCCTTGGGCAATGGATTTTTTGCCCGATCTTATCCTCGTATCTTTATGCTTTGCAATAAGATATCTGTTGAAAGCTGCTGCATCATCTACAAGACCTGCATCATATAAAAGCTTCGCAACAGTATCAGAGGAAGATCCTCCGTTTATTATTACATCAACCTTCTCGCCTGTTGCCGGAGCCGCATTATCTGCCGGAGCCTCTGCAGGTTCCTGAGCCGGTTCTTCGGCAGTTTCCTCGGGAGCTTCCTCTTCAGGCTCTTCCTTGGGCTCTTCGCTCTTTTTATTTATCACAGGCTTTTCCTTATTTGCCTTATCCTTGTCAGCCTTTTCGTCTTTTCCCTTATCGGAATCTTTGACACTTGAATTTGCATCGGAAGCCGCAGCCTTGTTCGCAACACTTCCGACACTGTTAGCAATGCCATCCGTTCCGGGCTTTGTGCTGTCATCGGCAGTTTCTTCCGAAACATCTCCGGCAAGCGAACTGTCGGGAACTGCAGAACCTGCATCAGCAACATCGCCTGCGTCAGCCACTTTTTTATCCGGTGCCGACAGATCAGGCTTTTTTTCTTCTTCCAATTCCGCAGTGCTTCCGCCTTCATCCGAATAATCGGATAAGACACCGCCTTCGACCATTCCAAGACCTTTTGCTTTCTCTATAACCTCAGCATCGCTGACCGGCGCATTTCTTGCACCAAGTGCAAAGCCCATGATTATTGCAGTAAGTACGACGCCAAGACCAATCCCCCTAAGGTAATACTTTAGTTTCATTTATAGAATATTCCTCACTTAACTTTTCTGTGCTTGTTGGAAAGATCTATAACCAGCTTAACCTCACCGATACCAAGTCCAAGCTCTCTTGCGATCACCATATTGGACTTTCCTGCCTTATGCATCTCAATTATCTGTCTATTCTGAGAGATCGGATCGGAAGCCGTAAGTTCTTTCATGTTCTTGTCGGGATTAGTGCTCTTTGCTTCAACTCTGACAGCTTCCGTGATAGGAACAACTTTGGCATTTGCTGGCTGCTCCTGTAAAGGCTTAACTTCCTCTTCATTGGTAGAAGTGTTCCCCACAACATGAAGCTCCATAGCTTCTTCAGGAGTGATAACTTTAGCTGTGATCTTTTCAAGCGTCATCTGAGGCTCTTTTTCGTCAAAAGAAGTTTCCTCCTGAGGAGTTATGATCTTTTCCTCTACTTCTTTGACAACTTTCTTAGCCTCATCAGCTTTCTTCGTTACTTCAGTAACCACAGAAGTAAGGTTCTTATGCTTGTCGTTGAGCATATCATACATAAACATTACTTCATCATGATTCTTGTGTATATCGTTGATCACAGTATCGGAATATTCTCCGATAGCGGAAAGTTTTTCATTCGATATTCGTTCCATTGCTCTCTCTGTTCTGTCCAAAGAAAGATCTACGGTATCGTCTACCATATTCTCAATGTTTTCTCTCTGATCTTCGACTTCACGACGAACAAGCTCACGGATTTCTCTCTCCATGAGCAACTTATCTTCTTCGTCGAGTTCTTTTCCCGCAGGAAGAAGGTAACCCAATATTATTGCCGCGAATCCGACAACGATGAGAACAATCTCTGTAATACTAATCATTTATCCGCCTATTTCACTTAAGATTCAGGCACCACGCCCGTTTCCACCATTATAATATAGAAATGTTAAATCTTCAAATCAAAACCGTGAGAAATACCAAGATCAACAGGCTTTCCGTTTCGGTCAAGCATGTGTTCCGAAATCTTCTCCATTTTCTCAACTGACAGCTGTCTTTCTAAAATGGGATTATTCTCATTCTTTTCGTCCTGCTTCTTTTTCCTGTTTTTTCCGCCATCCCCCATGTACTCGTTGCCGCCTTTTTCACCGGCATCCGCAGAAACCTTGGCTCCGCTAACGTCATCCTTTTGAATAACCGAGTTACGCTGGTTATCAACTTCTTCGTTAAACTGAGTCTGAAAGTTCTGCCTGTCCATCATGGGTCTTGCATCCTCCGACGCCTTCACCGCGGAAACTTCATTAGAAGCAGCGATCACGCCAAAGTCAATTCTGTTTATTGACATGGTTCTCTCCTCCGTTTAGATAGGTGCCAACCTTACATCTCCTTCCCTGACAACAAACTTGCTGTACTGAACAGGTTTCTTTACGATCATTGATAACTCACCGATGTTTACGGTAGTTCCGGGATATGCAGTCCCCTCAACCACAACCTCGGCTTCCTTCGCTTCCGCAAGTTTTTCCATAAGATTAGCATACTCATCGGAGTTATCCTGAATCTGCTCTGTAAGGGTCTTGTTTAACTCTATAAGTTTCTTTGCACTTTCAACCTGCTGAGGGCTAAACTTTACTCCCGCCTTGAGCATCTTTGTAAAGCCTTCAATTGTAGGTTTTATGCTTTCTATGCTCTTCTGTGCTTCAGTCATTTCTTTCTGAAGCTCTTTGAGCCTCTGCTTAAGCTGCGGATCTGCCCCAACTTCTATGATGGTATTTGCTCCCATCTCTGATCCCAGCACTTTAGCCTGAATCTTATCTGCGGCGCTAACTCTTCCGCCTGCGATAAATCCTCGTCTTCCCGTTACATTAACCTCTGTTCCGGAAGAAACATTCGAATGAAGTATGCATTCACTTGTGATGCAGCCTCTTGCGCTGACATTTGCATTCTCGATAAATCTGGTTACGATATTACCGCCAGCCTTGATGTTTCCACCTGCCTTTGCTCCACATTCAAGAACAATATCTGCTCCCGCATCGAGAACAGCTCCCTCAACGATGCCGCGCACGATGATATTTCCGCCGGCTTTTACGCTGAAGTTTGTTGCAACAACGCCATTTATCTCTACACTTCCGTCGTAGTCGATATTACCTGTCGCTACATCTACATTTTCAAGCTGCAATACATCTGAAACTACAACTTTTCCTTCACTCAAAGTTACATGACCTGACTTGCCGGCCTTTAATGTAAGCTTATCTTCTGAAAGAATGGTATTCTTACCTGCCTTGATATGCGCGGGCTTAACTACAGCAGGCTTTATCTGTTCGCCATAAACATTTATTCCCGGAACACCCGGAACTTCCTTATGAAGTGTTGCAAGAAGATCGCCTTCATTTATGTTATTGATCAGGTTAAGATGGAAATAGTCCACACTTCCGTCCTCTTTAAGTGTCGGACGAGCCCTGAGATTGGTATTAAAGTGATACTCAACACTTGCATTCTTACCCTGAACAACTTCTTTGCCCTTGGCAATAAGTATTTCTTTACAATATTCTCTGTGTTCAAAAAAAGCTTTAATATTTTCTTCCTGAATTCCGTATGTGAACTTCCTATACGCAATAGAGCTTCTGAATTCAGCTTCTGTCATCAACTGTGCACCCTCTGTAGGAGGATAGAAAAATGCCGTGACAGTCATCTTATCTTTAGAAACGTCAAACTTTACCCCTTCGCGTTCAGGATGTACCTGCGTTTCGGTAAAAACGTATACGTTTGCATCAGACTTGTTCACAGCATCATTTAGCTTAATTACATCGTATTGAATTTTTCTTTCGTCCAAGTACTCACGAACGTCATTAACGTTTAACGACTTATCTCCATCAGTCGGGGCGTAAATTCTGATACCGGTTCCCTGCGGTGTGTTTACGAGTTGAAAATATCCGTTCATACAAATCCTCTTCCTAAATTAATTTACTACCTTGAGTTTGTAACAATACCCAGATAGTCTCCCAGCTTTTCGCGCATTTTCTGCAACGCCTTTGTGTGAAGCTGTGACACTCTCGACTCTGAAACCTCCAGAACCTCACTTATCTCCTTCAGCGTAAGCTCCTCATAATAGTAAAAGAGTATGACCTTTTTCTCCTTATCAGTCAAAAGCTCTAAGGATTCGGCCAACATCTTTTTAAGCTCCTCCTTTTCTATAGCCTCCTCGGGCTTTGTGAAACCTGAACTGGTGTTGTTAGAATCTTCAGGAATATCTGAACCCTGTTCCATGAACTCATTTAAGGAAACAACCCCCGTTACCTTCATCTGGTTCTGCCAGTTCTGGTATTCATCTTCAGTAATATCCATTTTAGCCGCAATTTCAGCGTCTGTAGCGATATGACCGCTTTCTTTCTCAATCTCTCTAATTGCTGTCTCGATCTTTTTCTGTCTCTGTCTAATAGTTCTGGGAATCCAGTCCATCTTACGGATCTGGTCAAGGATTGCTCCTCTGATCCTCAGACTGGCATAAGTTTCAAACTTAACGTCCTTCATGAGATCAAACTTATCAATGGCATCAATGAGTCCAAAGATGCCATATCCCACAAGATCATCATATTCAACATTGAATCCAAGATACATGCTAAGTCTTCCGGCTACAAGCTTAACAAGAGGAGCATACTCTAATATGAGCTGCTCTCTTAGTTCACCGGATTTGGTATTACCATATTCTGTCCATAATTTATTTCTAGCTGCATCATCCATGTCTACGTATCCCCGGTTCTATTTTTTTACTGAGGAATGTCGTGTACTTCCATATTATCGACATCTTCCCCGGCATTGCTCTCTGCCTCCATCGCGGCTCTGGCTTCTTCCTCGAGTCTCTCTGCCTCGAGTTTTTCCGCCAATGCCTTCTCGTAGTTAATATCTAAAAACATGGCGATCATCTTCTCAACTATAAGTCCGATCACCAAAAATATAACTACCGAAACAAAAACAATAACAATCCACTCACCTGCCGGATAGTGCTTAAAGAACGTAAAAACTGCTACTACAGCCGTTGCTGAAAGCACTATCAGGGGAGTTATAAGTTTAGTATTAATTTTCTTCAGTTCATCTAAATCGGTATTCATATGATCTTTTCAGGCTTTCCTACAGCTCTGATAATATAGTTTCCGTTTTCGGGATAAAAAATAACTGTCCGTCCGTACGAATCACCGGTATCCTGAGCAAGTACAGGAATATTAAGCTCCTTTAACTTTTTTAGTGATGCCGCAACATTTCTGTCTCCGACGCGCATCGTAGCATTATTTGACTGAAAAGCGAACATCTGCGCACCGCCGGCAATCTTTGCCACAAGTCGCGTTTTATTACCGCCTTTGGCAACTATGAGCCTGACAAGTTCCTCAATTCCTGTATCGGCAAATTTAGGTATATTAGAATTGTTCCTAATCTCAGTTGAATCCGGCAACATTACATGCGCCAGCCCACCAATCTTGGTGACAGGATCCCTTATTGCAATTCCAACGCAGGACCCAAGCCCCAATGTTGTAATTCCGTCGGGGCTGACACAAATATTCAGATCGGCCATTCCAACCTTAATTATTTGACTCATATTAGCCCCTTCACGAATCTGAAACGTCTCCCATGCCTAATGAAGAGAGAATTTTACGGTATCCATCAATATCTGGTAAAAGAATAAAATAACCGCTCAACTTAAGTTCATCAAAGAACTGTGTTTCTATAAGAAGGATTTTGTCACCCATCATTCCAAACTGAATCGCGGGAACACTGAGTATCGCCGCAGCCATATCGATGGCAACATATGGAATAGACGGAATGAGTTTTAGGTTTGTCATCATTGAAAGTGAATTGAGATAGGAACCGGTAATGATGTTACCAACTTCCTTAAGAGCTGACATCTCAACTTCATCAAAATCCTGATCCTCAGGCTTGGGACCTGTTCCCATAAGCTGATCGACCAAATGTCTTGCAGCCTGTTTGCCGAGTAGGAACATGATACTTCCGTCGATATCGCCGTCAACGGCAAGATAAATTCCTGCCATTATCTTCTCAGCTCCACCCATGAGGTCTCCGACATCCTTGAAGTCCAGAAGTCGTACCTGAGGAACACACATATCAACCTTTGTTCCTATCATCTGAGCAAGCGCTGTAGTCGCATTCCCGGCACCGATATTACCTAGTTCCTTCAGCACATCAAAATACTTGTCGGATAAATTATCCAAACTCATGTCTGCCATATAATAGATCCTCCGAAATTAACTTGCGTTAGACGCTTTTTCTTTTGACTCTTTCTCAGACACAACCGCATCGAGATCGAGTATTGAAACAAGTCCGCCGTCATAGTGTCCCACGCCGCTGACATAGGAAACTTTCCCCTGTCCCTTCTTGTCATCGTAACGGACTTTCTCAATGTCTTTTTCATTAAGTGTAAGAACCTGATTAACCTGATCTACGATTATTCCCACAAGATCACCGGCCTCGGTCTTTAAGATGATTATTCTTGAAGCGCCTGTAATAACATCTTCGGAAAGTCCCATCTTCATTCTTACACTCATTACGGGAACGATCTCGCCACGGATATTGATAACACCCTTGAGAAATGCGTCTACCTTGGGAACTCTCGTGATCTGCTGCATTCTTACAATGTTATCTATAAACTTGATATTGATGCCATACTGCTCATCATCAATCTTAATCACAATATACTGAATAAGTTCGCCCTTATCGGCTTTTTCCTTAATTTCTTTTATCTCATTCATATTCGGCTCATCCTTTCTTCGCTAAACAAATGTTACCATCAGAAAATTGAATTAGTATCAAGAATAAGTGCGATCTCACCATCACCAAGGATAGTAGCTCCGCTTATAAGCTTGCACTTATTTGTGTACTTACCTAAAGGCTTGATAACGATTTCCTGCTGTCCCATAAGTTCGTCGATAACAAGTCCGATCTGCTGATCTCCCTTTCTTGCAATAACAACTACCATGTCATCATCGGGTGACTTGCTTGACTCGGTGTCGAGCACCTCGTTAAGTCTTACAATAGGTGTTACGCTTCCACGAAGATTGATAACTTCTTTATTCTCTACAAGTTTAAGGTCTGAAGGAGAAACATCCTCAATACTCTGGATTGAATCAAGAGGAATAGCATACTTCTCTTCTCCAACGATAACCATGAGAGCCTGAATAATAGCAAGTGTAAGAGGAAGTCTGATGATCCATGTAGATCCCGATCCAAGCTTGGTATTTACAGATACTTCACCTGAAAGAGATTCAACTTTGGATTTAACAACGTCAAGTCCCACACCACGTCCTGAAATTTCGGAAACCTGCTTTGCTGTTGAGAAACCGGGATGGAACAATAGCTCTACGCACTGCTTCTCTGTCAAAAGAGCTGCCTGCTCGGGAGTAACTATTCCTTTCTCGATTGCTTTGTTCTTAACAGCTTCTGCATCTATTCCGTTACCGTCATCGCCAACCTCGATAACAACGCTGTTACCGTCCTGGAAAGCGTGAAGGAATATCTGTCCTACTTCCGGCTTACCTCTCTGGGCACGGATATCTGCGGATTCAATTCCGTGGTCAGCACTGTTTCTGATAAGGTGCATCAAAGGATCACCGATCTCATCAACCACGGTTCTGTCCATTTCTGTATCTTCACCGGTCATTGTCAGTTCCATCTTCTTGCCGAGAGTCTTGTTAAGATCTCTGATCATACGAGGGAACTTCTGAAGAACACTCTCGATAGGAACCATTCGAACTTTCATGACAGACTCATGAAGGTTTGTGGTAACACTCTCAAGGTATTCAATCTGCTCATTAACGTTTCCGTTGCTGACACCTGAAGTGTTTGCTGCGGAAATAAGTGAGTTCTTAGCAATGATAAGCTCACTGACAAGGTTCATCAGTACGTCGAGCTTCTCAATATCAACACGGACTGTTCTGTTTACAACAGGCTTACCCAAAGGCTTCTTTCCGCCTGCAGGTCCAGCCGCAGGAGCCTTGCCGGCTGCCGGTGCGGGTGAAGGTGCTGCTTCCGGTGTAGGAACAGCTGCCGGTGCAGTTGTAGCTGCAGCAGATGCTGGTTCAGCGCTCTCCTCAGAAGCTGCCTTTTCTGCTTCGAGATCGAATTCGCCACATTCACAGCCTGCAACTTCAGAAACAGCCTTAACTATCTCTGCGATCTTCTCTTTTGACTCGTCAGTAATTATGACAAGACTGAATGAGAAGTCGAATTTCTCATCTTCAATATCCTGTGTGTTAGGCTCGGAAACGACTATCTCGCCGACTTCCTCGATTCCCTTGAATACAAGGAAACCTCTTGCAGCCTTAAGAATACAGGATTCCTGTATATGTACTGTAACTCCAAGTACATTTTTTCCCTGAGCTTTAGCTTCTTCCAAAGTAGTTCTTGCAGAAGAATCAAGCTTGATAGCTCTGTAATCGCTTGCCGGATCTGTGCCGGGTTCAGCTGTCTGAGATGTACTCTCAGCAGGTTCGGAAGCCTCCGGTGCAGCTTCAGGAGCTGCCGCTGTCGCACCCGAATTGCCCGATCTGATGTCGGCAAGAGCTTTAATAATATTCTGATGCTCTTCAGTACCCTCATCCTGATTTTCAGTAATATTGTCAACATATCCCTGAATAGCATCGAGACACTGAAGCAAAACATCGATCATTTCTGATTTGATCTTGATCTTGCCCGCTCTAACATCGGAGAAAACATCCTCCATATCATGGGTCAGATTCTGCATTCTGGTATAGCCCATTGTACCTGCCATACCTTTCATAGAATGAGCGGATCTGAAAATCTCATTGATACAATCCTCATTTTCAGGGTCCTGCTCAAGAACCATGATGTTGTCGTTTAAAGACTGAAGGTGCTCCTTTGCTTCATCAAGAAAGACACTTAGATACTGAGAAACATCCATAATCAATCTACCTCCATAAGAAAAAATTGTTTAGTCATGCAAATTGTGTTTGTTATCATCGGTAGTTAATGGAGGGATATGGATTATCAGATAAGAAAGATCAAAAGTAAAAACCCTCAATTAACACCAACATTCATTATTATTTCCTGGGCGATGTCATCAAGTTTTACAACCTGATCTACAAGTCCAGCTGTTGCTACTGATTTGGGCATTCCGTAAACAGTGCAGGTGCTTTCTTCCTGACCGATTACATGTACTTTCTTCTTAGATTTTAGATTCTTGATTCCCTCAGTTCCATCGGCGCCCATTCCGGTCAATACTACGCAGCAAACCTCATCGTAATCGGAATCTACAAGAGATTCATACATGAAATTTGCACAAGGTCTTACGCCTTCTCTGGTTGGTCCATCCACATAGTGGACAACACTTTTTCCCGCATTCTTAATGATATGCATGTGTTTGCCGCCCTTTGATATATATACCGTTCCCGGTGCCAATATATCTCCTTCTGCGGCTTCCTTAACACGGACCTCACTCAGAGAATCCAGTCTTTCAGCAAGCGAAGCTGTAAAGCCTTCCGGCATGTGCTGAACAATAACTACGGGAGTTTTGAGGTTTTTGGGGAGCCTTGGTATTACAGACTGTAACGCCCTCGGTCCACCCGTGGAACTTGCTATTGCGACAATCCTGTGACCCGTGATCTTATTCGCGGATTTTGTGACCAGTTCAACAACCTTGCGTGATTCCTTGACTTCGTCAAAGGAAAACGTCTTTGTTGAGCCCGGTGCCTTACTGTCTGCAACAGCTGAAAGGGTATTGAGGAAAAGTTTGCAAAATTCCTCTCCCTTACATTCAGATGCTCTGTCCGGCTTGTGCACGAAATCAAGTGCTCCCAGATCAAGCGCATCCATTGTAACTTTAGCACCCTCTTTAGTATCGGTGCTCGCCATCATTATCTTGGCTTTTATTCCGTTCTTGTGAAGTTCTTTAAGCATTGTGATACCGTCCATTCTCGGCATATTAATATCAAGTACGACAGCATCATAAGTATTCTGCTTTAAAAGCTCCAATCCCTCAATTCCGTCTTTAGCCTTGTCAGCTACCTGGAATCTTGAATCTGAGTTAATAATATCACTAAGAACTGTTCTCATAAGTGCAGAATCATCAATTATCAAAATTTTTTTCATAATTATGTTTGCTTCTTTCTTATTTTTCGTTCTTCCTCAAAGATGAAGTGGATAATATCTTCTCTGGAAGGTTCGTCGATATACACGTATTGGATACGATGTTCAAATAAACCCGGTCTACTTTCTAACTCTTGTACCTTTAATATGCTGCAAATCATTTCATATTCTCTATCATTTGCCCCCCTCGGTAAACGATACGAACAGTAAATCGTACTGCCCTCTTCGTATTGGAAGTTAGCTACAAATCGCAGCCCGCCTCCGCTTATGTCAACTATAACGCTCCTTTGGAGCGGTTTGTTCTTGTCGACGAGATATTTTCTGTTCTTTTCAAAGGCTTCCAGCTCTCCTTTTGTGCAGGTTCTGGATTTTAATTCAAGAGCACAGCTGAACCTGTAATACTCTCGTCTTTGAAGTCGTTGAAGCTCGCTGGAAAGATCGAGCACAAGTATATACATATTGTCACTTCGGTATCTGTCTACAATCCTGGAATAGCATTGATACAATCCCTTAGTACTGTAGAAGCACAAACTGTATTCTCCGTCAACAGGCAGTAGAACAAGTTTACCTTTTTCAAACGGCATAAGAACCTCAATCCTGTCATCCGAAGTCACATCCATGACCTTGCTCATATAGATGTGTCTCGTTCGTGTGTCCTCATCCATCCAGACTTTACCGGTAGCCTTAAGTTCCACTCTGATCCCGGGTGAAATGTAATCTGTGAGCATATATTACCTTGTCTCCAATCCGCCAAATTTTAACGACTTAGTTTTCTGAAGTTATGCTTTGTCCCTGTGCTGTCTCCTTACTACTCAGTTTTCTTCCCGTAATAATATGTGAAAAGAAAGCTGCCATTCCTCTCTGTTTTACTTCTTCCTGACTTCCCGGATTCATAAGTTGATTGGCAATGTTCTCAAATGCCTTTACTGACTTGGCATTCGGATATTGCAGTGAAACCGGTGATTGTTGCATTACGCTTCTTGCAAGATACTGATCCTGCGGAATCGCACCCATGTAAGATAAAGGAAGTTTCAGATATCTGGCAACAACTGCATTTAATTTATTAAAGAGCTGCTGTCCTTCATCGGCTGATGAAACTCTGTTCGAAACAACTTTTACCTTCGTATTGTCTCTCGAAAAACGAGGAGACTGATTAAGCGCCTTAAGAAGCGAATAGGAATCGGTTATCGATGTCGGTTCGGGCGTTGTAACAAGTATGATCTCTCCGCTTGCCACAAGGAACTCCATAACCGCACTCGAAATACCTGCACCTGTATCTATTATTATTATATCAGCAATTGCATCAAGTTCGGCAAGATTAACAATAATATATACAAGATAATCTCTGCTTAAGTTGTACATGCCCGAAATACCCGATCCGCCGGAGATAAATCCGACACCTTCAGGTCCCCAGGTAATGATGTCCTTAATATTCTTGCCCTGATAGATAAGATCGCATAAATTGTGCTTAGGCACAGTTCCAAACATTATCTCTATATTTGCCAGTCCGAAATCCGCGTCCAGAATAATAACTCTTTTGCCCATTTTTCTGAACTGAACCGCTAGATTTATGGAAACATTCGACTTACCTACACCACCTTTTCCGCTTGTTACGGTGATAATTCTAGCAAGCGGACGCTGCGGCTTATTTGAATTTTTAATAATATTTCTAAGCTGTTGCGCCTGATCCATATATAACTATCCCCAAATCAACTTTTTCCGCCAAGAAGGTTCTTTACTATTTTCTGAGCATCAAATACTGCGATGTCATCAGGTACGTTCTGACCATTTGTGATATACGCAATGGGAGAACCTGTGTGCATCCTGATATTGTAAAGGTTACCTTTTGCCCCTGTCTCATCCATCTTTGTAAAAATAAGCTTATAAGCAACCATCTCCGAATAAGCATCCGAGATTTCAATAAGATCGCGGTACTTTGTGGTTGCTGACAAAACAAGATAGTTTTCGCACTCCATAAGATCCTCCAACGCTCTTATGTAGTTCTCAACATCTCTTATAAGTTCTTCATTCTTAAGCGAATGTCCCGCCGTATCAACCATGATGTAATCATATTCCCTGAAGTCTTCGGCTGCCTGCCTCATCTCATCAACAGAATATATAACCCTGAAAGGTATCTCAAGGATCGATGCATATGTGCGAAGCTGCTCAGCTGCCGCGATCCTGTATGTATCCATGGTCAAAAGAGCTACTTTCTTCTTTTTGGAAACAGTGAGCTCCGATGCAAGTTTGGCGATCGTAGTGGTCTTACCGACACCTGTAGGTCCGATAAAGATCTCTGCTATCGGCTTCTCTTCGCCGACTTCTTTTATAGGCTCAGACTTGCCGAACTTAAGAACCATCTTCTGATATACGTTTGCAAGCGCATAGTCAAAGGGAAGCCCCGGCTTGCTTATCTTCTCAACCTCATCAGTGAGCTGGTTTACGTATATCTCGTCAACTTCATTCTCTATAAGAGTATTATATAACAATTTTATGAAAGAAAGTGTCTCTTCGGATATATCATTCTTAGAAGTTTTTGCGGACGCTTCCGCCTTCTCCGGAACGACTTTTGCCTCTTTGCCAATTTCCGGCGAAATAACAGCTTTCTCATTTTTGAGAATATTTTTTTCCAAAAGAGAACTGAGATTATCGAGCTTTTCTTCTATCGCGCTGTTGTCTTCCTTAACTGCCGCAGAAATCTTGGTTGCGGTCGCAGCAGCTGAAAGAACGGTGTCTCTTTGAGCACTGTCAAGAGAACCCCTGTTTTCCTGAACTTTGGGCTTCTGCGGAGTAAACGTAGTCCTTACGGGCCTCTCAGGTTCCTCCTCCAGTGCCACGGTCACCTCAATCTTCTGTGATTGAAACAGGGACAAAAAACCGGACTTCTTAACAGGTCGCACATTCATTACGACGATGTTTCCCCCGAGCTCCTTTTTTGCCTCATCCGTAGCTTCACTTTCATTTTTTCCAACATACTTTTTAATAATCATTTACGCAGTTACCATCCCCACCGATTGTAGTTCAATACTGGCTTCAACTTCGTTATAAGAAATAACCACCAGGTCTTTATAGTAGTCTTCCGTCATCTTCTTAAAGTACATACGCACTATAGGTGACGCCATAATGATCGCCTGTTTGCCCGCATCTTCAAGCTTCTTGACCTGCTCTCCCACGGCAGTAAGAATCGACTTGGTTCTTGCGGGATCAAGTGTAAGATAAGCACCTGTTTCTGTCTGCTTGACGCTGCTCATAATCTCCTGCTCAATCTTGGGATCAAGTGTAACAACGCTCGTCGTCTCACCCGGCACAAAGTACTTGTTGGAGATTGCTCTCTTCAAACTCTGTCTCACATACTCCGTGAGAATGTCAGGATCGTGTGTAGACGGCGCAAAATCTGCAAGCGTCTCGAATATTGTCACAAGATCTCTTATGGATATGCCTTCGCGAAGAAGATTCTGAAGAACCTTCTCGATCTCACCAAGGCTCATAAGCTTAGGCACAAGCTCTTCCACAAGAGCATGATTGTTCTCTTTCAAATTGTCCACAAGGTTCTGTACATCCTGCCTTGTAAGAAGCTCCGCGATGTGCTCCCTTATTATCTCCGTCAAATGTGTTGCAATGATCGACGGCGGATCTACTACGGTATACCCAAAGCTTTCCGCTCTTTCTCTCTGTCCCTCCGTAATCCAAATAGCGGGAAGGTGGAAAGACGGCTCAAATGTAGGAATACCGGTAATCTCTTCCTCTACATGTCCAGGATTCATTGCCATATAATGGTCGAAAAGAATCTCTCCGTCACTAACCTGTATACCTTTAATTTTAATGATATATTGATTAGGATTCAACTGAATATTATCTCTAAGTCGAATAATCGGAACCACGGTTCCAAGTTCAAGCGCAACCTGTCTTCTTATCATTACAACTCTGTCGAGAAGGTCACCGCCCTGATTTACATCTGCAAGAGGAATGATTCCGTAACCAAACTCAAGCTCGATCGGGTCAACCTGCAAAAGACTTGTCACATTCTCAGGCTGCCTTATCTCTTCCGCCTGCTGTTCTTCAGGCGAAGCCGCCTCGCTCTCTATCGCAACTTCTTCAATAGTCTGGCTCGCAACTCTTCCAAGAAGGATGAATCCCGCACCAAACGCAACATACAGAAGTGTAGGAAGCGGTGAAAAGATACCGAGTCCCGCCAAAACTCCACCGACAAGGTAAAGAGTCTTCGGCATACCAAAGAGCTGTCCAATAAGTACATGGCCGAAATCTGCCTCTTTTGATCCCTTTGTAACAAGGATACCTGTCGACATCGATATCATAAGAGAAGGAATAGAACTTACAAGTCCGTCACCCATCGTAAGAATCGAATATGTATTGATGGCAGTATTTACATCCATTCCTTTTCTCAGGATACCCATGGCAATACCGCCAAGAAGGTTGACTGCCGTAATAATAAGCCCCGCAGTCGCATCTCCCTTTACGTACTTCGTAGCACCGTCCATAGCTCCGAAGAAGCTCGCTTCATCCTGAATCTTCTGTCTTCTCTCTTTTGCCTCAACATCAGTGATGGCGCCGGTGTTAAGATCGGCGTCGATAGCCATCTGCTTACCGGGCATAGCATCAAGAGTAAATCTTGCAGATACTTCCGCAACTCTCTCAGAACCTTTATTTATGACCATAAGCTGAACGATTATTAGAATTACATATACGATAGCTCCAACGATCAGATCTCCTCCTCCAACGAAGGATCCGAATACCTCAATAACTTTACCTGCGCCGCCCTCTGTCAGGATAAGACGGGTCGACGAAACGTTCAGCGCTATTCTGAAGATAGTCGTGAAAAGAAGTATCGTAGGAAAAAACGACATATCCAGAACGTCAGCCGCAAACATAGCTGTAAACATTATCACAAATGAAAGTGACATATCAAAAGCAAGGAGAATATCCAGCACCCAGTCACGAAGCGGTATAATGAGCATTACGATAGCCGCAACAATATATAAAGCAAGACCGTAATCGTATACGCGGTCTCTGAGTTTTTTCGCGTCCATGCCGCACTCTCCTTTCCTAAAAATCTTTATTACTCATAAAACATATTTAAATGCGGATCAGATCTTACCTTTCAGGTGATATACATAAGCAAGTACTTCCGCAACCGCCTTATAAAGCTCCGGCGGAACAAGCTCGCCGACTTCGACATTCGCGTAGAGCATACGCGCAAGCGGCTTGTTTTCTACAATCTCAACATCATTTTCCTTAGCAAGCTCTTTTATCCTCTGAGCCATGAAATCCGCGCCCTTGGCAACAACCATAGGGGCATCCGCCTCATTGGCATCATACTTAACTGCAACCGCGAAGTGAGTCGGGTTCGTGATGACAACGTCCGCCTGCGGGACTGCCTGCATCATTCTTCGTCTCGACGCTTCCATCATCTTTCTCTTCTGCGCCGACTTAACCTCGGGACTTCCCTCGGAATTCTTGAACTCGTCTTTTACTTCCTGCTTGGTCATCATCATATCTTTGGTAAACTTGCGCTTCTGATAGATGAGATCCGCAAACGCGATTATCATGTACGCGATTGCAACCCTAAGCCCCAGGTCGATTATGAGATTGCCCATAAGCCCGATTGCCTGACCAAGCGGCATGTCATACAACAGGAACAGATAATCATTTCTCTTTGAAAAGAATGAGTAGATCACTATTCCCATAATGATGAGCTTTAGTATTGATTTTGCCAGCTCAAAGAGCTTTCTCGCTGAAAAGATCTTTTT
Organism: Butyrivibrio sp.; assembly: GCA_017620235.1. Lineage (GTDB taxonomy): Bacteria > Bacillota > Clostridia > Lachnospirales > Lachnospiraceae > Butyrivibrio. The sequence goes on along the minus strand of JAFZQT010000005.1, from coordinate 34,460 downwards.
TAACCCGGATATCGGATTTAGCTTTGAAAGCTTAGGCTGCAGCGGCTTCGTGGTAGGTTTATATCCTACCTGCACATAATCGCAGATAAACGCCACGGCAAAACCAACTATAAAAAACGGTGCGCACAACAAAAGCAGTGTCAGCATCGCCTTATTAACAATGCTAGAAATATAGGCAAACGGCAATTGCCCGTCATAAGTTCTTGCTACATTTGGGATATCGTCGTATACCCTCGAAAAAATGCTTGTAAAAGTGCTACCCATCAGGGCGTACACAAGTCGCAGGATCACGAACAGAGCAAGCAGACTGAACGCAGTTGCTATCTCCTGACTTTTTGCAACCTGTCCTTCTTTTCTGGCATCCTCGAGCTTTTTAGCCGTGGGCTGCTCAGACTTCTCGGCACCGTTTGCGTCCTCAGCAAAGAACTGCAGATTGTATTCAATTAACAACGGCCTGTATTCAAACTCAGCCTCTCTGCATGCTGTACACAAATTCCTGCATAAGCTCCTTCATATTGTTGAAAATAAAGTTTGATGCATCTCCCAGCATCGAAACCGTAATTAGCATTATCATAAGTCCTACAATTATCTTGATCTGGATACCTACGGAAAACATATTCATCTGAGGTGACACCTTTGCAAGCACGCCAAGCACTACGTTTGTAATAAAAGTAATGATGAATATCGGCAGGCTTATTCTGAAGCCGATAACGATATAGTCCCTCAAAAAAGCAACCACGGCGTTTAGCATCCTGTCGCTGTGAATGGTCGCACCGTTAATAGGAATCAGCGTAAATGTATCAATAAGAGAATCCAGAATATATCTGTACATTCCCGTAATGATCAGCGATACAATGAGCACTTGTGAATAAAGCTGACCTGTTATGGTAACCTGCTCGTTCGTATTCGGGTCAAAAAGATTTACCATCGAAAGTCCGATCTGCATATCAACTATCTGTCCCGCAAAGTTAATTACAAGCTGACACAGCTGAACAGCATATCCGACAAGGAATCCTACCGTAACCTCCTTCATTACTATCACCGTGTAGCCGATAAGCGTATTATATGAAGGCGCAGTATAAGGAACAGCCCCGAATACAAGAGTTGACAGAAGAAGTCCAAATCCCACTTTCAAAAGGTTTGGCGTCTGCCTTCCTCCAAAGAAGGGGCAAACAAAAATAAAACTTGTAATTCTTACAACTATTAGCAAAAAAACTTCCAGATCGCCGTATCTGAAGTTGTAATCGATCATACTTCACCCCTAGCGTACATACTTTGAAAAATCAGACCATATCAGTGATATAAATCCCGTAAGCTCAGTCATCATCCAGTTTCCCGTAAGCATGATCATAAGAAAAACGCATATTACCTTAGGAACAAAAGTAAGTGTCTGCTCCTGAATCGACGTAACCGTCTGGAATATCGAAATAATAAGTCCCACGATCATCGAAGTTAAAAGAACCGGAAGTGACATCTTAATAACAAGCATCAGTCCCTGATTAACTATTGTATTGATATCCGCCATTGTTATCATAAAAACTCACCTCCTAATAGAACGACTTAACGAGATTGCCGATGATAAGACTCCATCCGTCCGCAAGGACAAAGAGAAGGATCTTAAACGGCATCGAGATCGTAGTCGGCGGGAGCATCATCATACCCATACTCATAAGTACCGATGCCACGACCATGTCGATAACAATAAATGGAATATATATCAAAAATCCAATTATGAACGCTGTTCGAAGCTCACTTACAATAAAGCTCGGGATCAGGACAACATTCGGAATACTCTCAAGTTCGCCGTCCCACTCCATCTTGTTGATCTCCATAAAGAGCTTAACGTCTTTGGTCTGAGTCTGTCCGTACATAAACTGCCTGAATGGCCCCATTGCAACTTTTCCAAACTCCTTCTGGTCCATCTTTCCCTCTTCAAAAGGAATGACCGCGTCATTATAAACAGTCGTAAGTGTGGGCTGCATAATGAAAAGTGTCATAAACAAAGCAATCCCAATCATCACCAGGTTGGGCGGAGATGTTTGGGTTCCTATCGCGGTTCTGGTAAAATGCAGCGCGACAATGATTCTTGTAAAAGAAGTCATCATTACAAGAAGCGTCGGTGCAAGAGATATGAGCGTCAACGTGATCAGTATCCTAAGCGATCCGCTCAGTGATCCGTTTCCGTTGTCATATGTAACAGTAACCGTATTTGCAATATTAAGTTCTTTCAGATCGTCAGGGGACTCTGCTGAACCGAGATCCGTTACATTTGTTCGTTCAGCTTTAGAACCTGTAAGATGAGATTCTCTCGAATCTCTTGAATTTGTTGGATCGGTAGGCTTAGTATCTTCCACAATATTCTGTGTCGCTACTACCGTCACGGGCACCATAAATGCCAAAAAGAGTACCAGAAAAACAGACAAAAAGGCGATAAACGCCCCTTTTTTCAAACGGCGTTTTTCAAAAATATTCTTTTTATTCTCTCCCCACTTTTTACTCATAATTTATTTCTTAAACTCGCTTTTTATTTTCTCAAGAATTTCGTTAAAGCTTAACGTGCTGACATTCTCAGGATTGTCAAAAACCAAAGACTCTTTGTCAAGTTCGCATAATGCAGTAACTTCATCCTTCCCCACCGCGATGGCCATATATTTATCGCCCAATCGCACTATCTGGATGTACTTGGTAGTGGAAATCCTGCCTGTCTCCAAAATTTCAATGTTCTTACCGGTCCCCTTTTCCTTTTGGTAACCGGCAAGCCACTTGGTCACATAGTAAGTAAGACCAAGCACGAGAACAAATATTATTAAGATTGCCACAAACTGCAAGTAAGAATCTGCTGTCATTATGCAAACACTCCATCGTTTCTTTTTTTATCAAAAGAAATCGTTACTGAACAATCTCGGTCACACGCACACCGAAACTTTCTTCGATTACTACAACTTCTCCCTTTGCCACGAACTTACCGTTTACAAGGACATCGACAGGTTCGCCCGCAACTTTATCAAGCTCGATAATAGTTCCGGGAGCAAAATCGAGAATATCCGATATCGGCTTAGCTGTTCTGCCAAGCTCAACCGTAACTTCCAAAGGAACATCCTTGATGATGCCAATATTCTCTCCGCCCGCCATCATTCCGGGTCCGCCCGCAAATGTCTGGAACTGCGCAGGCTGAATATTCATATTCATCATCTGAGGCATCTGCATCTGCGGCATTCCCATCTGAGGAGTCTGCATCTGCGGCATTCCCATCTGTGGCATCTGCATTTGCGGCATTCCCATCTGTGGCATACCCATCTGAGGCTGTCCCATCATATTCGGATCGGGAGCTGCCGGTGCGGGTGCTTCCGGTGCAGGCGCAGGTGCTGCTTCGGGAGCAGGAGCTGCGGCAGGCGCTTCCTTTGCCCCTGCATCTGTGATAACAAGGTCTTTTAACGCCTTGGCAAAATCAATCGGATACAACTGCATAAGAGTTGAATCAACGAGATCTCCGACCTGCATCTTGAATGAGATCTTTACAAATGTTCCCATGAGGAACTCTGCAATATCGGAAGGATCGTCATTGATCATATCAAGAAGCGTTGCCTGCGGTGGGCTGATGTCGACCTTCTGATTGATCATTGTCGAAAGAGATGTCGCAGCCGCACCCATCATCTGGTTCATCGCCTCAGAGATAGCTGAAAGCTGAAGTTCTCCAATCTCTCCCGCTGTATTTGTTCCGTCTCCACCCATCATAAGATCGGTGATGACCATAACATCGCGTTCTTTCAAGATCAGGATATTGGTTCCGTCAAGACCTTCCGTATACTGAATCTGAATAAAGACGCAAGGTCTCTCATAGTTATTTATTACATTTTCCCAATTGGCTAGTTCAACCTGAGGAGTTGTAATATTAACCTTCTGATTCACAAGAGAATACAGCGTAGTCGCTGATGATCCCATGCTTATATTCGCCACCTCGCCGATGGCATCTTTTTCCGCGTCATTAAGAAGCGACTCGTCTATTTCGCTGCCTCCTGAGACCGGTGCGCCGGTAGTTACCGGTATATCTGCGTTATCGGAAGGTGCTTCTGCAGCCGGAGCATCACCTTCTCCACCGGCTGTTGAATCCATACCGGATAGCAAAGCATTTATTTCATCTTGAGATAACATTCCATCCATGCTCCTACTCTTCCTCCTCTCTTACTACCGACGTGATCCTGACGGCGTATTTATCTTTCGTAGTACCGGGCAAACCGGTGAATTTGTAGATATTTCCAACGTAAACCTGCATATCTGTATTTACTCTGTTATCAAGCCTGATAATGTCGCCGGGTTGCAAATGAACAAAATCATTTACAGAGACATTACACTTACCAAGAACTGCTTTTACGGGAACATCCACATGTTTAACCATGGTTTCAAGATATTCACCGAAATCTTCATCTGCGTTCTTCTGCATTGTAGAGAACCAGAACTTGGTATTAAGTTTATCCATGACACTCTCAAGGGTGAAATAAGGAAGACATACATTCATAAGTCCTTCCGTCTCACCTATCTTAATGTTAAGAGTGACAATGGCGATCATGTCTGTAGGTGAAATAACCTGTGCAAACTGCGGGTTCGTCTCTATCCTTTCCATAACGGGATTGATAGAAACAACATTCTGCCACGGCTCTACCATAAGCTGCATGCAAATGGTAACAAGCTTTTCTATAAGTGGCATCTCAATATCGGTGAATGGTCTCGGTTTATCAAGTCCGATGCCGGTACCTCCCAGCATCCTGTCGATAAAAGAGAATCCGATGTTGGCCTGCAGTTCCAAAATAATCGTTCCCTGTAAGGGAAGGAAGCTTATTACTCCCAAGATAACCGGGTTTGAAAGGGCATTGCTGAACTCCGAATATGTAACCGTCTCTGAGTTAGCAACCGACACCGTAACATTCTTTCTAAGATATAAAGGTAATGTAGTAGACAGAAGCCTTCCGTAATGCTCATAGATCATTTCCAAAGTTCTAAGATGTTCCTTTGAAAACTTCGCCGGACGTTTAAAGTCATAATCTTTGACTTTCTTCTCGTCTGCGGCTTGCATCTGATCTACATCTAGTTCACCGCTATTAAGTGCTGCCAACAGACCATCTATTTCATTTTGTGACAGTACTTCGCTCAAGTTGGATCTCCTTCCTCCGATAATATGTATCTATCGGCGTATCCTTGAATATAAAATGCAGCATTACTGATAAAGCACACTGCTGAATCTGACTTCATAAATAAAGTTGGAATTGAAAAGTTCCTGTACTTTCTCAACGATAGCATCTCTTGCGGGCTGGCTGTTTTCCTGAAGCTCTTCCATTGAATAACTTGCAAGAGTCTCGGTAACGATAGACTTTACAAGATCTCTCATGCCTGAAAGCTGTTCAGATGATCCGTATGTAGCATAATCAGGATTTGCCATGTTCATAGAGAAAACGACCTCAACAACCATCATGTGTGACTTTCCGTCAGCACCGGGCTTTAAGTTGATCGTAAGTCTGTCCTGATTTCCAACAAAACCAAAAGTAGCTATCTCATTAACACCTGCAGGCTCAGAAGGCTCTGCGGAAAATCCGCCACCTACGCCTCCGCTTGTCTCAAGCTCCAAAGCAGCCGCAATATCCGAGACAAGTTTTGCCGTCTGGGAATTTGTTGTCATAACACTCAAAAGCATAAAGCCTGTCATGGCGATATTTACAACAAGTAAGGCAAGAATGATGATAGATAGTAAATTCTTTTTCATTTGAAAAATCCCCCTCTTTTAGTATGAAGAACTAAGTGGATTATATATTTTGATTTCAACACGCCTGTTGCGGGCTCTTCCCTCATCTGTAGAGTTATCCGCAATGGGATTGTATTCTCCTCTTCCAGTATGAACTATGTTCGCAGGATCAAGATTGGTATTCTCACAAAGATAATAGAATACCGCAAGAGCTCTTCCCGAGCTAAGCTCATCGTTGTTGGCATACTTTCCGCCCGAAGTCATAGGAACGTTATCCGTATGTCCCTCAACCGCAACGGTTCCGCCGGCATAGGTCTCAAGGATCTGTCCCACCTTATCGATAACAGGAATCGCATCTTCCTTAATATCAGTCTTAGCCGAATCAAACAAAATTGAACCCTGAATTGTGAGCTGAACGAACTGGCTCGTATAATTAAGAGCAACAACGTCAGCGATTTCTTCTTCATTAAGAGCTTCTTCGATCTTCTCAGCAAGCTCTGCCGAAGCTTCCATCTGCTCTTCCTCTGCTGCTTCCATCAGTTCTTTCTGATTCATATCACCGACTTCCATATCCTGCGTATCAGAATCTTCTCCCGACTGCGCTAGTCCCATTGAAGTCACATAGCTCGAAAGCTCTGCAAGCTGTGATACACCGTCACCTATAAGAGCGCCCTCACCGATAGCCATCTCACCACCGGAGAAAAAGCCAAACGCCGAACTGAAAGATGCCGCAACTTCTTCAAACTTCGCAGCATCCATGGTGGACATGGAGAAAAGAAGTACGAAGAAACAAAGAAGCAGATTCATCAGATCTCCAAATGTCGCGGTCCACGCGGGCGCGCCCGGTTTTACTTCTTCTGCCTTTTTTGCCATTATTCTTCGCCTCCGCCTGCTGAGCCCGATCCGGTCTCAGATTCGTAAGCCGCTCTGTCAACGGGTGACAGGAATGACTTAAGCTTCTCTTCGGTTACACGGGGATTTTCACCCGCCTGTATAGACAAAAGTCCTTCAATGACAATACTCTTTGACATGTACTCGGCATTACTTCTCGCCTTAAGCTTACCTGAGGCAGGGAAACAGAACCAGTTTGCCATAATTGAACCGTACAATGTCGTGATAAGAGCAGTCGCCATGGAAGGTCCGATCTTGGATGCATCACTCATATCATTAAGCATGTTTACAAGTCCCAAAAGAGTACCGATCATACCCCAGGCAGGACCCTGTGCAGCAATATCTTCAAAAACTGAGTAGTTGGCTTTATGTCTCTCAGCCATAGCATCTATCTCAGCCTCAAGAATACTCTTAACAAGTTCAGGCTCTGTACCGTCAACTATAAGCATGACGCCCTTCTTCATAAAGTCGTCATTAAGATTGCCGGCAGCTTCTTCAAGAGCAAGCAAGCCTTCCTTTCTTGCCGTATTTGACAGATCGATGATCTGTTTAATTACCGATTTGGTATCATCGGATGTAACCTTGAATATTCGGGTATAGCACTTAAGGCCTCCGGTGAATTCCGAAAGTGACCTGGACGCCAAAACCGCCATTAAAGCTCCACCGAATGTAACAAGAGCCGACGGCGCATCTACGAAGTTTCCAATAGAACCTATGCCTCCGGATGTAATGATTCCAAGAAGCATAAATACAATTCCCATTACTACACCGATAATCGACGCAATATCCACAGCATTTACCTCTCACATTAAAAATTAGTCACCATCTTCTTCCGCACGTTTCAGGAATTGATAAGACTGTAAATATCTTCCATGCTCTCTTTCACAATGAGCTTTCTTCCGGTATATAAGACCACGACAGTATCAGGGTTACTCTCAACCGTCTCGATCATGCTCGGATTAATGAGTATCTTACGCGTATCCATTTTGGTAAGCTCAATTACTCCCTTGTTCATAAACACCTTCTGATATAAAATTACAAATTTTAGTGAAAAAATAGACTAGAAACGAAACTTAATTTCTTAGCATATTAATTTTACCATAGTTAAATGCTTAATTCTTGCTTAATCACAAATTTTTTAGCCCAATTTGAATCACAATTTCATTTTAGAGCAAAATGAATGAAATAAAGTTAGTAATTATGTTTCATAGTGCATGCAATATACTACATATAGTGGTATTCAATTTATTTTAACACATTTTCATATAGTGTACAGTACTAAATATCAAAAACAATAGGAAGTTTCTCAGATTTTTCTTGACAAAAATAAAACGCTCACACCCTAGTCAGATGTAAGCGTTGCGCGATTCAATTAATTTTAATTGTTTTCTCTTAATTTTTGTCGTAATTACTTATCTTTCAGATTGTTAAGCAGTTTTTCTGTCCTGTCATTCTTAATCTGTTCAATAAGTTGAGAATATTTATCTTTTTCTGCAAGTAATTCCTTATAGGCATCATTCTTTGCTTTGAGTTCAGCATTAGCCGTAACAAGCTTGATCTCGGCAGTATGTGAAGCCTTCATTGACTCGATATCATCGTGCAGAGATTTGTTCTCCTGAGTAAGTCTGGCATTTTCCGCAAAAAGAACTCTGTTCTCCGAAGCAACTTTCGACAGATTCTCTCTGAGAGGATTTTCTTTATTCTTCAACTCATCGACTTCATCCATAAGTTTCACTGAAGAAGCAACTCTCTCATCATATAGTTTCCTTATCTCGGATTCATTTTTCTTCGTCTCTGCAAGTTCATCTTTTATAGAAGAAACTTGTTTCTTTAATTCATCGCATTCTTCTTTGCTTTCTTTTAAATCCTCTTTCAAGCGGTCGATCTCATCCTGCATCTTCTGTCTTGATTCATCGTATTCTTTGCGGAGCGACTCTGCCTTTTCAGTCGCACCCTCTTCTCCGTTTTTAATATCCTTGAGAGACTTCTGCAATTCGCAGATTATCTCATCTTTGGTATCAAGCTGTTTTGCAAAATCTACGCGCGCAAGTTCTGCTGCATCATTCCTGGATCTAAGAAGACTCATGAATACATCGTGCATCTTCGCCTGATAGTTTTCAAATTCCTCTAATTGCTCTGCGCCGGCAGGTAATGAATCTTTTTCAACCTGCCCCTCATATACCCTGAGAAGCTCTGACAGTGCATGTTGCTGATTGCCGCCAAGTTGTGCCGCCAGCTTCTTAATATACTCGAACGTTTCGTCCGTAAGTCTCATTGTACGTGGCTTGGTGATGTCGTCTGCTGTTCGTTCTTCTTTTAATACTTCTTTATTACTCATTCTGATTCCTTGTAATACCTTTCTTCTGTCATATGCGTTTTTGCTGGTTTTTATTGTATCATTTCGCGCTTGTATTCTCAATGCAAATGTACACATTACAATGTATACATTGTACACGCGCTTAAAGTTCGCAAATTGCGTATTATGCGAACCTAAAATTGTTGTAAAACGCGATAAATGCGTTTATACTATCAAATAGCTTAATTTTATTATAAAAATCGCGCTGACGATTTTTATGGAAAAATCAGCTCAAAATTACATGGAGAGGCAAGATATACATATAAATATGGGACAATACGCTACAGTACCAATCACAAGGCAGCAATACACAGAGATAATAGAAACAATGAGAACCGGAGCTTCAAAAAGATTTAGGTCAAACCTGCAAATAGCAGAGATACTCATCGCAGAGGCCAATCTCGGAATACGTATCGAGGATATCCTCTCATTAAAACCGTCATGTTTTATTGCATCCGGAAACATCCATAAGATAAACATAGTTGAAAAGAAAACAAAGAAAAAGCGGTACAAAACCGTTTCAGAAGTGTACTACGCTCATCTGAAAGAATATATCGAAGAAAATGATATCAAAAGCGATGAGCTGATATTCAAGATCAGCGAAAGAGCTGTTCAGAAATACCTCCATAAGGTTTGCGAGTATTTGGGGTATGAAAACGTATCGACACACAGTTTCAGGAAATATTGCGGAATGTGCTTATACGAAGCCAACGGCTACAATATAGTTCTTGTAATGGAATTCTTCCAGCACTCCTCTCCTGACATAACCAAGAGATATTTAGGTGTAGACGCCAGAGAAATGGAGGCAGCTCTACAGAATCACGTTGAACTTGTTTAAAAAGCATTTTGCTCAAATGCTTAAAAACGCCCATATCCCCGACCGGATATGGGCGTTTGCCTTATGATTTGATTTAACTAAATTCATTTATTATCTCTTAAGGTTTGTAAGCTCCTCAAGAAGTGTATCAGATACTGTGATGATACGGCTGTTAGCCTGGAATCCACGCTGTGTTGTGATCATCTCTGTAAACTGTGCAGAAAGATCTACGTTTGACATCTCCAAAACACCTGTGCTCATGTAGCCACCGTCAGTTGTGATATCCTGAATTGTAGCCTCACCAGAGTTAAGTGTTGATGAATAGAGGTTGTCACCCTGCTTTGAAAGACCTGAAGCATTAGCAAACTCTGCAGATGCGATCTGCCCCAAAAGCTTTGTCTGTCCGTTGGAATAATTCGCATAAATCTCACCGTTATCACTTATATTTATTCCATTCATCTCACCAACTGCACGTCCTGTGTTAAGTGAATGAGTGTCACCCTTCAAAGCCTTGATTGTTGAAGATTTACTTGTGTTATAGTTTGTGATAGTTGAGAAATCAATTGAAATTGTATGATTTCTCTTCATTTCATCAGCATTTGCTGCATTAGCCTGGAATCCAAAAGCCATAAGTCCTTCTGTATCCTGACCATTGAGACCAAATGTAATATTTGCAGTCTTACTTACTTTATCTCCGTCAGCAGAAATAATTGTACCGGAAGCTTCATCAAACTGAAGCTGAATTGTACGGTTACCGACTGTAAGAGTTATCTTTCCGTCTGCAGGATTGATCTCGTATGTTCCATCACTTCCAAAAGCCGCAGCCGCTTTATCGCCGATTCCATATACCTTACTCAACAATCCCTCTGTTTTACCGGTACTATCACTTTTAACTGAGCTAAGAAGATCAGAAATATTACCCGTTACAGGAACATTCTTATATGCTGATTTCGACGAAAACTTAAGCATTCCCTCAGCTGCCTCGACCGAAAAATCACTATCAGCAATTGGACGAGCCTGAGCGGTTTGCATATGAGTTACAGTAAGAAGTCCGGTATCATCAAATGAAATAGAATAGTTTACATTATTTGAAAGAGAAACACCAAAAACATCACTAAGAAAATCTGCATTCAATGATTCGAAATCACGTTTATCATCTACAAGATAATACGACTTAGAATACTTATCGTCTGTATCACTACTTTTAAAAACATATGAAGGTTCACCAATTTCAAAATCACCACCAGTGAATGTAAACTTTTTAGCAGGGTAAGCTTTTTTATAGCTTGTATTGGCGTTTGGATATGGTGTTTCTACAACCCCAGGCTTCCCATATGAAACTGTTGCTGCATACGAACCAGTTAAACCACTTATTATAATCATAATATTATTCGCAGTAGCTTTATCACTTCCTAATGCGCTATCAACTTTCTCGATGATTGTATTTGCAGTCCCTTTATCATTATCATCAAATGGAGCACCATATGTTCCGTTTGCTATTTTTTGTAAATCTTCATAAGAAAAAGCTTCTGCATCACTACCGCCATACTTTTTATTCCACTTAGTTGTAAAGAAATTCGACAAAATGTCTCCATCAATACCAAGCGTTTCAGATGTAACAGGACTTTGCGCTACACTATCCTTTTGTTCAACCAAAGTCAATGTGACACCGCCATCATTTGAATATGAATAACGGAGATTCTGTTGAATTGTTGCCGGATATCCACTAATTATCTGATTAAGTGTCCTCGATGAATCACCAATATAATTAAACTCCTCTAAAACGTCATTAGTAATCTGATGTAATTTATTTCCCGTACTTAAATTATATGTTTTTTTGTAAAAATTTAATGTATTATCATCATTCGAAAACTCATATATAAAATTGTTGCTTTTATATACACTTATATCAGCATCTCCTACGTTAAAAATACTTTTCAAAATATCTTCAGAAAGTTCGCTTGCATCATCTCCTGTTCCCGGAACTTTATATGCAACCTGAGTAGATTCATTCATGAAATAAGAATCTTTTTTATCTGCACTTTGGTTAAGGAAAGAATATGTTCCGTTACACTCTTGAGAACTAATATCTGTAACCGGATATTTAACCGTAATAGCTCCAGCACCATTAATACTATAGGTTGCATTATCATAATTCTCGCCATACAAACTCTTTACATTATTTAATGTGAGGCCATAAACACTCTCAAGAAGCCCTGCTTTTGAACCGGAAATTAAATCCAAAAGCATACCATTTTGTTTCACATTATCATACTTAACATCGCCGCCACTTTTATTAATTGTAATATGACTGGAATCTCCTGTTATTTTCTCAAAAGTATATCCGGAAAGAGGAGGATTTTTTTGCTCTCTGCCAGCCCCTTCAAGATTACCAAATGTAATCTGATTCATGAGATCGCCTCTGTTGTTTAATGATTTTCCGTCTGAATCGATAATATCTGTAAGTGTCAAAGCGAAAAGATGATTATCTGCTCCTTCGCTCTCTTTAGTATCTCTTAAATTAAATTTACCTGTGTACAGATATCCCTTATTATCATAGAACTCAAGAGTTATTGTCTTACCTTCGGTAGCAGTAAGATTCGTATCCTGAGAATCGATATTTCCATCAAAATATGCAGCAGTTGTAGAAGCAGGTGCATATGTATAGTTTCCTGCACTCATAAGCTGAAGGCTTGAAAGACCGCCATTCTTATTAACTGTAATAGCGCCGGTTTCTCTATCTTCCTGTGCAGCCCATCCCTGTACAAGATATCCGTTTGACTGCATAGCAAGGTTTCCTGCTCCATCAATATAGAAAGAGCCGTCTCTTGTATAAAGATTCTCTACTCCGTTGTTAACAACAAAGAATGCCTCACCGTTTATCATAATATCAAAAGGGTTGTTTGTTGTCTGAGTTGTACCCTGAGATGTGATCGCTGTATTGATAGCTCCTGACTTAGCACCAAGACCAATCTGACGAGGGTTGATACCACCCTTTGTCTCAGTTGCGCCTGAAGCTGTCTGAGTTGTCTGATACATAAGATCAGAGAATGTTATTGACTGTGATTTGTAAGAAGTTGTGTTAACGTTAGCGATGTTGTTACCAATAACGTCCATTTTGGTCTGGTGTGTCTTAAGTCCTGCTACACCAGAGTAAAGAGCTCTCATCATAAGGCAAAGTCCTCCATCATAAAAAATTGAAAGTTTGATTTTGGACGGATGCGATGTGATTTTCGTCTAAGAACTTCCTTCTGTCGGTCGGGAAGTTAAGATTTCCTGACGGCATGGCACTTCAGGCCTGTTTGCCGCTTCGGTCCAATCATACGATCACTGCACCGTCTATGATTGTAAATACATTATTTTTGTTTTCTGTCTGATCCATAGCTGTTACTACCATGTTATTGGGAACATTTACTATAAAAGCAAGCTGGTCAACCAAAATAAGTGACTCTTTTATTCCCTTTTCACCGGCCTCAGCTTTTCCACGGTTAAGCCTCTGCATCTGATCCTCAGAAAGCTCGATGTTTCTGTCGCTGAGTCTGTTCACGGCATGCTTAGAAAATCTAAGATTCTCCGTGCTGATATTATTATCGGCAGACTCTTGGATTTTATTTAGAACAGATGCAAAAGAATTTTCACCTGTGGGAATATTTTGTTTATTCTTATCTGTCTTGGGCACATTGCCGTTTAAATACTGATCCTGCACCTGCCCAATAGACATGAACTGACGACCATCCATTGTCATTGCTTATCCCTCCTAAATTTCACCGTTTAACTTAGTGTCCTGTGCGCATTGCCTCTAAGATCATCTATCTTGTTAACTCGTTCAAGAAGATATGTTTTGCGGCTGTCATCAACAAGCTGTCTTGTGCTCCAATCATAATTCAAATAATCATTGTACAAGGAATCAATCTTTTTTCCGTAGCCTGCAAGATTGATCTCTTCAAGTGCCGGAAGCTTGTCAATCTCACCCAGAAATGCATTAAATGAAGTTCTGACATCCTTTATTCTATTGACATACTGGGTAAGCGCAGTTTCGTAATCCTTGCCGATAAGCCCCTGAGTTTCCTTATCAAGCCCCTGATAATATTCGTTCAAAGAATTTATCTTGTTCTCATAGTCAGCGAGACTTACAAGCTCAAGTGTATTCGGAAGTGAATCTACATTTTCTTTAAAGTCTTTTACAACCGCAAGCATATTTGCATATTCAGGTGAAAGAACATCTGTAACATCATCAATATCGTAGCTTGAGCCATCAATATTAAGGTATGCCTTGTTCCCACTATAAGTAACATAATCAACAACACCTTCAGTTTCAGAAGTCTTACCTGTGTCGGCATTGACCTGCTTTATTCTGACAGTTTTTCCAACCATATCAGATGCTCTTGATAAGCTCATAGCGTTAGCCATGTTGTTCATCTGCTCAACCTGAGTAAATGTAGCATACTGTGAAATGTATTCAGTATTGGAAGTAGGCTCCATAGGATCCTGATACTTCATCTGGGCGACAAGGATCTTAAGAAAAGAATCCTTGTCGTAACCCTTTGCTGCAGAATTCATGTCCTTGGACTGCTTCTTGCTATCCGCATTTACAACTTCACCATCTTTAATTATTGCACTAACAGAATTTACATCTGACATAATAACCTCTTTCCGGCACGCTTATGCACTGAAATCAACAGTGTTTCCACTCATTGCCATCATCTGAGCCGATATTCTCTCGGCATCATCCATTTCTGCTTCGCTTGCAATATCATCTGCATCCAGCAGATTTATTCTTCGAAGTCCTTTTCTACCTTTTGAAGCCTGCTCGTTATTTCCTGCGCTTCCGCCCTGCTGCTGAAGATTCTCTTCAAAAGCGTGGCTTGAAACCGTAACTTCGATGGAATTAACTTTAATTCCCTGTGCTTCAAATTTCTGCTGAAGTTGGATCATCTGGCTCTCTACAGCTTCTTTTACAATCTCGTTCTGTGCTGTAAACCTTGCTACAATACCGTCCTTGCCGCTTGTAAGAAGGATATTTACATTACCGAGACTTGCCGGGTGAAGCTGAAGCTCCATCTTGGTCACATCTTCGCTTGCCGAAACAGTGATCTTTTCCGTGATCTGCCTCACGATGTTCTCCATCTGGGCTCTGTCCGTATACGCAAGCATCTCTTCAGCTGCCGTCGTGCCATTGATCGCATCCGTAACTCCATTTAGGAATTGATTAAATACGGTCGTTCCATGTGATCCGTGATCATAGTTTCCTGACTGATTGTTGTTTTTTGTTGTGTTGTTGGAATTTTCGACGGGTTTGAATTCATCTTTAAATGCATCGGTTCTGTCTACAGAAATCTCTTTCTGAACATCCTTGTGGATTTCCTTATCCAAAGGCTTCTCGATATTTCTGCCAGGTCTTAGATCGTTTATCTCGATCAAAGGCTCCGCATCCTTCTGCACATCTTTTTCCGTCACTTGAGAAAATTCCTCATGCATGTTGCTGACAACGGTTTCAAAATCTTCCTCAGTTAAGCCAAACTCATTCATAAGTTCGCTTCTCATACCATCCGCATCCTCCATGAGGTCCTGCAATGATGTATAGAGGTCTGAGTCTGTGATAAGATTTACCGCCTGTTCCTGTCCTCCTACAGTTGTAACCAGCTGTATCAGATTTTCAGGTTTGAACAGGTCTGCCGCTGTGATTCCCAGTGCCTGCATCGCATTAACGACATCTTCCTCAGATACGTCAAGCTCTTCTGCAATTTGGGTAATCAGCTTCTTGCCTTCTTCTGCAATGGCATCCTGTAGCTCTTCGCTGACTTCCTTGCCATTTGTCTCTTCCGCAACCACTTTGTTTTCTGTATCAACAAACTTGTTTTCCATGTTCGTGTTGTCGCTTTCTACATCCTTTGTAGCGACATTCGCAGTTTCCTTCTGCGTCGATACATTAACATCTGTCTTATCCTTCGGCACAGCCGTTTCCTTCGATACATTGGAAGTATTGAGCTGTGTCACCGTGTTACTCGCCTGATTCAGGATATTATCAAAGCTTGTTGAAGCTTTTGCATTATACCCTTCAGGCATTGTTACGGCAGAAACATTTGAGGCTACAGTGCTGTTAGCCATAATGTTCATGGCTACATTGATTGGATTTGCCGCACTGTTCATAGCTTCCTCCTTATGTATTTAGTTTCCGGAATGCATGATCACATAATTAGACCATGACATTCCATACTTTATATCGGCTTAATATCTTAAACCTTTATACATAATTCAAAAGTTTTTAATGAAATTATCCCGTAACTTTGGTGGATTTATTCTTAAGCGCATTGGGCTCGAGGAGCTGAGTGAGCTTTGCCGCATTCTCTTCCTTCATCTGGGCAAGAATATCTCCTCTGTTCTCAACGCTCATCTGTGCCAAAATCTTCGAAACAAGCTCGATCTGATTCTCATTTACCATCTCATCAAAGATTTTTGCAGCCGCTTTTGCCTTCATTCCGGAATAAGTTGTTGCAAATGCCTTGATAGCGGCATCTTCGCCCTCTTCACGCTTGATTCTTTCATAGATCTTTTCTGCCGTATCAGGATCGATCTGCTCAAAATATTTAGCATATTCTTCGGGATCGGGCGCATTGTCGTTATAAACTATACTGTTATAAAAAGAAGCCCTCTCCTCATAAAATTCTTTTTGCTGCTGTTCAAACGGCTCAAGTCTCGCAACCTCAGCCTCAAGTCTGTCTATTGTAGAAGCGTAGCTGCTGTTCTGTTCCATTTCTGACTGAAGAGCCTTCTCAAGTCTCTTTATATAGGCATTAGCCTCATCTAAAGTCTGTATGCCGCCGCTCTCGCTTCCTTCTGTGCTGAAATCAATCGGCTCATCGGATTGTACAGCCGTATCTGTTCTTGCTTCCTTGGGCAAAATAGCATTCACAACAGGAATATCCCTGATAAGCGGTGCCATAATATCGGATCCGAAATTTCCTACATTAAACTTTATAAGAAGTGCCATTATAGCAAGCCAAATAAGAACAATGAAAAAAGTGATAACGATAGTTGCTATTCCGCCCGCATCGTCACCGCTGAGCTCTGCCGATCTCTCAGCAAACTCATGCAACTTTTCCTTATCTGCTTTCCTCTGTTCTTTGAGTTTTTTCCTATATTCTAATTTGTCAGCTTTAAGCTTTGCTCTTGCCGCCTTCTGATCCTCAAAAGGTGACAACGGCATCTCCAGATCAGCCATAATTACTTCTTCTCCTGTTGTCTTTGCCCATATATAAAGCTGCTTCTCTGATCGTTTTCTTTAGCTTCTTCCTGCTTTTCTTCCTCAAGATACTCTGCATAAGCCCTGTCTCTCAACGTCTCCTGCATTTTTCTCTCCTGAATCGCCCTTGTAAGCTTTACTCTGACTTTTTCGACCTCAGCTTCATATTCTTTTATTATCCTCGACTGAGACGCGATCATAACATCCATCTGAGCGGTGGCATACTGGTTATCCAATATTTCCTGAAGTCTCAGACTGGCTTCATTTCTCAGCTTCTCAGCCTCGATAAGGTAATTCTCTTTTCTTTTCACATATTCATCCAGAATATCGTACTGCTTGTTAAGCTCCGCTTGGGCAGCCGCAAATTCCATCTTTACCTGTCCCTCGGTCTTTTGCTTGATATTCAGGATGTTCTGCATCCTATAGACAAATCTTGCCATAATAAAACCGCCGATTCATCAATTCATAAACATTTCAATCAACTGCGCTCTTATCTGTTCAAAGGTGAATTTCTCATCCGTTTCCTGCAAAAGAAATTCATTCACCCTCTCAATCTTGGTGATCGCATAGTCTATGTTCTTATTTGCACCCATTCTGTATGCGCCGATATTTATGAGGTCCTCTGCATCGTTATAGGTAGCAAGGACATTTTTAAGCTTTCCCGCAGCCTTTTTGTGCTCAGGATCCGCGATTGCGGACATACATCTGGAAATACTCGCAAGTACGTCGATAGCCGGATAATGGTTCTTTTGCGCGAGCTTTCTGTTAAGAACTATGTGTCCGTCCAGAATACCTCTCGCAGTATCGGTAATAGGCTCGTTCATATCATCACCGTCAACAAGAACGGTATAAAGACCTGTTATCGATCCTTTCTTCGACTTTCCGGCTCTCTCAAGAAGCTTGGGCATCTCCGCATACACACTTGGTGGATACCCTCTTGAAACAGGCGGTTCGCCGCTCGCAAGTCCTATTTCTCTCTGTGCCATCGAAAAACGGGTAAGCGAATCCATCATCAGAAGGACATCCTTACCTTTATCTCTGAAATATTCAGCTATTGAAGTAGCTGTCTTTGCCGCTTTAAGTCTCTCAAGCGCTGGCCTATCGGAAGTCGCACACACAACGATTGAGCGCTTCATACCTTCTTCGCCCATATCTCTTTCGATAAACTCTCTTACTTCCCTGCCTCGCTCTCCGATAAGCGCGATGACATTTATATCCGCCTGAGTGTTCCTTGCAAACATTCCAAGGAGTGTACTCTTGCCGACACCGGAGCCCGCAAAGATTCCGATTCTCTGCCCTTTTCCGACCGTAAGTAGTCCGTCAACCGCCTTTACGCCAAGAGAAAGCACCTCCGATATCGGATCTCTCGTAAGCGGATCCGGCGGCTGATTCTCAACAGAATAGGCAACTCCGCCCTCAAGCATAGTTCCCTGTCCGTAAGAAATACCGTCAATCCTTCCAAGTCCGTCAAGAGTCTTTCCCAAAAGTCCCTCACCCACGTTTACTCTAAGGGGAGAGTCCGTATTTTCAACAATACTGCCGTTTCCTATGCCGCTTACATTCTCATATGGCATAAGCTGTACATGATTGTCCTTAAAGCCCACAACTTCAGCCATAGCAGGCTTAGCGTCAATATTTATCGCAGATTCATTGTCTTTTTTCTTTGGGTAAATAAGGCAGATATCACCGAGTTTTGCATCCGGTCCCGCCGATTCAATGGTAAGTCCTATGACATTGACAACTTTGCCCCTCATACGATAAAAAGGCGCATTTTGCATTTTCTTATATTTAGATAGATCAATTGAAGATGTGAGCATATTCTGTAACCTACTCTTTATCTTTTCTTTCTGTCAAAAGAAAGAAGTTTGAGTTTTCGTGTGAGCTCAGAGAGTTCAACTCCGAGGCTGCAATCAAAAACACCGCTGTCCGATTCGATCATACATTCATTTGTCTTAAGAAGAGGATCTTCGATAATCTCCATAGTCGTACTGGGAGATGAAATGCACGCATCGATGGACTCTTTTTCTTCCATAACTTCATCGTAATCATCAGATGAAATATGTACGATCAGGTCATTACCGGGCTCAATTCTTGAAAGCGTATTCTTCAAAAGATGAAGGATTATTCCCTTATCATCCCTGAGGTCCACGCCAAAAACATGCTCGTAGATCTGAGTCAGTACATCAACCATCTCAGGTTCAAGTTCATCGACAATCTGCTGATACTCTTTATCAAGCTCTTCTTGTTTCTGAAGAGTCTCATGCTTTATCTCCTCAACGGAAGCAAGGCCTTCCTGATATCCTGCATCATAGCCTTCCTGTCTGCCCTGCTCCATTGCCTGATTCTTGATATTCTCAGCCTGTTGCTGTGCATCGCTTATGATCATCTCAGCCTGTTCCTGAGCCTGCTGAAGCTTAAGATCGATCTCAGCCTGCATAGCTTCCATATCAAACTGGGGATCAGGGAAGGATCCCAGCATATTCTGGTCCTGTGTGAGCTGATCGATTGGCTCCAAACCTATGCCCGGAACAAAATCCTCAACACTCTCCCCTTCTTCATATCCCTCTTCCTGCATCATTCTGGTTCTCTGACGCTTAAGTTCTCTCTCCTGATATGCTTCAATCTTTCTGTTGGAAAGATCATTATTATCAATTATTCTCGCATCGCTCTGATCAAAACTCACAAAGCCGGCTTTAAAAAGATTAGACAATTAACTCATCACCTCCACCTCTGGAGATTACAATTTCACCGGAATCTTCAAGCTTTCTGATGACGTTAACGATCTTCTGCTGAGCCTCTTCAACATCCTTCATACGAACAGGTCCCATGAAATCCATATCTTCCCTTATCATTGCAGCAAGACGCTTTGAAAGGTTGTTGAAAATAGCATTCTGAACCTGCTCTGTAGCACCTTTACATGCAAGAGCAAGATCGCTGTTCTCAACTTCACGCAGCACTCTCTGAATAGATCTGTCGTCCAGAAGAAGAACGTCCTCGAACACAAACATCTTCTTTCTGATCTCGTCCGCAAGTTCGGGCTCTTCGATCTCGAGAGTTTCCATGATATGCTTTTCTGTAGCTCTGTCTACCGTATTCAAGATATCTACAACAGCGTCTACGCCGCCGATGATCGTGTAATCCTGATTTACAAGAGAAGAAAGCTTTGATTCAAGCACTTTTTCCACTTCCTTTATAGTATCCGGACTTGTTCTGTCCATGGATGCAATACGCTTTGCAACATCAGCCTGTCTGTCAGGCGGAAGAGCCGACAATACCATCGCACTCTGAGACGGTGACATATACGACAAGATAAGTGCGATTGTCTGAGGATGCTCGTCCTGAATGAATGTAAGTATCTGAGAAGGCTCCGTCTTTCTGATAAACTCGAAGGGCTTAACCTGGAGCGAAGCTGTAAGCTTACTGATAACATCAAGGGCTTTGTCTTCACCGAGAGCTTTTTCAAGAAGTTCCTTAGCGTAGTTGATACCACCTTCAGCGATATACTGCTGAGCAAGGCAGACTCCGTAGAACTCTTCAAGTATCGCTTCCTTGATCTGCGAAGTAACGCTTCTTGTATTGGCAATCTCGAGGGTAAGTTCCTCGATCTCTTCCTCTTTCAGATGCTTAAATATGGCGGATGACTTCTCCGGTCCAAGTGCAATAAGGAGAATAGCCGCTTTTTGTGTGCCGGTAAAATCCGATGTTAAAGGATTTGAGCCGCCTAGTTCCATAATATTTCACCCCATCATGTATAGTCTTCGTTCAACCAGTTTCTTAAAAGCGTAGCCGCCGCTTCCGGATTCTCATCAACGAATTTCTCTATAAGTCTCTTTGTCTCAGATCCTGTATCCATCTCGATATCTTCAAGAAGTTCCTCGGGCTGTGACTCAAGTAGTGACTCAACAGACAAAGGTTCGGGTTCTTCCACTTCCTCTGTCTTCTTTGTAGTCCACATACTCCTTATGATAATAAACGCAAGAAGTCCGAGAATAATGAGTATCAGAACAATCTGAAGAATGTCTGTAAGTGTTATCGATGAGCCTGTCTTATCAAAGAACATATATTCCGTAGATGCCACAATGGCAACATTTTCTGCAGGTATACCTGTAGCTTTGGAAACAATGTTCACTATATTTTCCGGAACTTCTTCTGTTGAAGGAGTTGTATTCTGTGTCTTAAACTCTGCCCATGTAAGGTTATTATGATCTGCGCTGTTATAATCTTCCTCATTCATAACAACGTAATTAATCGCTGTAACCGAAATCGAAGAGCTTGTATACTTAACAGCTCCGGGCTGATTAGTTTTCGTAGTTATCTTCTCATTAGGAAGATAATCTCTTGATTCCTCTGTGATATTCGAGCTTGAGTTGTTATTGTCCTGTGTTACATATGTTGTTTCGTCATCGGCATTCGTGTCCGTTCCCGGAATACCACTGATGCCGTTTACATTCTCTGCCGTGTAGAGATCTTCATGACTGAGCACACCCTGTGTCTGATCTTCAGCCGGTGTATAGTCGTGCTGAACAACCTCTTCATGAGAAAAATCCATGTCAAGATTACTTGCAACCTCAACCGCATCGTACAGCTTGGTTCCAAGTATAACTTTCTTGACTTCATTTTTTACGATCTGCTCTGCCTTTGACTTAAGTGAAAGCTGAGTGCTCGCAAGTCCCGATACGGTTGCCTCTTCATCACCCGAAAAAAGCAGATTACTTGCCTTATCCATGATGACGATGTGCTTTGTATCAGAATTACCAAGAGCCATTGCAACAGCTTTTGCAAGGAATGCAGCATTATCCTCTGAGAACTCTGCTCCCTCGGCAAGTTCAAGCATGATGCTCGCCGATGCTTCCTCTTTATTTCCTATAAGTGTACCGTCGTTATCCGGGATATTTAACTTAACATGAGCAACGTCAATAGCTGAAAAGTTCTGAATAAAGTCAGACTCAAGTTGTTTTTCCAGATAAACAACATACTTTTTTTGCTTGTCTGATTCCGTCGTAGAAAAACTGCCGTTAGTTACGTTGTCGATACTGTATGCATATGATTGTATATCATTAGCACCTAAAAGAAGATTCGCATTTGCCTGATCCTTTTTAAGGATCTTAAAATTAAGACCATCATCCGATATCTTGTAATTGATGGAGTTCGCGTCTAAGAGCTCCTTGATCTCCGATGCCTCTTTTGTAGAATTGGCAGTTGCCAAAAGAACGTATTGAGGCTGATTCAAAGCAGATAACAAGATAATAAGTGTCAGAAGAACTACTGTCCCCGCTCCGACAACCAGCGTTTTTTGCTTCGCTGTAAACTTGTTCCACCAATCGAGAATTTTCTGCCACAGCTCTTTAAACCTGTCAGCCATTTATTCTCCCTCCCAAAAAAACTTAAAACTATAATGAAACATAGTGAAATACTGATCTGATCAGCATTTCATTAAATCTGCATTTGTGTCAGCTCTCTGTATGCAGCCAGGGCTTTGTCTCGCACAGCAATAGTATACTGAAGCGCAGTCTGAGCCTTCTGAAGCGCAATTGTAAGGTCATGCGTATTGTCAGTCTTGCCAAGAGCCCATCTTATCTCCTCATTCTCGGCATCTGAAAGATACGCATTTGTTGTATTGATATTCTGTACAGCCTGATCAAAGATTGCAGAAAAAGAACCTGCTTCGTCATCATTGTTCCCCAAAACATTGTAGACTCTGCTGTTTGTCTTCTCCGCGTTTCTAATTGCCTGTGAAGTAACATTTCTAAGTTGTGAAATATCAAGTGAAGCCATTAAATACTACCTCCGAAAAATATAAGACCCACTAAGTTTGATTTATCAGCCGTTTCCGAGCTCAAGCCCCTTTGTTGCAATATTCTTACTTGCATTAAAAGCCGTAGCATTTGCCTCATAAGATCTGCTTGCATCTATAAGATTGGTCATCTCTGTAACCGTATTTACATTGGGATATGTCACGTATCCGTTTTCATCAGCGTCCGGATGTGAAGGATCGTAGACAATATTCATCTGTGTCCAGGTGTCGTCCTGAACCTTTGTAACCTTGACACCTCTTCCTGAGTAATGGTCAAGCCTCTCATTCAATATTCTTGAAAAAGGAGTCTGTGATCCTTTTTCTGCAAATGTAACTACCTTTCTGACATAAGGTATTCCATCCTGTGTTCTTGTTGTATTTGCGTTGGCAATGTTTTCAGAGATAATGTCCATTCTGAATCTCTGAGCTGTCATTCCTGATGAGTTAATGTTGAAAGAATCGAAAATACTCATACCAACTACCTCCTTTAATTAGATAAATAAAAAATACTGTATGAATGATTACGAAGACTTAGTAACGGCAAGAAGATTCTTGAACTCAGAATTAAGTCCTGCCATAAGTCCCTGATATTTAACCTGATTAGCTGCAAGTGTGACACTCTCAGTATCTATATCAACATTATTCTTGTCGGTTCTGTACGAGAAATTCGAGTAGTCATTAACAACTCTTGCTTTTAAATGCTTATCCTTTAAATCCGAAACTTTCTGGTCCATAGTCCTGTATCTTGAATGACCGAGCGCTCTCTCAAGCTCATCCTCAAAATTCAGGTCCTGTCTCTTGTACCCCGGAGTAGTTGCATTCGCTATGTTGTTTGCAATAATCTCATTTCTTGTCCAAGACGCGTCAGAAGCCCTGTCCAAGACATTGATATAATCAAAAACACTGCTATTGATCATGTTCTTCCTCCTTAGATCATAAAGATGGGTACACTTTATGTATCATACTTATATTTATAATAGAATTTTTTTAGCTAAAATACAAGTAAAATATACTTTATATTGTGCCTAAATTCAAAATAAACTACTAAATGAAGTACGAAAACTTATTTTAAACACAACTTAATTAAACATAAAAATTAATATTAATATTAAACAAACGTTTTTCTATGTTATTTTTTAACAGATTAAAATATAAAAAGAAGGGATCTACCTTTCGATAAATCCCTTCATCACAAATACTATCCGTATTTTATGCACTTTATCACATCTCTTGTTTTAATTTCTTGATCTCGCTGAAAACAACATCGTTGATTACTTTGATGTACGTTCCCTTCATTCCGGAAGACCTTGACTCGATAACGCCGGCACTCTCAAATTTTCTGAGAGCATTGACGATCACACTTCTTGTGATTCCAACCCTATCCGCGATCTTACTTGCGACAAGCACGCCTTCCATTCCGTCGAGTTCATCGAAGATATGGATGATAGCCTGCATCTCGGAAAACGACAGTGTTCCGATCGCCGACTTAACAACCGCAAGCTTTCTGCTTTCTTCCGCATTCTCTTCATTTACGGCGCGAAGCATTTCAAGACCTACAACCGTAGTTCCGTACTCGCACAGAATAATATCATCGATATCATAAGGTTTGTCCGTCTTATATATGAAAAGAGTACCAAGCCTCTCTCCTGCGATCTCTATGGGCGTAATTATCGCCTGGAATTTGCTGCTGTCTATTCCTTCAAAACCAAGCGTTTCAAGATTAACGTTCTCTTTGGTAG
This sequence comes from Butyrivibrio sp., assembly GCA_017620235.1. GTDB lineage: Bacteria > Bacillota > Clostridia > Lachnospirales > Lachnospiraceae > Butyrivibrio. The sequence goes on along the minus strand of JAFZQT010000005.1, from coordinate 9,886 downwards.
AAAGAATGGTAAGAAGTCTCTCGTTAAGCATCGGATCTATAAAAGAACCTACGCTGTCAACAAGCAATCCGCTGAGCGACTCAACACTTGCGCTCTCGCCGATTCCAAGAACCTTACCTTTCTTACTTATTACAAACATATTTGATGAGAGAATGTCACATAAAACTCTGCAAATATCATTAAATACAACTTTTCCCAAATTACTGTTATGAAGCAATTTTCCGATCTTTCGAGTTTTATCCAGTAGCTGAACACTACTCATACGAATCTCCTTCTATTTTCAAAAAGAAATGTTTTCACGGTGTCTTAACGTAATATTAGCATAAAAATATAGGCGCTTCAAACAATAAAGCGCCTACAATTATGAAAAAAATCTAAATTTTACTAAATATTCAATCAACTCAATTTTTCTTCTCGAGTTCATCCTTGTTACAAACAAAGCCACAATCAGTATTTGTGCATGCCAGCTTGCTGCTCTTAGCCACCATAAGGCTTCCGCACTTAGGACACTTGGTCGCAACAGGTCTTGCCCATGACATAAAGTCACATTCGGGATTGTCGATACATCCGTAGAAGATACGTCCCTTTCTTGTGCGCTTCATGACAATATCCTTGCCACACTTAGGACACTGAACGCCAATCTTCTCGTAATAAGGCTTTGTGTTCTTACACTCAGGGAATCCGGGACAAGCAAGGAACTTACCGTGAGGTCCGTACTTGATAACGAGATTTCTTCCGCACACTTCGCAGATCTCATCTGTCACTTCATCCTGAACCTGAATCTTCTCCATCTCCTTCTCCGCATCAGCAACAGCCTTATCGAGATCCGGATAGAAGTTTCTTATAACAGTCTTCCACTTAACTTCACCATCGGCGATTCCGTCGAGAAGTGACTCCATGTTGGAAGTAAAGTTTACATCAACAATCTGAGGAAAAGCATCGTTCATCATCTTATTTACAGCCTGTCCAAGCTCTGTAATATAAAGACTCTTGTTTTCCTTAGTAATATAATGTCTTGCTATGATCGTAGAAATAGTAGGCGCATAGGTACTGGGTCTTCCAATTCCAAGTGCCTCAAGATCATGAACAAGTGAAGCCTCTGTGTAATGAGGAGCCGGCTGTGTGAAGTGCTGGTCTTCCTCGAATGACTCAAATGTGAGATCAGAATCTACGCTGAGATTGGAAGAAATTACATTCTTCTCAACCTGATCATCCTCATCTGTATAAACGTTAAGGAAACCGTCAAATACAGTCTTGGATGCAGCCATTGTAAATCTGTGCTCTCCGGCATCGATCTTAACCGATGTTGTCTCATACTTAGCGGCAGCCATTCTGCTCGCCATGAATCTTCTCCATATGAGCTGGTAGAGTCTGAACTGATCTTTTGAAAGGTACTCTTTTACAGTAACAGGATGTCTGTCTATATAAGAAGGTCTGATCGCTTCGTGCGCATCCTGAATCTTAACGTCCTGTTTCTTTGTTCCTGCATTGGAAGCAAGGTACTCTTCACCGAAATTCTCGGAAATGTAGTTGTTTGCAGCTGCTACAGCCTCATCCGATACACGTGTTGAGTCTGTTCTCAAATATGTGATAAGACCTACAGTTCCCTCTTTTCCAAGATCAATTCCTTCGTAAAGCTGCTGAGCAACTCGCATCGTCTTCTGTGTTGAGAAGTTGAGCGATTTGGAAGCTTCCTGCTGAAGTGTTGATGTTGTAAAAGGAAGTGGAGCCTTCTTGGTCCTCTCACCCTTCTTTATATCTGTAACCTTGAACTCTTTGCCCTTGAGCGAAGCACAGATTGCATCGAGTTCTGCTTTGCTTTCAATTTCTTTTTTCTCATCGGTTGTTCCGTAGTAATGAGCTACGATAGGCTTCTTCTCGCCTTTAACCTTGAGATTTACATCGAGTGTCCAATATTCCTTGGGGATAAAAGAATCAATCTCTTCTTCCCTGTCTGCAATGATCCTGAGTGCTACAGACTGCACTCTTCCGGCACTTAAGCCTCTCTTTATCTTAGACCAGAGAAGCGGTGAAATGCTGTAACCAACCATACGGTCAAGCACTCTTCTTGCCTGCTGTGCATCAACGAGATTCATATCGATGTCTCTGGGATGCTTCATTGCTTCCTTTACGGCATTCTTAGTGATCTCATTGAATGTAACTCTCTGTATCTTAACATCTGATTCATTTAATTTAAGAGCCGAGATTAGGTGCCATGAAATTGCTTCACCCTCTCGGTCCGGGTCAGTTGCGAGATAAACGCATTTTGCTTTCTTGACCTGTTTTCTGAGTGTTGCGAGAACGTCGCCCTTTCCCCTGATAGTTATATATTTAGGCTCGAAGTCATTATTAATATCTACCCCCATCTGACTTCTTGGAAGATCCCTGACGTGTCCGTTGCTTGCTGCAACCTCATATCCGGATCCCAAAAACTTCTTAATCGCCTTAACCTTTGTGGGTGACTCAACAATAAGAAGCGAATTTTTCTTATCCGCTGTACGTTTGCTACTTGCCATTGTTTAAATTATGCCCCTTCATATATATTAATTGTTAGTTATATCTTCATGTTTAAAACTCACGTTCTTATTAATATACATTTTTAAAGTTTTCGTCAACCCTTAAATTTTTAATTATCAATTTGCTGCCACCTTTACCTGCTTTGATAAATGATGCAAAGCCTTTTCCTCATACATTCTGCTGTCAACAAATTCCATGAAATCTTTTCCGTGCATATCCATTTCCTTATTGTAAACGGCAATACCCGCACTTACGGAAAGATCCATCTTACCCTGGTTGCTCCACTCAAAATCTTCAACAAGTTTTTTAACCTGAAGAATTCTCTTTTCAATCTCGATCTCATCAGTCATATGAGTGATGATACAGAACTCATCTCCGCCGTATCTTCCGACTACGTCTTTCTTATCAAAAGTGTTAAGAAGAATCGCCGCAATACCCTCAAGAACTTCATCTCCGACCTTATGACCGAAGTTATCGTTGATCAGTTTGAAATAATCAATGTCAACCATGATCGCACAGAAAGGAGCTTCGTTGCTGTCAGTCATCGCTCTGCGAAGCGCAGCGTCTATTCCTCTTCTGTTAACAGTTCCCGTCAGGTAGTCCATATGGATATCTCTTCTCTGAACATAGATAAAGAGAACCATGAACGCGAATACCGACGAAGCATATGCAAAATTGATATACGGGATAAAATACTGAAGTAGCTCTCCCGTCACCACAATTGCGGGAAGCGCCTGTATCGGCACTATATACCACTTATGAATATAGCTCTTATATACAGTTATAAATGCGAATATGATCGCACATGACAATACCTGCATAAAAAGTCTTAACATATATAGGCTTCCTCTCTCGTAACCGAATTTGTAGCTTGTATAAAACCAACCTTTCGATAAATACGCATCGAGAGTAACCAGTATACAGTTAAAGATCGCATAGATCATGATAGGATTGATATATGCATTTCTACCATCTCTGTCATCGATGGTAACAAAACTGTCAATGTATTTGATCGCAAATAGGAAACTGAATGGATCCAATGCGTATATCAGGTAATTTGACATTTTTGAAAGGAATATGTAGTTTCCGTCAAGGAGACTCACAATGTCTCGCACGGCGGATACCCCGACCAGAATTGCCAGTATCCCGATCAACCTGATATAAGCTACACTGGAATGTGACTTTCTGCCCCTCTCCTGGAAGAACAGTAACATGAGAGACAGAAACAATGTGTAGACATTAATCACCAAATCCCCTAAGAACGCCATATCCATAGCAAATCCCCCTATGAGTTTAAGAAAAAAAACATTGTCAATATTTCCTAACCAAAACCCTTATACATTTTTACTACGGGGGATTATTTTTTTCAAGACACCTTCGTCATAGTAAACAAAAAATAGTGTCGGATTTGCGAGTAATGGTGCAGTTTTATGCATATTTTATAAAAATTCTCTAAACAAAAACAGTAGATATTATAAAATCCACATAAAATTAGTCCTGATATGTGATTGCTTTGTCTATATTTTCAGAAAGCCAGTTAATCCACTCATCGAAGCCCTCACCTGTCTTCGCACATATAGGAATTACCTTGGCTTTAGGGTTTCTCATCAAAATGTATTCTTTGCATTTTTCGAGGTCAAAATCAAAATATGGCATGACATCGATCTTATTAATGAGAACAACGTCACATATAGAAAACATCAAAGGATACTTAAGAGGCTTGTCTTCTCCTTCAGGAACAGAGAGGATCATGGCGTTCTTTGTGCTACCTGTGTCAAACTCAGCGGGACATACAAGATTTCCGACATTCTCCAATACAGCAAAATCTACATCTTCAACTCCAAGAGCCTTCACACCCTGCCTTGTCATATCGGCATCAAGATGGCACATTCCGCCGGTATGGAGCTGAATTGACTTTACTCCGGTCTCCTGGATCTTAATAGCGTCAACATCTGAATCTATATCTGCTTCCATAACACCGATGCGGTATTTATCCTTAAGTCTTCCTATAGTCTGTGTAAGAGTCGTTGTTTTACCTGCTCCTGGTGATGACATAAGATTTAAAAGAAAAGTCTTGCTCTTTTTTAACTCTTCTCTTAACTTGTTTGCATCCTCATCATTGCTCTCAAAAATGCTCCTTTTAAGATCTATAATTCTTACATTTCCCATAAAATAAAACCTCCATTTTTTAATTAAATTTTATGAAAAGAGATTTCTCTTTCTCTGAATCATCTCATCGATCTGCGACATATAGAGTTTAACATCTTTAACATTGTCACATCTCTCAATTCTGCCATCATATCCGTAAACTCTCTTTGTTACGGTTCCCGCACCAAGTGCAACAATTGACTGAACTTCCTCATTAATAAGTATATTGTAGATTCCGGCTTTTCCTGGACGCGCGTAACCCGTATTTTCAAAGTTACCGCTTATGTTTTTCTGTCTATACAGATAATAAGGCGTAAGCCCCATGGAAAGAGCTCCCTCGGAAGCAATCTTCATCATCTCTTCCGTATTGTTCAGTGCAGAGAAAACATCTCCGTTAAGCTCGCCTTTCATTTCTTTTAACTTCAAAACTTCTGCAAGTTTGGAGCCTCTCTTTATCGCAAGCGAATGAACCGTAAGATCGTCGGGATCAAGTTTTTTTATCTCATCCATCGTGTATCTGACATCGTCCGCAGTCTCGTAAGGAAGTCCAAGGATAATATCCATGTTAATATTATCAAAGCCTTCTTCTCTTGCCATATTATAGGCATCAACGAGCTGGCTTACAGTGTGTCTTCTTCCGATAAGTTCAAGCGTCTTATCCCTCATTGTCTGCGGATTTACGGAAATTCTTGTTACACCCATCTTTTTCATGGCTGCAAGCTTTTCTCTCGTTATTGAATCGGGACGTCCCGACTCAACCGTGAGCTCTTTTATCCCGGACACATCAAGTTTATCATAAACATATCCAAGGAGTCTTTCTATCTGCTCGGGAAGAAGCGTCGTTGGAGTTCCGCCTCCAACATAGATCGTATCCAGTTTCTTGCCCTTGAAATTCTCAGCGACATAATCGATTTCTTTCATTATACAATCAAGATAATCGTCAACAATATTCGCATAAGAACAGATTGGATACGAAGTAAACGAGCAATAAAGACAGGTTGTCGGACAAAAAGGAATACCGATATAAAGGCTGTAACCGTTGTCATAATCGATATTCTTTAATATCTCTTTTTCCCTGTGCGCAATTGAAAGACTGAGCGCGATCTTCTCGTCACTCGTATAATAATTGTCTTTCATATATTTAAATATTTCCTCATCACTCATATTCTGTTCAATGAGGTTCATTACAATCCTTGTAGGTCGTATTCCCGTAAGATTTCCCCATGGAAGCTCTTTTTTAGTCTCAAGGCTAAGAAGTCTGTATATATTCTTTTTAAGGTCATTTTTCGAAACAGATACATCGATATGATAAATCTTATCGCCTTCATCCGCTTCTTCTCTTCCGTCAGGGGAAACAATTACTTTAACATCCTCCGCAGGAAAAAAAGCCTTAAAAAGCGAATGAATATCATATCCGTATTTGTCTTCTGAAATAAAAATTTTGATCATAAATTACACCTTGTCCAAAAAGAAAGAATGTCATTCCTTAGACATTCTTTCATAAACTCTATATTAAGCAAAAGGATTATACTCTCTTTCATGTCCGATAGTGGTTATTTCGCCGTGTCCCGGATAAACGATCGTTTCATCGGGAAGGATAAACAACCTCTCTCTTATAGACCTTACAAGCTCACTTGTTGAGCTCGTCGGAAAATCGGTTCTGCCGACCGACTCCTCAAATAAAGTATCTCCGCTTATCAGCACATTATCATCTTCAAAATGATAGCAACATCCGCCCGATGTATGACCGGGAGTTGCGATAAGCTTGCAGGAAAGTCCCGCAGCTTCGATGATATCACCGTCTTTATATGTAATATCAGGCTTAACGCCAAAATTAGTACCAAACGAAACAGAAAGGTTGAGATGAGGATCGCTGCATATAGCAGCCTCCTTCTCAAAACATCCAACCTTCGCTCCTGTCAGCTCTTTGAGCTCAGGAATACCCATAATATGATCAAAATGACCATGGGTTAAAAGAATAAGATCAACAACAATGTCATTCTTTGAAAGCTCATCATATATTCTTGCACCGGCATCTGCGGGATCAAAAACGATAGCATGTTTCTTGCCGTTTTCGTCGGTATTATCCGCATCAAAAACAAAATAGCAATTTGTCGCCACCATTCCCAGCGTCATAACTCCGACTTGTATATTGTGCTTGCTCATCAGCCTGTTGTCCTTTCGATGTCGATTACGCTTTCGATCATTCTGATCTTGTCAACTATGCCACGAAGCTGTCCTCTTGAAGAAACCTTGAAAGACATCTCCATTGTAGCAAGTCCCTGTTTACTGGTTCTTGTATTCATTGAAATAATATCAATATCTTTTTCCGTAAGCGCTCTGGAAATATCGGCAAGAAGACCGTTTCTGTTATTGGCAAATATCTTAATCGTAGCAACATACTTGCCGCCGCTCTGAGAATCGGACTGCCATCTTGCTTCGATAAGCCTTGTCTTGTCTTCTTCCTGCATCTTTATCACGTTGACGCAGTCTCTTCTGTGAATCGAAACACCGCGACCTCTTGTGACAAAACCGCATATCTCATCACCGGGAACCGGGTTACAGCACTTTGAAAATCTTACCGCAACATCATGAACTCCCTTAACGATGATAGCGTTGTCCGAACTTGAAACCTGAGGTGTAATGTTAGACTCGGCAACAGCCGCGAGCACTTCTTCATCAGTCATGTTGCGCTTGTGGTCTTTTTCTCCAAGCTCAAGCATCTTATTGATGATCTGGCCTTCTTTAAGTCCGCCGTGTCCGACAGCCGCAAGCACCGCATTCCAGTCATGGAAGCCATACTTATTAATAACAATATTCTGGAATTCAGGTTTTGAGATAGCAAAAAGATCTATTCCCTTACTCTTACAATATTCAATAAGAAGATCTCTTCCTTTTGCTATATTCTCTTCTTTGAGTTCATGCCTGAACCACTGATTTATCTTGTTCTTGGTTGAAGTAGCCTTTGCAATGGCGAGCCAGTCTCTGCTCGGTCCTCTTGAATTCTGGCTGGTTATAACTTCAACTCTGTCACCGTTCTGAATCTTGTAATCGATCGGAACGAGTTTTCCGTTGACCTTCGCACCTATCATCTTGTTACCTACGGCAGAATGAACGCTGTAAGCAAAATCTATAGGTGTTGAACCTGCCGGAAGATTCTTAACTTCTCCCGTAGGTGTAAAGCAATATACATCCTCCGAAAAGAGGTTGAGATCGCTCTTTAAGAGATTCATAAACTCCTGGTTGTCAGACATGTCCTGTTGCCATTCCAAGATCTGACGAAGCCATGTGAGCTTCTCCTCTTCGCCGTTCTCAGCTTTTTTACCGTCAGAAGTCTCTTTATACTTCCAATGCGCAGCGATACCGTATTCAGCAGCTCTGTGCATGTCATAAGTTCTTATCTGAATCTCAAAAGGCTGACCGGTCTGACCGATAAGAGTCGTGTGAAGTGACTGATACATATTGGGCTTGGGCATTGCGATGTAATCTTTAAATCTTCCGGGAATCGGCTTGTACATCTCATGAATAACACCAAGAGCCGCGTAGCAATCCTTAACGGTTCCGACAATGATCCTTATTGCAAAAAGATCGTATATCTGATCTAGAGTCTTATTCTGATTGCGCATCTTCTTATATATACTAAAGAAATGCTTAACTCTTCCGTTTACTTCACCTGAAATTCCGGCTTCTGCAATAGCCTCTCTTACCTTCTGGCTGATATCTTCAACATACTTTTCTCTCTCGCTCTTTCTGATAGAAACCTTTTCAACGAGATCGTAATAAATATCCGGTTTAAGATATTTCAAAGAAAGATCGTCAAGCTCAACCTTGATACGACTGATACCAAGTCTGCCTGCGATCGGCGAATATATATCAAGAGTTTCCTGGGCAATCCTAGACTGCTTTTCAGGAGGCATATGCTCAAGTGTGCGCATATTATGAAGCCTGTCCGCAAGCTTGATAAGAATAACTCGGATGTCCTTTGCCATAGCAAGAAACATCTTTCGAAGATTCTGAGCCTGCATATCAATCTGTTCCTGAGTCTTGTTGACCATGTCGTTATTGGCATGAAGCTGCAATCCAGTCAACTTTGTAACACCGTCAACCAGAAGGGCAACGTCAGCACCGAAACTCTCTTCTATCTGTTCTTTTGTCAGGATAGTATCTTCAACGACGTCATGAAGTAAGCCGGCTGCTATAGTCTCTTTGTCCATTTCGAGATCTGCCAAAATTATGGCAACACAAAGAGGGTGAATTATGTATGGTTCACCCGATTTTCTAAGCTGCTCCTTATGAGCTTCAGCCGCTTCCTGATACGCCTTTTCTATTAGAGTAATGTCGTCGGACGGATGGTATTTTCTTACCCTCGCAATTAGTCCTTCATAAAGTTTGTCAGGCGATTGGAATTCCTCAATGGCTTCAATTTTTCCATCATCGAAGTCCTGTGGCATGCAAATTACTTCCCTTCGTAGCTTATTGCAGAATCAAGTCTGTAATTACTGAGTCTCTCTCTGCCCTTTAATCCCTTGAGTTCCATAAGAACAAGGATTCCGGCAACTTCGCCGCCAAGCTTCTCAACAAGCTTTATCATTGCTTCAATTGTTCCGCCTGTAGCCATAAGATCATCTACCAAAAGTACCTTCTGTCCGGGCTTGATAGAATCTTTATGAAGCTCAAGTACAGCCTTACCGTACTCAAGATCATACTCCACCTCAATAGTCTCGCAAGGGAGTTTTCCCTTCTTACGTACAGGAACGAGTCCTTTTCCTCTGCTATATGCAATAGGTGCACTGAAAATGAATCCTCTGGACTCAGCTCCCAGAACAAGATCAAAGTCAAGATCCTTTACAAGTTCCTGCATCTTATCGATAGCAAGCTTGAATCCGTCTGGATCCTGTAAAACTGATGTAATATCCCTGAACATTATTCCTTCCTCAGGGAAATTAGGTATAGTTCTGACATAATCTTTTAATTCTTTCATTGAATAGTCCTCTCTGAATCATGCACCGTTCGTGCGTTTTCAAACAAAAATAATATTTCAACTTAAAATTATATCACAAAATGCGGCTTTCCGCGAACAATGTGCTGAAGTGAAAAATTAAATTCCACTTCAAAAACGTCATTCTGAAGAGTTGAAGTTACTCTTTCAGAAAGGCGTTTTTTCTTTGTTTTGATGTTCAATAGTTGAATTAACTGTTACAATTATTGTTTGTCAGGAATG
>JAFZQT010000004.1 GCA_017620235.1 Butyrivibrio sp. | reverse complement strand
TACTTAGCTGCGTCTGAGCTGTCGCCTGCAAGAGCCTCAACCAGGGCATCTGTAGCAGCGAAGTTCTCAGCGCCGTTTGAGAATGTATCGAGCCACTTCTGAGCAGCATCCTTAGCAGCGCCGCCTGCAGCTACAACTGCCTCAACCTGCTCCTTGATAGCATCACGAAGTGCGTTCTGAGCAAGTACCATACCCATACCAAACTCAGCGTTATCCTCGAACAATGAGTTATCCCATGCAGGGCCATGTCCCTTGGCATTTACTGTGTAAGGTGTTGAAGGTGAAGAGTTACCCCAAATTGAAGTACATCCTGTTGCGTTAGCAACATACATTCTGTCACCGAACAACTGAGTAACAAGTTTAACATAAGGTGTCTCACCACAACCTGCGCAAGCTCCTGAGAACTCAAGGAGCGGCTGCTTGAACTGAGAACCTCTGATAGTTGTTTCTTTAAGCTTCTCGATCACTTCTGTCTTCTCAGGAAGAGTTACAGCATAATCGAAGTACTTCTGCTCATCCTTATTCTCTGCGATAGCACCCATCTTAAGTGTCTCGCCAGCCTTGTTACCAAGACATACATTTGCGCAAGATCCGCATCCTGTACAGTCAAGCGCTGAGATAACGATTGAGAACTTGTATCCGGGTACACCGTTAACGTCCTTAGTCTGAAGTCCTTCAGGTGCCTTAGCAACTTCGTCGTCTGTAAGAGCAACTGTACGGATTGCAGCGTGAGGACAAACAAGTGAACAGAATCCACACTCTACGCACTTTGTAGCATCCCACTTAGGAACGTTTACTGCGATACCACGCTTCTCGTATGCAGCTGATCCTGAAGGTGTAGAACCGTCAACATAAGGAAGACAATCTGAAACCTTAAGGTTGTTACCTTCCTGAGCATTAACCTTAGTCTGAATGTTATTAACGAAGTCGATAACATCCTTTCTGCTTCCCTCTGCCTTCTTGAAGTCAAGTCCTTCATCCTTGGCATCTTTCCAAGACTCAGGAATCTCAACCTTGATAAGGTTCTTCGGATCTGCTCCGGCATCAATAGCTGCCCAGTTCTTCTTAACGACATCCTCACCCTTACGGCCGTATGTCTTCTGAGCTGCATCCTTCATGAACTTGATAGCATCTTCTTCAGGAATGATCTTTGTGATATTGAAGAATGCTGACTGAAGGATTGTGTTAATTCTTGTAGGTCCCATACCAACTTCAACACCGATCTTAGAACCGTTCATGATGTAGAAGTTGATCTTGTGATCGTACATGAACTTCTTAACCTGTCCGGGAATCTCAGTCTCGAGCTGCTCTACTGTCCAAGGGCAGTTAAGAAGGAATGATCCTCCGTCCACAATTTCCTGAACCATGTTGAACTTGCGGATATATGAAGGATTGTGGCATGCTACGAAATCTGCCTTCTTGATAAGGTATGTAGACTTGATAGGAGTCTTACCAAATCTAAGGTGAGACATTGTAACACCACCTGACTTCTTAGAGTCATAATCAAAGTATGCCTGAGCATACATGTCAGTGTTGTCACCGATAATCTTGATAGAGTTCTTGTTAGCACCAACAGTACCGTCAGCACCAAGTCCCCAGAACTTACAGTTTGTTGTTCCCTCAGGAGTTGTAACGAGAGGAGCACCAACCTTAAGTGAAAGGTTTGTTACGTCATCTTCGATACCGATAGTGAACTCTTCTTTATCTGTGTTCTCAAATACTGCAACGATCTGTGCAGGAGTTGTATCTTTTGAACCAAGTCCATAACGTCCACAGAATACAGGAACGCTCTCAAATTTTGTTCCCTTAAGAGCTGCGATAACATCAAGAGCGAGAGGCTCACGATATGATCCGGGCTCCTTTGTTCTGTCAAGAACCTGAATTCTCTTAACAGAATCAGGAATAGCTTCTACAAGAGCTTTTGCTGAGAAAGGTCTGTAAAGTCTAACCTTTACAACACCGACCTTCTTGCCCTGCTTCTCAAGGTAATCGATTGTCTCCTCGATAGTATCGTTTACAGAACCCATAGCAACGATAACTACTTCTGCCTTAGGATCTCCATAGTAGTTAAAGAGCTTATAGTCTGTACCAATCTTGGCATTAACCTTATCCATATACTTCTGAACGATGTCAGGAAGTTCATTATAGCCTGTGTTACAAGCTTCTCTTGTCTGGAAGAAAATGTCAGGATTCTGAGCAGAACCCATCTGGCATGGATGATTAGGATTCAAAGCATTTGCCTTGAAAGCATCAATTGCCTCGTGATTTACCATCTCGTCAAGATCCTTGTAGTCCCACACTTCAATCTTCTGAATCTCGTGTGATGTACGGAATCCATCAAAGAAGTTAATGAAAGGAATACGTCCTTCGATAGCTGAACAGTAAGCAACAGGTGTTAAGTCCATAACCTCCTGTACACTAGAATCGCAGAGCATTGCAGCGCCTGTCTGACGACAAGCATAAACGTCAGAGTGATCGCCAAAAATGTTGAGCGCGTGTGAAGCTACACAACGAGCTGAGACATTGAATACTCCGGGAAGTCTTTCACCTGCAACCTTGTAGATATCGGGAATCATAAGAAGAAGTCCCTGTGAAGCGGTATATGTAGATGTAAGAGCACCTACTACCAGTGAACCGTGTACAGCGCCGGCTGCACCTGCCTCAGACTGCATCTCTGTAATCTGAACAGTACGACCGAAAATGTTTTTCTTTCCGGCTGTTGCCCATTCATCTACATGCTCAGGCATTACAGATGAAGGAGTGATAGGGTACATGGCAGCAACTTCTGTAAACGCATATGAAGCATATGCTGCAGCTTCGTTGCCGTCCATGGTTTTCATGTTTCTTGCCATTTTGTTTCCTCCTACCTTTATTTTGGATTATTTTTGGCATATTTATTAATTTGTGTTAAAAAAAAAGAAATAGTGTAAAAATTCCGTCAACAAGCTTTCTTTCCCGAAAACAGTGTGACGGACTAGTTTTCACTCTTATTCTGCCAAATTCAATACTATCATTAAATCCATATAAATGTCAATCCGCGCAAGGGTTTGCCCCTTATCGCCAAAGCCTCTTCCAGTCTGGTTTTTATTCGCTATTATCTGTTATTTTTTTATCAAATAACGTTATTGACTGATAAAAGTTTTCGTTTACTATATTGCTTAAACATAATTCTTATTATATTATATAAACGTAATAAGGTTGGTAATGGCAAATACCAATCGTTTTTTGTTACAATATTCTATAGTATCCAATACATGGAAGGAGATTATTATGGCATACGTTATTAATGATGGTTGCATCAGCTGCGGCTCATGCGCTGCTCAGTGTCCTGTTTCTGCAATTTCACAGGGTGACTCACAGTTCGTTATCGACGCTAACACATGCATCGATTGCGGTTCTTGTGCTGCTCAGTGTCCTGTAGCTGCAATCACACAGGGCTAAGCCAAGCAAAAATAATAAAAGAGCAGTTTTTCGAGTTTACTCGGTTAAAACTGCTCTTTTTTATTTTATTCGGATAAATTCAATGTCCCTTCTCAAGATTCGCGAATTTTGTAAATTCGGGAAGCCACAAAAGGTCTACCGTTCCAATCGGGCCGTTTCTCTGCTTAGCGATAATAATATCTGCAACGCCTTTTTTTTCGGTATCTTTGTTGTAATAATCATCTCTGTATATGAACATAACCATATCGGCATCCTGCTCGATAGCTCCGGATTCACGAAGATCTGAAAGCATAGGTCTGTGATCAGGTCTCTGCTCAACCGCACGGGAAAGCTGTGAAAGTGCTACAACCGGCACATTAAGCTCTCTGGCAAGCGCCTTGAGTGATCTTGAAATATCTGATATTTCCTGCTGACGAGACTCCGATCCTCTTCCCGATCCACCTGTCATAAGCTGCAAGTAGTCGATCATGATTATATTAAGCCCATGATCCATCTTGTACTTTCTGCACTTTGATCTGAGCTCCTGAATCGATATACCGGGAGTATCATCTATGATAAGTTTGGAAGAGCCTACAACATCTGCACTTTCGATGAGGTTCTCCCAGTCCATATCAGACATATTACCTGTTCTGATATGCTGTGAATCTACATGAGACTCCATCGCAAGTAGTCTGTTTACAAGCTGTTCCTTTGACATTTCCAGCGAGAATATCGCAACGCATTTATTATCATGGAATGCCATATGCTCCGCTATATTAAGTACAAACGCAGTTTTTCCCATTGAAGGTCTGGCCGCGATAAGTATTAGGTCTGAAGGCTGAAATCCTGCCGTGCTGTAATCAAGATCAAGGAAGCCGGTAGAAAGTCCGGTAACGTTTCCCTTCATCTTACTTGCCTGCTCTATACGGTTCAGAGCATTCATTACAACCTGGTCGATAGAAACAAATTCACCGGTATTTCTTTTCTGTGTGATCTGAAAGACACTCTTTTCAACATCATTGAGTATGCCTTCCATATTCTCACTGTTTGAATAACATGTATTTATTGTCTCTTCGCTTACACGGATAAGCTTTCTAAGCGTAGACTTATCTGCAACTATCTGGGCATAATACTTTACATTTGCGGAAGTAGGTACCGCAGAAACCAATTCTCCAATATATTCCGCACTGCTGACCTGCGGCGGCACATTCTTTTCTCTGAGCCTGTTTTGGAGCGTTACAAAATCGACAGCACTTCCTTCACGGTTAAGTTCCACCATTGTCTCAAAAACCGTTCCGAGCTGCCTATTATAGAAATCGTCCGGATTTACTATCTCGGACGCAATTTCTATCGCTTCTTTATCCATCAGCATCGCACCGACAACAGATTGCTCTGCTTCCAGACTGTTGGGGGCGACACGCTTTAATAGAGTCTCCTCTGCCATTTCTTACTGTTCCTTTACGCTCACTTTCAATACTGTTGTAACCTGAGGGTGAAGTTTTACCGGAATCTCATATGTTCCGAATGACTTTATAGGTTCCGGCATCTGAAGTTTCTTTTTATCAATATCAAATCCAAACTGAGCTTTTGCTGCAGTTACAATTTCTTTGGTTGAAACCGATCCAAATACTCTTCCGCCTTCTCCTGCTTTCATTGTAAGCTGTACTGTCTCTTTGCTTATTTTTTCGCCATATGCTTTGGCTTCGTCAAGACGCTGCTGCGCCAGTATAGAATCTCTTTTCTGCTGATTCTTGAGCTCGTTGAGATTTTTCTGTGTTGCTTCTACGCCAAGTTTTTTTGGAATAACAAAGTTCTTTGCATATCCGTCACTAACTTTTACAATCTCGCCTTTTTTGCCCAAGCTCTTTACATCTTCAAGTAATATAACCTGCATTTATGATAATTCTCCTTCTTCAATCATTTTATCGATTACGTCCTTAACTACATCAACTGCCTCTTCAACCGGCATTCCTTCAATCTGACATCCTGCAGAACTCATGTGTCCGCCGCCGCCAAGTCTCTCCATGATGATCTGAACATTGACTTCATCAATAGATCTGGCACTCACATAGACTTTGTTCTGATAATCGGTACATACAAAGCTTGCCCTTACGCCCTTGATGTTAAGAAGCTCATTTGCCGCCTGCGCGCCAATGATAGTAGGACTCTGTATATCATCACTCTTCATTATAGAGAATGCATATCTGTCGCGATATATCTCTGCCTGACTGACTGCATCAGCCTTAGCTTTATACTCGTTAGCATCTTCTCTGAACAGTTTTCTGACTCTTGTCACATCTGCGCCGTTTCTTCTAAGATAAGCGGCTGCTTCAAATGTTCTGACACCTGTCTTGTTCATAAAGTTATTGGTGTCGACCATCATTCCGGAATAAAGGCTGTCCGCCTCTTCATTGTGAATCTTAACGTTCTCTCCTATATACTGGAGGATTTCAGAAACCATCTCACATGCCGATGACGCATACGGCTCGACATATGAAAGAGTCGCATTCTCAATAACTTCCGTTCCCGCTCTGTGGTGATCGAGAACAACGATAGTTTTACAGAATCTCAAAAGTTCCGGGCACTCTGTAATACTCGGTTTATTAACATCAACAACAACCAATACCGCATTATTTCCTGCGATATCAATTGCCTGCTGATTGCTGATTATCATATCATCTTCATAATCGGGATTGCTCTTAAACAGATCAACAAGCGGCTGCATTGATGCTGTCACATCGTTCAGAACAATATGGCATTTTTTCTCCAAAGTTCTGGCAATCCTATAAATACCAACAGAAGCACCGAAGCTATCCACATCGCCCATTCGGTGTCCCATAACAATTACAGTATCTTTTCCGGAAATAATCTCACGAAGCGCGTGAGCTTTTACTCTCGCTTTTACTCGTGTACTCTTCTCAATAGTCTGGCTCTTTCCTCCATAATAGGAAGTGCTCTCTGCGCGCTTAACTACCGCCTGATCGCCGCCTCGACCAAGAGCAAGGTCGATCGCGTTACGTGCAAACTCATAGTTCTGCGCATATGACAGTCCATCAAGACCAAGTCCTATACTAAGCGTTACAGCCATCTCGTTTCCGATATTAACTGTCTTAACGTCTTCAAGTATGTCGAATCTCTGTTTGATAAGAGTCTCGCAAGACTTCTTAGGCATAACAACAAAGTACTTATCTTTTTCTATCTTCTTAGAGATACCGTTGCTTGATGCGATATATTTATTGATCTTTCTGTCTATAAGAGCAGTTAAAAGAGATCTTCTAACCTCTTCTACACTGTTTAAAGCCTCTTCGTAGTTGTCTATGTAAATAAGACCTGCTGCCAGCGACTGATTGTCAACTTCCTGAATTGCAAGTCTGAGCGCCGTCTCATCATACAGATAAACGGCAATAAGGCTTCCTTCATATCCTTCAGCATCTATTATGTCGCTGTTTACAGCCATCTCACGAAGAGATATTCTCTTAAACTTGATAGTGTAGTTGCTGTTCTCAAAGTCTACCTTATATGATGCTTCCTCATTTCCCTCCGGGAATTTATCTGCTGATAATCCGGGGAAGAATGAAAAGATTGTTTTCTTATGGATTCCCTTTTCCATATGAACAGCTTTTTCAAACGCAGTGTTTGCCCAAACAACCTTACCTGAATCATCAAGAACAGCATGTGCAAGATCAAGGTCTTTTAACAGTCTCTTCTGAATCTGTCCATACTGAGTGGCAAAACTGATAAGCTCATTCATTATGATGGGTTTATTGTAGAAATTAAGGTACATGACCGAAACAAAATAAAAACCGGTAAAAATCAAAAGAATCAAACCAGCAGACTCGTCTGCTATAAATACCGCAAGATTTACAACAAGCAACATAATGCCCAAGTACATCAATACTTTAAGATATGTCACCAATTTACCTTTTAGTTTAATTCTGTTTTTAGTAGCCATAATTTTGGTCCTCTTCCGCAATTCTTTGGACATTCCGAATTTCATTATATCATAAAAGGAAATCAATTTACTACGGTATAAAAAGGCATCTGCGACAATATATCGCAGATGCCCTAATATTATTTGGATATAAAGAATTATATAATTACTTCACACCTGTCCACTTCCACTCAGCAACTTCAGGCATATCAACACCGATGTCGTGAATGTATGTCTTATGCTCAACGAGCTTATCTCTCATCTTCTGGATGAGGAATGCGCCCTTATTGCCAAACTGAGGCATGTTGTTAAGCATAGCAATAACAAGGTCGAAACGGTCAATCTTGTTCTGAACTCTCATGTCGAAAGGAGTTGTGATTGTTCCTTCTTCATGATATCCGTAAACGTGGATGTTTCTGTTTGTTCTTGTATATGTAAGCTCATGGATAAGAGTCGGATATCCATGGAATGCAAATACAATAGGCTTATCCTTTGTAAAGATTGTATCGTACTCTACGTCTGAAAGTCCGTGAGGATGCTTGTTCTTAGGCTCCATCTTCATAAGGTCAACAACGTTTACGAAACGAACCTTAACCTCAGGCATTTCTCTGTGGAGAATATCAACTGCAGCAAGTGCCTCAAGTGTAGGTGTATCACCGCAGCATGCAAGTACGATATCAGGCTCTTCACCTGTATCTGTTGAAGCCCAATCCCAAATGCCGATACCCTGTGTGCAGTGCTTAACAGCCTGCTCCATTGTAAGCCACTGTGGTCTGGGATGCTTACTTGCTACAATAGCGTTTACGTAGTTCTTGCTCTTCAAGCAGTGATCCATTGTTGAGAGCAAGCAGTTAGCATCGGGTGGAAGATAAAGTCTTACAACGTCTGCCTTCTTGTTTGAAATATGATCAAGGAATCCGGGATCCTGATGTGTGAATCCGTTGTGATCCTGCTGCCATACATTTGATGTAAGAAGAAGGTTAAGGGATGCGATAGGCTGTCTCCATGAGAGATCGCTGCAAACCTTAAGCCACTTAGCATGCTGAGCAGCCATTGAATCTATGATACGGATGAATGCTTCGTAACTAGCGAAGAAGCCGTGTCTACCTGTAAGAAGGTATCCCTCGAGCCATCCTTCACACATATGCTCTGAAAGCATTGAATCCATTACACGTCCATCTGAAGCAAGGAACTGGTCTGTATCCTTGTCGATAGGGTTGTTCCAATCACGGTTTGTAACCTCGAATACCTTGTTGAGACGGTTAGACATTGTCTCATCGGGTCCGAAGATACGGAAGTTCTTCTGCTCTTCGTTGAGTTTGAATACGTCTCTGATGTATCCGCCAAGCTCGATCATATCCTGCTTCTCAACAGCGCCGGGTGCAGGAACGTCGATAGCATACTTACGGAAATCAGGAAGTCTGAGATCGTGAAGAAGCTTACCACCGTTAGCATGAGGGTTAGCACCGATACGTCTGTCTCCCTTGGGAGCAAGCTCCTCAAGCTCAGGAATAAGACGTCCGTTCTTATCAAAGAGCTCCTCTGCATGGTAGCTCTCAAGCCACTCTTTAAGGATATCCATGTGCTCAGGCTTGTCCATCATAACAGGAACCTGGTGAGCCTGGAATGAGCCCTCGATCTTGTTGCCGTCAACAAACTTAGGACCTGTCCATCCCTTAGGTGTGCGAAGAACGATCATAGGCCAGATAGGTCTTGTTGTATCGCCTGTCTCTCTAGCCTTCTTCTGGATAGCCTTGATCTCATCAACAACAACGTCAAGAGTCTCAGCCATCTTGCGGTGCATCTCCTTGGGATCTGATCCCTCTACGAAGTAAGGCTTCCAGCCGTTACCCTTGAAGAATGCCTCAAGCTCCTCGTGTGAAAGACGAGAAAGAATTGTAGTATTGTAAATCTTAAAGACGTTAAGATGAAGGATAGGAAGTACCGCACCATCTGAAACGGTGTTAAGGAATTTGTTTGACTGCCATGATGTTGCAAGAGGTCCTGTCTCTGCCTCACCATCACCTACTACGCAAGCTGCGATAAGCTCAGGGTTATCAAATACTGCACCGAAAGCATGTGCAATTGAATAACCAAGCTCACCACCCTCATGGATAGAACCGGGTGTCTCGGGAGCAACGTGGCTGGAGATACCGCCGGGGAATGAGAACTGCTTGCAAAGCTTCTGTAAACCATCCATATCACGGCTTACATTGGGATATACTTCACTATATGATCCCTCAAGGTATGTGTTGGCTACGAAGAAGTTTCCGCCGTGGCCGGGACCTGAAATAAGGATCATGTCCTGATCGTACTTATTGATGACACGGTTAAGGTGTACATAAATAAAGTTCTGTCCGGGAACTGTTCCCCAGTGACCTACGATCTTCTTTTTAATATGTTCCTTCTTAAGAGGCTCACGAAGAAGAGGGTTCTCAAGAAGATATAACTGTGCTGCAGCGAGATAGTTAGTTGCACGCCAATAAGCGTCCATCTTAGCTAAATACTCATCTGTAATTACGCTATGGTTCATAATTTCCTCCTATTACTAGTTTGCATCCTTAGTAAAATAGAATATTTCAGTCAAATTTACTATACACATTCTTGCTAAATTTTTATCAATTATTGCTATCACCTCCATTTACTACATTTCACGCCTATTGTAAAAAGAAAATGTGACACCTATATCATACTTCTTTAAACCTAAATCTTCTACCATGTTTTTTGTCCCAATAGAACATGTGATGTATCTTGCGCACAAGGCGATTGCATTCCTCAAAATACAGATCTGATCTGTTTCTCTTATTATCACTCAAAGTTACTACATCCTCCGTTCCCGCCATAGCCGCAAGGTAATCTATCATGTTCTGAACGGATGCATTCTTGTTGTAGATCTTGAGATAAGAATATCCCGGATAATCGTCTGAAGGATATGCCATTATCTTGAGCTCTTCGTAGACTTCGTCTTCTTTTATCTCCTCAGAAAGCTCTTCTATCTTGTCTGTCTTATCGATGCACATCATATAAACAGCGGGATGGGTATCCGGTCTTTTCTTATTCAGATAATTTCGATATGGCGATCTGTGAAGCTTATCATAGATATCTTTTTCCGCATC
>JAFZQT010000037.1 GCA_017620235.1 Butyrivibrio sp. | reverse complement strand
AGAAGGCTGCAGTAAAGGTACCTGATCCTAAAGATCCTTTTAAGCTCATTGAACTTCCTACAATAAGCGGAGATGTCATGGCGATAAGAACAGATAAGTCTATAAAAGATGAGACACAGGCAGAGATATTTATGATCAACTAACCAAAAGAAGGAGATTTGCACTGATTTAGCGCAAATCTCCTTCTTTAAATACCTTCAGTTGGGAACTAATTTACGGAAGGTAATTAAGCAAATTGTAACAATGAACACGTCGCATTATCGTGGTATACTAAAATGGATGAAAGTATTATGGGGTGCGGCGTGAGAGAGATAGTTGAGAGAATTTTGCAGGGAAAATATGAGTATGCCGAGAAGAAATTAGATTTTTCAACTCCGCGTATTGAACTTTTGGTGAGTCCCGGTGAGACTTCCGAAGGTTCTTTTACCATATTCGGACCTGAAGACAGATTGGTTACCGGCAAGGTGAGCTCCACGGAAATACGAATGGAGGTTCTCACAGAGAATTTTTCAGGTTCACCTTATGAAGTATCTTATAGATTTAATTCTTTGGGACTTGCACAGGGTGATGTGCTCCAGGGGAATTTTAGAATAGTATCAAATCAGGGAGAGTATGTTCTTCCTTTCGTGGTCACGGTTAGACATGAGCAGATAGCATCAAGTCTTGGTGACATCAAGAATCTGTTTCATTTTGCAAATTTGGCAAAGACTGATTGGGAAGAGGCGATTGACCTCTTTTATTCAAGTGACTTTATTTCCATATTCAAAGGAAATGATGAGCAGTACGAGAGCCTTTACAGAGGTCTTTCTTATGTGCCCGGAAATGAGCAGAACGTCGAAGAATTTCTTATTGCGATCAGTAAGAAGCGCCCGATGAATTTTTTGCTTGATCAAAAGGAACTTGTTATTGATTATACGGGACTTCCGCATGACAACGGGATCCTTATAACAAGGAACGGATGGGGCTATAGCAAGTTAAAGGCACAGGTTGAAGGCGAATTCATAATGCTCGATAAATACGAGATCACAGAGGATGATTTTACCGGAAGCAGCTGCCATTTGAAGTTAAGACTTCGTCCCGAGAAGCTTCACAGCGGTAATAACTTCGGAAAGATTATCTTTTGCAATGCATTTTTTAAGGCAGAACTTCCTGTGACGGTTTCCGTTAATCTGACGGGAAAGCATCCTTCAGCAGATTATCAGGAAAAGAAGAAGTTCGTTGTACAGCTCGTTAAGACATACGAGAGTTTCAGATGTAAAAAGATAACTTCAAGAGCGTGGGTTTCTGAGACAGGAAAGATCATTTCCAAGATGAACGCTCTTGATGATAAAGATATTGAGTTCAGACTTTATACGGCTCATTACTATATTACTGCGGGCAGAGTCAATGAAGGCAAGTGGATACTCGATCAGCTTGCAATGGAAGTTGAGAATGCGCCCGGAGATGTGCTCTACAGCTACCATCTGTATCTGACATCTCTTTGCAGTAAAGAAGACAGAATAATAAATGACGTATCTGAGAGACTTGAGGGAATCTTTAGAAGAAATCCCGACAACTGGCGTATAACATGGCTTCTTCAGTATGTGAGCGAAGAGCATGTGATGAGCGGTCAGAGAAAGTGGATTATGATAGGCGAGCAGCTTTCACACGGCTGCATGAGTCCAATACTGTACCTTGAGGGAATGAATCTTTTGAACGAGGCTCCTTCAATACTTGCAAGGCTCGAGAGTCAGGAACTCAGTATTCTTGAGTATGGGGCAAAAAAAGAAATCCTCAGCCTTAATCTTATAGACCAGATCGTATATTTGTCGGCAAGAGTCAGAAACTTCGACAAGAGACTCTTTAGAATACTCAAAGCCTGCTACAAGATAAAGGGAAGCGACGACGTGCTTGAAGCTATCGTATCTCTTTTGATAAAGGGTGGAGAGACCGGCAAGTTTGCGTTTGAGTGGTATGAAAAGGGTGTTGAAAGAGAGCTTAGGATAACAAGGCTCTATGAGTATTACATGATGTCCATTTATGTAAAAGAGGATGGGCAGCTTCCTTGTGAGATCAACAAGATGGTTCTCATGTACTTCTCATACCAGAGCACTCTTGAATATGACAAGAACGCGATACTTTACAGATATATTCATGAAAGAAGACAGGAATATCCTGAGCTTTATGATACATATGTGCCTCAGATAGAGAAATATCTTATGGCGCAGCTTGATAAAGGACGTGTAGGCAAGGATCTTGGATACTTGTACAAGAACCTTCTCACAAAGCAGATGGTTGATGCTTCGAATGCATCAAAGGTGCTTGCGGTTCTTTATACATCTGAGATCAAGACTGATAATCAGAATATGTGCGGCGTTTGCGTCATTTACGATAAGTGCGAAAAAGAGATGCGCTATCCGATGAGCGGAGGGCGTGCATTTGTGCCGCTTTACGGAAGTGATTACACGGTTCTTTTGGTGGATCATGACGAAAACAGATATGCGGTCAGCGTGCCGTATTCAAATATCAAGCTGATGATACCCGGCAAGCTTTCGAGCTATGCGATTCCTTATATTCAGAAGGGCAGAGAGAACCTCGATCTGTTCCTTTGCGATCTCGGTAAAAACGCGTACACCATAGACATGGAGAATGTCGGAAGGTACAAAGACCTTGCGGATTCCGAGTTCGTAAAGAAGGAATACAGGAATGAGATACGAAGCAGTCTTGTGAGATTCTATTACGACAATGATTTTACAAGGCAGCTCACGGAGTATCTTGCAGGCATTAACCCGATAGATATGATGGGGCATGAGCGAAATGAGATAATCGAGCTTATGGTCCTCGGAGGCATGTGTGACAACGCACTTGAATGGATGGGAACTTACGGAACGTATGGAATAGACGCCAAAGTAATCCTCAGAATGTGCGACAGACTTATCGATATGGATAATCTGGGCGTTTCGGCAAAAGAGGTTGAGATCGCGTACTCTGCATTTACAAACGGCAAGTATGACGAGCAGCTTCTTAAGTATCTCGAGAAGAATTTTTCGGGTACGGTAAAAGAAATGAGAGATATATGGAAGGCTGCAGAGGCATTCGGAATAGATACGTATTCTCTTTCCGAGAGAATGCTCATTCAGATGCTCTTCAGCGGATCGTATATCGGTGAAAAGACTGATATTTTCAAGTCTTATATACACAGCGGCGCAAATGCGGACGTTGAGATGGCATTTTTGTCACTGGGAGCGTACGACTATTTCGTACATGGAAGCGTTACCGACAGGTATATCTTCGAGAGGATAGAGGCTCTGGCGCTTCAGGATATGCCTATTCAGGATGTGTGCAAGCTGGCGTATCTAAGGTATTATGCTACGGAAAAGAGCTCCGAAGAAGAAGTAAACAAAGATGTGGCTAAAGGATTCATAAAGAACCTTATGGCAAGCAATATATATTTCCCGTTCTATCTTGAGTATTCGGAGATTGTTCCGGAACTTTCACATTTTGAAGATAAGACGATGCTTGAGTACAGGACGGAACCCGGAACTCATTGTCATATTCATTACAGACTTGCGGGTGAAGAGGACAACGAGTATCACAGTGTCGAACTTCAGGAGATGTACGAGGGAATATATGTCTGCGCGTTCGTTCTCTTTTTCGGAGAGCAGCTTCAGTACTACATCACTGAGGATAAAGAGGATAACGAAGATGCTCTGACGGAGAGCGGTACCATTCAGAAGAGTGATATTACAAAGAATCAGAGCGACAGCAACAGCAGGTACAGTATCATCAACGATATCATGATAGGAGAGACACTTCAGGACTACGACACAGTGGATAAGCTCCTTGCGGAATATCAGAAAAAGAACTTTATCTGCAGCGGTATTTTTAAACCGGTAAAGGAAAATAGTAAAGAGTAAGAGGAAGATATAAAATGCTTTTTGGAAATTCTGGAGAAAGACGTTTTGTACTTGGATATGATCTGGGAGAGAAGGTCTCACAGATAAGCTTTCTGGCATCCGATGCGGATATGCCGGAAACTTTATCAGTGCTTGCAGGATCCGAACTTTATAACATTCCTACCGTTCTTTGCAAAAAAAATGATGTCAACCAGTGGTTTTATGGAAAAGAGGCTGTTCGTCACATAGAGGAACAGGACGGGCTTCCCGTGTACAATCTTGTAAGTGCCGCGAGGGAAGGAAAACCGGTAGTTGTCGGAGATGCGGAATACGATCCGATAGCTCTTTTGACCTTGTTCATAAAAAGAAGCCTTTCGCTGTTATCAATGGAGCTTTCTCTTGATAATGTCGAGTCGATAATGTTTACCACAAGATCGCTGGATAACAGGATGATACAGGTTCTAAACGCGGTGACGTCGGCGCTAGAGTTTAAGACTGAAAATATCTTTTACCAGAGCCACGAGGAAAGCTTTTATAACTACATGCTGTATCAGCCGGAAGAGCTTATGAATCACACGGTTGTTGCGTGCGATTTTGATATGGAGACTTTGAGAGTTTACGAGATGACTCTCAATCACAACACGACGCCTGTTGTGGCAACGATAGATGAGAGTACTTACGATGACCTGAAGTTTTCTTCGGAAGGATTTCCAAAAGAGGGCGCAGCATACCACAAGATGTGCGAGAGGCTCGACGATGAGTTTCTTACCATAATGCAGAAGGTCTGCAGCGAGAAGATCATTTCGACGGTATTTCTTTTGGGCGACGGATTCAGGGAGAAGTGGCAAAAGAGATCTCTTGAATTCCTGTGCAGGACCAGAAGAGTTTTTCAGGGAAATAACATGTTCAGCAAGGGCGCGAGCATTGCGGCGAGAGAGAGGATAAATCCCACAAAGCCGGTAAAGTTCGTTTTCCTTGGCGAGGATAAACTTAAATCGAATCTTGGAATAAATCTTTTGAAGTGCGGAACGGAAGTGTACAGCGCGCTTCTTGATGCAGGAATAAACTGGTACGAAGCAGAGACCGGAATGGATATAATCATGGACCAGAGTGGGATACTCAATATACAGGTGACGCCGCTTACAGGTAAGATGCCCAAGATGGTGCAGCTGTATCTTGACGGGCTCGAGAAGAGACCGCCCGGAACAACAAGGCTCAGGATCCTTATGAACATGAATTCCGTCAGCGAAGTGAATGTGAGAGTGCTGGATATGGGATTTGGAGAGCTTTTCCCGTCATCGGGCAAATCCTGGGAACAGATCATAGAACTTTAATGAAAGTAGGCAGCAGATATGAATAAACCGATACTATGTATAGGAACATACGCGCAAACGCCGTTTCATATGGAAAAGATAGGCAGAAATGTCTTCTGCATAGAAGAACTGTGCTATTGCATTGTTCAGAATGCCTTTTTGCTCGATGAAGAGAGCTTTGGAGACGATCTTTTTACATGGATAGAAAAAGAGTGTTCTCTTGTGAAGCTTGCCAACGAGCTCAAGGGAATGGCAGCAAAGAAGTGCTCTGTTGCGGCGCTTGCGGGAACAATCCTTGATTATGTCGGATATAACACGCGCAAGGAGATAGAGCGGACGGAGAGCATACTTCGCGACAACGCGGGGATGGATATATACAGTAAGAAGCTCGCGAGAGCGGATTTCCTTATGCAGAGCGAGAAGTACAGCATGGCGTTTAAGGAATATGAGTTTTTGCTTGAGAATACGCCGGATATCGACCTTAATATCAGGTCAAGGATAGAGCACAACGAAGGCGTCATGTACGCGAGACTTTTTCTTTTCGACAGAGCAGCGGAGCTGTTTAAGAAGGCATATGAGGACGGCAATGACAACGAGTCTTATATCCAGTATCTTGCGGCTCTCAGAATGAAGATGACTGATGAAGAGTATGTGGCGTTTATTAACGAGAATAAGCAGGAAGCATACGAGGCTTCTTTGGAACTTGAGAGAAGAATGAATGAGTATCAGGATCTCTATGCCGCAAGCGATGAGAATCACGTTATCGGAACGCTCGGTGTGTACAAGGCTGAGGGAAAGATGCACGAGTATTATGAGAAGGTCGGCGAAGTCACAGAGAGCATAAAAGCGAAGTACAGGGAGGCAGTCAGGGAGAAGACCGGCGGCCCGAGGAGATGAGAAGATGGGTTTTTTGGACAAGATTTTTCGCAAGTCCATGGACGAAGATCGCCAGAAGCAGGCAGAACTTGAAAACTGGAGTGATATAGTCTATACGAGGAAAGACCTCGATATGGATGATCCGGTTCAGAGAAGGGAATATATAGGAAGTTGCCTTCAGCAGATGGAGGAGGCAGCCAGAGAGCTTGATGCTCTTGAGTTTGAGTACAACGATGTCACGAGTCATCTAAGGGACATGGAGGAGATCAACGCACTTCCTCCCGAACAGCGAAAAGAGATAGATGACTGTGCGCGTAAGATTGTTGAATCAAGAGAGATTCAGGAGAAGTTCGACAAGCGAAAGAGCAGGATGACGGATGAAGAGTTTGAACGCATGGACAGACTCAAGGACAATGCCAAGGAAGCATCCGAGAAACTGCTGGATGCTGAGACTTTCCAGAAGAAGATAAAGAACGACCTCAAGCGCCTTGATGCTGAGCACGAGGCTTATATTTTCAGAGAGGACGACCTTAACAGTACTATTGAAAACTCAAAGAAGCTGACAGTCACTGTCGGAGTTGTTCTTGTGGTTATGATAATATTTCTTTTGATACTGCAGGTTGCTCTGAAGTTAAATGTTGTCTACGGTTATATGGTGCTTATCCTTCTTGCTGCGATATCTATTACCGTGCTCTATGTTCAGAGTACGAATGCGCAGGTTGAGCTTAAGAATTTGAAGAAGTCCATTTCGAGACTTATCATGTTGCAGAATCAGGTTAAGGTAAGATACGTAAACAATACAAATCTTCTTGATTATCTTCGCATGAAATACAGGGTTATGAGTTCGGCTGAACTTAATGAGCTCTACAATAAATATTTGAAAGAGCGCAAAGAACGCGAGAAGATCGATGATGCGAGAAGGCTTCTTGACTCTAATCAGAAGGATCTCATTTATATGCTGAGACACTATAGAGTGCGTGATCCTGAGATTTGGATACATCAGGCAGAAGCGCTTCTTAGCCATAACGAAGAAGTTGAGATCAGGCACAGCCTGAACGTGCGCCGCCAGTCACTCAGAAAGCGTATGGAGTACAACAGAGACATTGTTGCCGGTAATGCCAAGAATGAGGTTGAAGATATGGCAAGGCAGTATCCTGAATACGCGCAGGAAATTCTGGATATGGTTTCGAAGTACGAAGATTGATAATAAACACATAGAATATGCATAAATGCCGGCTTTCGGAGTTTTTTCGGGAGTCGGCTTTTCTTTTTTTATCGAGCAAACAGTATATAACAGTTGACAACTGTTATATGCTGTTATACACTGATATACGAACGGAGGAGAAAGGTTTCTGCAGTAAATCTTTCGACCATCGCACTGCGCAGGCGGGGGCTCCGGGAAAGGACATACGCATGCAGATCGTTATAAAAAATTCGTCTATGGTGCCGGTTTACGAGCAGCTTATAGACAATATAAAGCAGGAGATAATAAGTGGTGAACTCAAGGAGGGCGATGCACTTCCATCTGTAAGGAAGCTTGCTAATGACCTGAAGATAAGCGCTCTTACAGTTAAGAAGTCATACGACCGACTTGAAGAAGAAGGCTTTATTGTCACCGTACACGGAAAAGGCAGCTTTGTCGCGGAGACGGATGCGGCACTTGCCTCGGAAGCAAGGAAAAAGTCTATAGAAGAGGAGTTTGCTCTTTCGGTGGAACGTGCGAGAGCACTTGGAATCAAGGATGAAGAGATCAGAGAAATCTTGGAAATAATCTTGAGCGAATGATGAGGAGAAAGAAATGGTTGTGATAGATAAGCTTCAAAAGAAGTATAAAGGATTTGAACTCAATGTTTCTATGAATATCAAGGAAGGTGCAGTTACCGGCCTTATCGGCAAGAATGGAGCGGGTAAGAGCACTACGATCAAGGCTATTCTCGGACTTATAAGCCCTGACGGCGGCAGCGTAAAAGTAATGGGGAATGATCCGGGAGTCAATATGGATGCGATAGGTGTTGCTCTTTCGGATTCCGGTATGAGCATGCTTCTTACCATCCATGACATTGTGAGTATCATGAGTGCAACATATGCAAAATTTGAAAGGGAAAAATTTATTAAAAGGTGTAAGAAGTTTGAGCTTCCTATGGATAAGCAGATAAAGGATTTTTCGAGCGGTATGAAGGCGAAGCTTAAAGTTCTTTTGGCAATCAGTCACAAGGCAAAGCTTCTTGTGCTTGACGAACCTACTACAGGACTGGATGTGCTTGCAAGAAATGAGGTTCTTGGCATGTTAAGAGAGTATCTTGAAGAGGACAGTTCACGCTCTATTTTGATCAGCTCACATATTTCTTCGGATCTTGAGGGGCTTTGTGATGATATTTACATGATCGACAGAGGGCGCATCATTATGCATGAAGATACTGATGTGCTTCTCAGCAAATACGGGCTTCTTAAGATGTCGGAAAAGGAATATGAGGAACTTGACAAGCAATTTGTGACTGCAAGTAGAAAAGAGAAATTCAGTATAACCTGTCTTACAAATGAGAAACAGTTCTATATTGATAATTATCCCGGCATAGTAGTTGAAAACAGTAGTATTGATGATATCATTGTGCTGACATTGGGAAGGAATGAAGGATGAAAGGTTTACTTATAAAAGATTTCAGGTTGATTTTACAACAGAAGAAGTTGATTGCAATATATTTGATTATATTTGTATGTATGTGTTATTTCATGGAAGATTTTTATGCGACAAGTTTCTTTATGTTTTTTCCTTTGGCTATGGTTATTTCAACCATTTCGTATGATTGGTTTGACAATGGGATGCCATTTTTGATGACGTTACCGAATGCCAGAAAAGTATATACAATAGAAAAATTTCTATTTTCATGCATTGTGCTGATATCAAGTGAATTCATAACGTCTTTTGTCCAATGCATTGTTTGGGTAATAACTGATGAAATGTTTGATATACTAGACATTTTCGAAAGTGTGACCTTTTACTTACCAATTATGATTTTATTTTGTTGCTTGATAATTCCCACAATGTTGAAGTTTGGAGTTGAAAAAGGCCGTATTGTAATATTTTTAATCTTTGGGGGCATTGTGCTTGCTACTGTTGGAGTTGGAAAGATAATTGCTTTTGTTGGGAAAACATCGGAATATAATGTGCTTTACGATATAAAGAGATCGACGTTTACGATTATTGTATTTGCAGTTATTTTACCGATTTCAATTATTATCAGCAACAAGATTATGGAAAAGAGGGAATTTTAATAAAGAGGTCCTATCTATCAACGATTATTCTATCATCGTGCTGACCTTAGGAGGAAATGAAACATGAAAGGGTTTTTGATAAAAGATTTCAGACTGCTTTTGCAGAGGAAAAAGCTTTTTGCTATGTATTTTTTGATGGCATTGGCAATGGGATTTGCTATGGATTACCATTTTGTGATTAATTATTTTTCAATGCTTGCCTTGATAATGGCTTATTCAACGCTGTCATATGACAGTTATGATAATGGTATGGCATTTCTGATGACAATGCCGAATGCAAGGAAGAACTATGTTAAAGAAAAATACTTGCTTTTTGCCATTGTACTTGTGACAAGCTGGTTTTTTTCTTATCTGATAAGTGTTGTTATTTCTATAGTAAAGTATAAGAGTGTTTTTTCGACAGGTCATGCTTGGATTCAAAGTGCTATGATCATGCCGGTATTTATGATTCTTTGCAGTGTGACAATTCCTGTGATGCTTAAGTATGGTGTTGAAAAAGGACGCATTGTGCTTGCTTTGGTTTTTGGCGTTTTGGTTTGTATTGTGGCTGGTAGTGAGGCAGTTTTTTCCTTGGCTCAAGATAGGGTTGAGCCATTTAATACTTTTTTGAGGTATGCATGGATGGGATTGGAATGGATTATGGAGGGAGGAGTTCTTTTCATCATGATTCCTGTAGTTATTATCGCTAGTTTTGTGATCTCATTCGTGGTCAGCAACAGAATTATTCAGAAAAAAGAATTTTAATAAAAACAGATTTAAGATTGAGCGTATACATTTCGGTGTATACGCTTATTTTAATTACGACTACTTTTTTTCCATATTAAATCTGGTAGAAAACATAAAAAACTTCAGATATGAATAGGAGAGCAAAAAATGTATAACAACATACGTCGTAATCGAAAACTATCAACTATTCTTTCGGGAATTCTGATTGTCTGTCTGAGTATTCTTGGGGGATATGGTGGTGCAAAATTATATGCTTTTACTGTTACAGCTAAGGAACAAGAGGTAATAGCAGATAGCAAACGCGAAGATATTCAAGAAGACACAAAAGATTTTTTAAAGACTTATTCGAATTTAAACAAGGGTTCTGACACCAAATCGGTAATAAAGCAGGAAGATGCATCAGAGATTGCAGAGAAAACCGCAACCTTGGTTTCAACAAAACTTATAAATAGCTCTATCTCCGGTCTTGCTACTAAAGAAGAGGTACAGGCGCTTGAAAACAGAGTATCTGACATGTTTTCTTCCTATGAACTTTCTGATTCACAGAAAGAAGACCTGGCTAAAGCCGTTACTGCCATTATCGAATTGGATCTTAATAAATTGGCTAAAGATTCAAATGCGCAAACAGCTTTATCTGATGCTGCATATAAAAATATTGATGATCTTAAAGCAAAAGCAAACTCGATACAAGAAGAGATTGATGGCATCAAAGATAAGCTTAAAGATATAACCTCGGATAACAATAAAATTAAAGAAACAGTGGATAAAGGGTATGCTACTTCGGATCAGACGAATACTCTGCAATCAAAGATTGATAACCTTACAAAACAGTATGAAGATATCCTTTCAAAGTACAACAACCAGACGGGTAAAATTCAATCACTTATCGAAAACGGTACCAATAGCGATAGTTCTGAAGTGTTGAAAGAAGAGATTACAACGCTTCAAGCAACATTATCCAAACTACAAGAATCTGCAACTTCAGAAATATCTGCTTTGGAAGGAAGGATAGAAGAGCTAAGGACATCTTCCACAGATACAATTATTGATGAGCTAAAATCGGATATGGCAGAGCAGCAAGATCAGATTTCAACATATAAAGATAATATACAAAATCTAGAACAGGAAATAACTGACCTTAAGACTGAGCTAAAGTCTCTTGGTGAAGAAGATAATGATGCTCGCGAAAAATTGGAGCAGCAAATACAGGATACAAATAATCTGATAAATCAAAATCAATCAGATATTGAATCTGCCAATGCCAATATCTCGGATATGGAAGAAGAGATAGGTAAACTAAAAAATGGTACCGCAGATTCAATTGGAACTTTGCAAAATCAGATTGCGACAATCACATCATCTTTGACAGAAATGGATGCTACACAG
This sequence comes from Butyrivibrio sp., assembly GCA_017620235.1. Taxonomy (GTDB): domain Bacteria; phylum Bacillota; class Clostridia; order Lachnospirales; family Lachnospiraceae; genus Butyrivibrio. The sequence goes on along the minus strand of JAFZQT010000037.1, from coordinate 18,332 downwards.
AAGACGCTTGATGACCTTCTTAATAACTTAAAGAGCACAGTTGGAGAAGAGGAAATACCCGGATCAGGGACAATAGTAAGCAATCTGTCATCCACGCAGAATGCTTTAGCACTGCTTGGAGGAAGAGTAGATGAGTTGGAAGCAAAGACACAGAATATAAAATCCGGTGTTAAAGTTCCCTTTTCATTTGGAGTTGAGAATGGAGAGTATGGCTACTATGATGCCAACAATTCATTTGTGGATTTTAAGTCGCAGTCCGATATAGAAGGTGCCGTTTCGGATGCGATCGGGAATATGACAGGCACTGCGGAAAGAACTAAGTATACTGTGACAGCGCAGGGAACACCTAAATATAAGACGGATAATATAAAGAATAAATTTATCGTATCCCTTGTTGGTTCTGAAAATTCGGAAGGGAACTATGTAATCAAAGCTAACGGAGAGGACGTTTATACAATTCCCAAGGAAATAGAGGCTATAGGAAGAAATTATTATGGCGGAGGAAGAGACTCTCTTACATCGCCAAAGATTAATGGAGTTAAAAGATTACCTATGGCAGATTATAAAAAAGAAAATGGGGGATATAATTTTCCGATTGGTAGTGAAGAGATGGTAACGTTTCCTGCTGGATATTATGATTCATCTATAAGTGTATCATGTGCTATTAAAGCAAGTGGAAAATTCAAAGCGACAAAAAGAGATATGAGTATTGATATGGGACAGTATTCATTTTACAGATATGTGGATACAAGAGATGTTCCAAATTATAATTCCAGAGGGTACTACTTCCCAAGTGGAAGCAATGGTGAAAAAGTTGATTTAGGAGAAGATAATAATATTAGATATGTGGATGCAAAAAATGTATTTTATTCAGGAAAAGACTCTATGATGACTGATGTTGATACTTGGATATCAGTTAATGGCTCATCTTCTTTAGCCATCAGTCCTTATCTAACATATAAGAGGACTTATAAATATATATATATTAAAAAAACGGATGATAGTGATGTACCTCTAAACTCTAATGATGCTATTCGTCTATGGTCAAATTCCAAAGATAGTGCTTGGGGATTAAGATTAAGAGATAAACCAATAACTTCAGGCGAAGATTTAGGAGATGGATGGTATCGATTTTTCGTAAGCGGAGGTATGTCAGTTGTAGAATTGATAAACAATAATACTGTACCTAGAGAATATGTATATCACTTTTCAGATTAAAAAGAAGTCAAAGGGACGATTCCAATGTCAGGAACCGTCCCTTTGACTTGCTCTTTTGATAGTCTATAATGGACTATATGGGGGAAGTGTGATGAATTATGAAGAATTGACAGCGGGTTTAAATACTGCGTATATTGACGGATCTATTGCATCTTCTGCGGTGTACAGACCGCAGTTTGTTTCAAATAATTATAAAGAGGGTAAAAAAGTTTTGTCCTCAATTGAGGATGAACTGGCGGCGTGTGATTCTTTTAGTATAAGTGTTGCATTTATTACGCAAGGCGGAATCACACCGCTCCTTCAGACGCTTAAAGAGCTTGAGCAGAGGAAGATACCCGGCAGGATCCTTACGACCAATTACTTGAATTTCAGTGATCCCAAGGCGCTTAAGAAACTGCATGATCTAAAAAATATCACGCTAAAGATGTATGATGTGGATGCTGCTGACGAGGGCTTTCACACAAAAGGATATATTTTTAAAAAAGATGAAATCTACCGCATTATTATCGGTAGTTCTAATATGACCGGTTTTGCTCTTACGCGCAATCGTGAGTGGAACACCAAGATCGTATCTACGCAGAAGGGAGAAATGGCAAGAGTGATCGTTGATGAATTTAACGATCTGTGGAATTCTCCTTATGCTCTTTCTTTTGATGATTTCTATGAAAAATACAAGGAAGAATATGAGATCATCCGGCATCAGAAACAGATTGCAAAGCTGGATGAAGTACCGTCTATAGAGAAATTCAGATTAAAACCAAACACTATGCAGGTTGGTTTTATAGCCAATCTTAAAAAGATACTTGATGCGGGAGAGGACAGAGCTCTCCTTATTTCTGCTACAGGTACGGGAAAAACATATGCTTCTGCGTTTGCAATGCGCGAGCTTGGATTTGAGAGAGTGCTGTTTTTGGTGCACAGGGCGACACTTGCAAAGCAGGCGATTAAGTCGTTTGGAAATGTTTTTGAAAAATCAAAAAAGATGGGAATAGTGGGAGCCGGCAATTATGATTATGATTCCGAGTTCATTTTTGCGATGGTCGAGACACTCCATAAAGAAGAGAATCTAAAGAGGTTCAGTCCCGATAGCTTCGATTGCATTATCTTGGATGAAGCTCACCACAGTACAGCGAATACTTATCAAAAGGTTATGGAATATTTTAAGCCAAAGCTTTTTCTTGGCATGACTGCTACTCCGGATAAGCGCGATGACGACGAGCAAAATGTGTATGAACTTTATGATCACCAGATTGCTTATGAGATACGATTGCAGCAGGCGATGGAAGAAAATTTGTTGTGTCCGTTTCATTATTTTGGGATAAGTGATATTTCTTTATTGACTGATGATCAGATTAAAGCCAAGAATCTGTCAGAAGCTGATTTTGCAAAGCTTACAAGCGATGAGCGTGTTAAGCATATAATCGAGAAGTCAGAATACTTTGGGTATAGCGGAGACAGAGTCAAAGGTCTGATTTTCTGTAGCAGAAATAAGGAATGTGAGGAACTTTCAAATAAATTTAATGCGCTTGGTTATCGAACTATAGCGCTTAGTGGTGACGATAAAGAGACGGACAGAGAGATTGCCTTTGAGAGACTTGCAATGGATGAAAAAGAAGCATCCGACAATATGCAGCCTTTGGATTATATTTTTTCTGTGGATATCCTTAATGAGGGTGTGGATATCGTCGAGGTAAATCAGGTTATAATGCTAAGACCGACCAAGTCTCCAATCGTTTTTATCCAGCAGCTTGGAAGAGGACTTAGAAAAGCGGATAACAAAGAGTATGTTGTGGTTCTTGATTTCATTGGCAATTATAATAACAACTTTATGATTCCTGTGGCTCTTTCCGGTGATAGGACTTACAATCCGGATACGATAAGAAAGTATGTTATTTCCGGAAACAATACGATACCTGGCGCATCTACGGTACATTTTGATGAGATATCAAAGGGCAAGATCTTTAATTCAATCGATAAGATAAAGGGAATAAGAACTATTATAAAAGAGAGCTATTTTTCTCTTAAGAACAGGATTGGGCGGGCGCCGATGTTGCTTGATTTTTATAAACACGGAGAGATCGATCCTATAGTTATCATTCGTGAGTATAAGACATATTGGCAGTTTATGGAGGCTGTTGAAAAGAAGAATTACTCGGAAGAGCTTGATGGCCATGAAAAACTGATATTGGAATATCTGTCGAAAACAATCTTGAGCGGAGTCAGGCCAAATGAGTTGTTTATTCTAAATGAACTGTTAGCAAAAGAATCGATTTCTTTTTCCGATATCCAAAAAGAACTTTTTGATTGCTATGAGTACACAGTGACAGATGAGGAAATTCGTGACTCGGTCAAGGTTCTTCAGGGACATTTCGTCAGCAAGGAAGAAGAATACAAAAAGTATATGGACATAAATATGGTTCAAAACAGCGATAATAGGTTGCTTCGTCGAATGCTAAGCTATACTGAGAAATTGCTGAATCGTGAGTTTAACAGCCAGGTTAAAGATATTATAGCTGTGGGGCTTGAAAGGTATAAGGATAAGTATATATCGGGAAAGGCAGAAAACACGCCGTTTGTTTTGTACGAGAAATATTCAAGGCGTGATGTGAGTCTTTTGATGAATTGCGGAAAAGATCTGTCTTCAACCATGTATGGAATGAGTCGCATAGGGGATGATGTTTTTATCTTCATCACATATCATAAAGAAGATGCAGAGGAAGGCAAAAACTATGTTGACGGAAAACCTGACTATGCAGATGCTTTTGAAGACAGTATGATCTTTAAGTGGGATTCTCAGATCGGAAAGGACTCAAAAAGTTCTTATATGCAGAAGGTGCTTACGGCTTCGCGCAAGCATTTGCTTGTGAAGAAGAGTGATGCGGAAAATAATTTTTATTATATGGGGCAGTTTGATATTGTTGATGTGGTAGATAGCCAGAAGGAAGACAACAAGGGCAATATGAAACCGATTTCCAAGATCACTATGAAGATGCACCATCCTGTCAGGGAGGATCTACTTAGATATCTGCAAAGTAATATTTTAAAGGAGACAAAGGTGATATGAAAGTTGTTAGGGTAGTTGCAGCAGTTATATGCGATTCTATTGAAAATAAAACAAAGGTCTTTTCCACTGCGAGAGGATACGGAGATCTGAAAGGCGGATGGGAATTTCCGGGAGGTAAGATAGAAGAAGGCGAGACTCCACAGGAAGCCTTAAAACGTGAGATCATGGAAGAACTTGATACGGAGATTCGAGTTGGGGACTATATCGATACGATTGAGTATGATTATCCGACTTTCCATCTCTCGATGGATTGTTTCTTCTGCGAGATAGTTGCAGGACATCTCACTCTGAAAGAACACGAGGCTGCTAAGTGGGTTACCAAGGACACAATCCGTAAGGTGGACTGGCTCCCCGCAGACATAACACTTATAGACAAGATTGAGGCTGTGTTGACGTGATGATAAAGACAGTATATTGACATTGTATTTACAAAGAAGTATTATGAGCATAAGAAAGGATGTGATAGTTATGGCTCAGGCTTTAGTAAATTTTAGAATGGATGAAGAATTGAAAAAGAATATGGAAAGTATATGTCAGGAGCTTGGAATGAACATGACTACTGCATTTACTATTTTTGCTAAGAAAATGACGCGAGAAAGAAGAATTCCGTTTGATGTTTCGGTTGATCCTTTTTACTCTGAATCCAATATGGCTTATCTGAAGAAGGTTACTTCTGAAATAGATTCCGGTAAAGTGGAATTACATGAGCACGAATTAATTGAGGAGTAAATAGGTACATGAGATTGTTGTGGGATGATCGTGCGTGGGAGGATTATCTCTATTGGCAAACGACTTTTCAAGGTGGATTCTGTAAAGTTTTTTGCCATTTTTTTATGGTTGCAGTTGCGATAGGTATTGTGACGCTGATTAAAGAGATCAAATGCAAAAAGCAAATATGAGCAACAGTTAAAAAAATAAATCAAAAGTTAATGGCTGCTCACTACCATGCCCAAAAGACCGCAGATATAATGAAGAGGTAACAGGATAACATCGAACAGGCAAGCGGAGGTAGTTATGCAGATTAATGAAGTTATCAGAAAATACAGAAAAGAGAAGAAGCTTACACAGGAGGAAATGGCAACAAGACTTGGAGTTACCGCACCTGCAGTCAATAAGTGGGAAAGCGGAGCATCGATGCCGGATATAACATTGCTTGCGCCGATTGCAAGATTGCTGGGAATATCACTTGATGAGCTGCTCTCATATAATGCAGATCTTTCTGATATTGAGGTGTCAAACATCTTAAATGAGATATATGCGATGTTTAATACGGAAAGCATAGACACTGTGTATCAGAGAATGGTGGATATAGTCAGGGAATATCCAAATGCGGAAAAATTGATTCTCTCACTTGCATCGCTTCTTTTATGCAAATCAGTGGTTGCGGTTGAGAATAGGTCGAAATATGATGAGTGGATTGAGAACTGTTATGAGAAGCTTGTAACAAGTGAGAATGAGACAATACGACTTGGTGCGGCAGATGCACTTTATGCTTTCTATATCAGCAAGGAGAAATATGAAGAGGCTGAGGATTGTCTTAGGTTTTATTCTGAGAAGGATCCTGAGAAAAAAAGAAAGCTGGCACTCATATATTCCAGAACCGGCAGATATGATGAGGCGTACAAACTGATGGAGGAAGCGCTGTTTACAGATTATCAGATTATGTCAGTGCTGCTTCACGAAATATTCAGTGTATCGATAGACACTAAAAATTTTAATAAGGCACAAAAGATTATGGAAAAGGAAAGCGCACTGGCAGAGCTTTTTGAGATGGGCGAATACCATAAGAATGCAGGCAGACTGGAACTTGCGATTGCTTTGAAAGAAAATGATAAGGCACTTGAATATATGGAATCGTTGATAGCTGATACAGATACGATGACTGGTTATATGAAGTCGGATCTCTATGAGCATATGGAATTCAAGGAATCCGATCCTATACTTTTTGAAACGACACGTACCACCATGCTTAAGCAGTTCGCTGAGCATGAACGTTATAAGGATGTCAGAAAACTAGCAGGATGGAAAGAATTTAAGAAGAAGTATTATTAGAAAGTACAGCTTTACATGTGGCGGTTGCGGTGCTACCATTTATCGTAAACGTGACAGCAAATATTAATTCGGAAAAAAATAGAAGAATAAAGAGACATAAAGCTATTGCACCGTCAGGATCGAAGAAAATCGTTTCGGACGGTGCGTTTTTATATCATAGAAATTGCTTTTCTATGATATAAAAATGCTCCGCAGGATGCGCAGCTCGCGGAAAGGTAATTTATTGCTTCGCAATACCGCTCGCGCGCGAAAGAGTCGCTAGCGGCTCTTTATTATGTTTTTTGAAAGAGAAAAGAGGAGATCATTGTATGGGAAAGATAGAAGAATTGGAGAGAGAACTTGAGACGATCAAGTATCAGGTCTCTCAGATTCAGATTGGGGTAGCCCGTGCATCGCAGGTTATTGCAGAGGTCAAAGAGGAGCAGAAGAGGCTGCAACAGGCGCAGATGCAGGCAAATATGCAACAGCCGCAACCGCAGATGCAGATGAATATGCAACAGGCACAGATGCAGGCGAATATGCAACAGGCGCAGATGCAAGCAAATATGCAACAGCAGGAAAGGCAATTGCAATATCAGAGAGTACAGAATCAGATGCCATATCGGCCTATGCAGAATCAGCCGATGCAGAATCAGCCACAGCCGCAACCTGTAAATCAACCTGTTCAGAATCCACAACCTGTAAATCAATTTGTTCAGACTGTTCCGAATGTTCAGAATCCGCAACCGGCATTCCGGAATTATGCGGCTGCAAAGAGAAGCTCTACAGAGTCGTGGATCGGTAAGCATTTGATGGGCGTACTTGCAAGCATATTGATATTTATTGCTCTTGTTCTGTTTGCAAGTCTCATTATTCCTTACCTCAACGATGCTGTTAAGATCGGAATGATGTTCACGGTTAGCATTGCTCTTTCGGGCTTTGCGTTTTATGAGCACAAAAAGCGACCGGATAACACCTTTTTTACAGCGTTGCTCGCATGCGGACTTGGCTGTAGTTACCTGTCGATACTTGTGACCAGGATATATTTTAAAGCCATAAGTGATGTGGTTATGTATGTTCTTTTGCTTGTCTGGGGCGGAGTTATTTTGTTCATGGGCAAAAAAGAGAGCAAACTTTTTCAGGCTATCGGCAATTCGGGTTATATTATTTCTGCATTCCTTGCGTGGAATATGCAGGATAAGGCCTTGGTTTTACCTATTTTGATTTACTTAATCGTTATGGGAGCCGCTTTCCAGTATAATTTCAGGAAAAATCACGTACAGCGTATTGTGCAGAGTTATATAAATCTGGGAATTATTTTTTATTTTGCAGTAAAAATAGGAAGTAATGTTGAAAAATGTGTTCCGCTTACTGTTTCGGCAATTCTTGTCGTTGCTATAAGCGCGGTTTATTTTATATGTTCAATTTGGGGCGAAAAGCTGAAAAATGATGCGAATAGGATAGTTATGGCTCTTACAAGTGCGATTGTCTTTTTTGCTTCATATCTTTTGCTTGCAGATTGCTTGGAAGTACCGAAGTGGTTCAGTCTGGCGGTGTTCTTTGCTATTGCGGCTATTGCGGAAATGGCAGCTTTTTTACAACAAAGCGAAGCAGAGAACGATATGTCCTTGATTTATAAGAATATCTGGATAATTGCCTGGTTTGCTGCCGCAGAAATCTGCACCTACGTTTTATACCCTGACTTTTTCAACACAGGAGCTCTTTTTGTCGCGATTCTTCCGCTGGCTGTTTACGGAGCCAAAAAGAAGCATGACCTGCTCAGAGCACAGGCACTCATAATGGCGGCGCTGCTTGCTGTGATTGAGCTTACGGGAGAATTGAATATTATCTTTTTCTCGGTAGCACTGGCTTATTCGCTTATTGTCTTTGTGGTGGAAGGCTTTATCAATAAGTCGATGTATTATAAGATTATTTATTATTTCTGTGTTCAGGCATGCATGTTTTATCTTTTTAGCACTGTTTCGGATAAATACACTAATTATAATGATGAATTAAAGCTTATGTATGTAAGTATTCCAATTGGAATATTCAATGCGCTTATGAGATTGTTAAAGCTTGACAGGGATGACAAAGGCGTGAGCGATAAGTTGATTTTGACGGGGCTTGATATTATAAATGCGATGGGAATAGCTGTAGGACTTTATAATATCATCACTATAAACGGGGCAGTTTTGCAGGGAATAAATGTTGCCTTTACGACAGCGCTTGCGTGCGTCAATCTTCGCAGACACTTTGCCGGCAGCAGTGGTGAGAAGCTGTATGCGGGAATCAAGTTTGGAGTTATTCTTCTGTTTTCGCTTATCGGCTATGATGCGGCCGGATATATCGTAAGTGTTGCAACTCTGGCTTTTGCAATACTGTGTATCGCTATCGGATTTAACAAGAATTTCGGTGCAAAAGAGCTCCGAATTTATGGACTTATTCTCTCTATGATCTGTGTCGTTAAGTTCATCATGATCGATATAACTTACGAAAATACTATCGGACGGGCAATAAGCTTCCTTATAAGCGGAATACTGTGCTTTGCGATCAGTGCGATCTATAATCATTTTGAGAAGCATGGACAGAACACAACAGTATCATAGGGGTAGTAGTGCTATTTTTCTGTAGAATCTGAGTTATAAGCCATATAAGGGTAGTTTTACAGTGCTTGAGTATTTTGTTTTTTTATTCCTTGAATGACAAAATGCGAAACCGCTGTAAAACTACCCTTATATGGCAATAACTCAAATCCTAGTACAAATTTAGCCACTATTAGCCAATGAGTATAGCCAATAAGTTCTGATTGAATCGGGCTTGATATAATGTTAAAATGTTCGGTGTTTGAGGTTATTTTTTTCTTTAAAAACAAGGAGAACAAATGAATTACGAAGGTAGGACTGAGAATTACAAGCGTCTTGGTGAGGAGTGCGGTGTTTTTGGTATGTATGATTTTGACGGTGGGGATGTTGCCGGATCTATCTACTACGGACTCGTTTCACTTCAGCACAGAGGACAGGAGAGCTGCGGCATTGCCGTGAGCGACACGAACGGACCAAAGGGAAAAGTTACAAGCCACAAGGATATGGGACTTGTAAATGAAGCTTTTACCCCGGAGATATTGGACACTTTAAAGGGAGACATCGGAGTAGGTCACGTCAGATACTCAACAGCAGGCAGCAGTACGCGTGAGAACGCACAGCCGCTTGTTCTAAACTACGTAAAAGGCACCTTGGCGCTTGCACACAACGGTAACCTTGTCAATGCACCGGAGCTTCGTCATGAGCTCGAATATACAGGTGCGATCTTCCAGACAACGATTGATTCGGAAGTAATTGCATATCACATTGTCAGAGAGAGACTTGCGACCAAGTCTGTAGAAGAGGCAGTAGGAAAGGCTATGCTCAAGATTAAGGGTGCGTATAGCCTTGTTATCATGTCACCCAGAAAACTCATCGGAGCAAGAGATCCTTATGGATTTAAGCCACTTGTTATAGGAAGAAGAGAGAATTGCTATATTCTTGCTTCAGAGACATGCGCGCTTGATACAGTAGGAGCTACTTTTATCCGTGATGTTGAGCCCGGTGAGATAGTTACAATTTCTCCGGAACTGGGAATTCAGTCCGATAAGAGCATGTGTATCCCCAAGGAAAAGCATGCGAGATGTATTTTTGAATATATTTATTTTGCGCGTCCTGACAGCACGATTGATAACATCAGCGTGTATGATGCCAGAATAGCAGCAGGTAGATTCCTCGCAATGGATTCACCCATTGATGCGGATCTCGTAGTTGGCGTTCCCGAGTCGGGTAATGTTGCGGCACTCGGTTATGCTATGCAATCAGGCATCCCCTATGGACAGGCTTTCGTAAAGAATTCATATATAGGAAGAACATTTATTAAACCCAAGCAGAAGAACAGAGAATCCAGCGTTCAGGTTAAGCTCAATGCACTTGGAAGCGCGGTTGAGGGCAAAAGAATCATCATGATCGACGACTCGATCGTAAGAGGTACAACTTCTGACCGTATCGTTAGAATGCTTCGCGACGCAGGTGCAAAAGAGGTGCATATGAGAGTAAGTTCACCTCCGTTCTTGTGGCCCTGCTATTTTGGAACCGACGTTCCTGCAAGAGATCAGCTCATTGCGTATAATAGGAATGTAGATGATATCTGCAAAATAATTGGTGCGGATTCGCTTGCTTATCTTGGAATAGAGAGACTTGAAGAGATGGTTGGCGGAAATCTTGGAATCTGCAAAGGATGCTTCACGGGTTCATATCCCGTTACACCGCCCACTGAGGATATCAGGGGAGAATTTGAGAAATAAAGAATATGTAAGTTAGTGCAGGAGGAATGAAATGAGTACAGATCGTTATACAAGCCCCTTATCGGAGCGTTATGCAAGTAAAGAAATGCAATATATCTTTTCACAGGATATGAAGTTCAAGACATGGAGAAAGCTTTGGATCGCTCTCGCAGAGATTGAAAAAGAGCTTGGACTTAATATCACACAGGAGCAGATTGATGAACTCAAAGCTCACAGCGAAGATATCAACTATGATGTTGCCAAGGCAAGAGAGAAGGAAGTTCGTCACGATGTAATGAGCCATGTTTATGCATATGGTCAGCAGTGTCCTAAGGCTAAGGGAATCATCCACTTGGGCGCAACAAGCTGCTACGTTGGTGATAACACAGACATCATCGTAATGACTGAGGGACTTAAGCTCGTAAGAAAGAAGCTCGTCAACGTTATCGCTGAGCTTTCAAAATTTGCAGAGACATATAAGGCACAGCCTACACTTGGATTTACTCATTTCCAGCCTGCTCAGCCTACAACAGTAGGTAAGAGAGCAACACTCTGGCTTCAGGATTTCACAATGGATCTTGAAGACCTCGATTATGTTCTTGATAATATGAAACTTCTCGGATCAAAGGGAACAACAGGAACACAGGCATCTTTCCTTGAGCTCTTTGACGGAGATCTTACAAAGGTTGATAAGCTTGATCCCATGCTTGCCGAAAAGCTCGGATTTAAGGGATGCATGGCAGTTTCAGGTCAGACATACAGCCGTAAGGTTGATATGAAGGTTATAAATGTACTTGCAGGAATCGCATCATCTGCAACAAAGATGGCACAGGATATCAGACTTCTTCAGCATCTTAAAGAAGTTGAGGAGCCTTTTGAGAAGAGCCAGATCGGTTCATCAGCAATGGCATACAAGAGAAATCCTATGAGAAGTGAGAGAATCTGCTCACTTGCAAGATACGTCCTCATAGATACTCTTAATCCCGCTATCACAGAGGTTTCACAGTGGTTTGAGAGAACTCTTGATGATTCAGCAAACAAGAGAATTTCAATTCCTGAAGGTTTCCTTGCAACAGATGGTATACTAGACTTATGTATTAATGTAGTTGACGGACTTGTGGTTTATCCCAAGGTTATCGAGAAGCGCCTTATGGCTGAGCTTCCCTTCATGGCTACAGAGAATATCATGATGGATGCAGTTAAGGCAGGCGGAGACAGACAGGAACTTCATGAGAAGATCCGTGAGCTCTCAATGGAAGCCGGCAAGACTGTTAAGGTTGAGGGAAAAGACAATAATCTTCTTGAACTTATTGCAGAAGATCCCGCATTCCCGCTTACTCTTGAGGAACTTAAGGCATCAATGGATCCCAGCAAGTATGTTGGATGCAGTGCTCATCAGGTAGATAAGTTCCTTGCGGAAGTTGTTAAGCCAATATTGGAAGCAAACAAAGGAGATCTTGGACTCACAGCTGAGATCAATGTTTGATACCTAGTGGAGACAATATGAAAATAATAGACATCTTAAATAACAAAGAGGTGACGTTATCTTTTGAGGTGTTCCCGCCAAAAACAGACGATAAGTACGCTGCTGTTGAGAAGGCTTCGGCAGAGATTGCCGCATTAAAGCCGGACTTCATGAGCGTTACTTACGGAGCGGGCGGCGGAACCAGTAAGAATACTGCGAATATTTCCGCAGATCTTCAAGACAAGTACGGCGTCACGGTGTTGTCACATCTTACATGCGTATCGTCTACAAAAGAGGATGTTAAGTCAATGATTTCCGTTTACAAGGAAAAAGGTATCGAGAATATCATGGCGCTTAGGGGGGACATTCCGAAAGAAGGACGAATTTGCTATGACTACGATCATGCAACGCAGCTTATAAGCGATATAAAGTCGCTTGATGAAAATATATGTATCGGCGGTGCATGTTATCCTGAAGGACATGTGGAATGTGCGAGACAGTCGGAGGACATAATCCATCTTAAAGAAAAAGTGGATGCAGGTTGTGATTTCCTTACAACCCAGATGTTTTTTGACAACTCGACATTGTATCAGTTCCTTTACAGGATAAGGGAGAAAGGCATAGAAGTGCCGGTTCTTCCGGGAATCATGCCGATAACAAATGCAAAACAGGTGGCAAGGAGTGTTTCTCTTTCCGGTTCAACCATTCCACAGAAGATGAAGATAATGGTCGATCGCTTCGCAGATAATCCGGAGAAGATGAAAGAGGCAGGTATAATCTATGCCTGCGATCAGATTATCGATCTCATTTCTAACGGGGTGAGCCACATTCATGTTTATTCAATGAATAAGCCTGATATTGCAGAAGGTATAATGCGTAATCTTTCAACGATCATAAAATAATAAAAGGGGAGTATAGTGATGGACGAACATGTACAGAACACTACTGAGGAGCTTGGAAAAAAGACTCCTTCAAAAAATAATATAAATGAAATTGATTTCGCTTATTCACAGGAAGTCATCAGAAAGATGTCCGATTACTTTGATGAGAAGGTAGTCGGACAGAAACAACTTAAATTTTCTCTTATCGCATCTATTCTGGCGGACGGACATATTCTTATAGAGTCCGTTCCCGGTCTTGCGAAGACTACTGCGGCTAAGGCTATTTCTGATGCCGTAGACGGAAAGTTTGCGAGAATCCAGTGTACACCGGACCTTCTTCCGGCGGATATCATCGGAACACAAATCTATAACCAGGCAACATGCAAGTTTGAGACTATGCTCGGACCTGTATTTGCTAACTTTGTCCTCCTTGATGAGGTTAACCGTTCAAGTGCTAAGACGCAGTCTGCCATGCTTGAGGCGATGCAGGAAAAGCATGTTACTATCGGTGGAAAAACCTACAACATGCCGGAGGACATTTTTATTGTCATAGCAACTCAGAACCCTATCGAGCAGGAGGGAACATATCCTCTTTCTGAGGCGCAGACGGACAGATTTTTGATAAAAGAGGTTATTACATATCCTACTGCCGCTGAGGAAGTAGAGATCTTAAAGAGAATAGAATCCGGAGTAATATCGGAGAAGACAGATCCGGTACTTACAATTCAGGATATAAATAAAGTTCAGGACATTGCGGATCAGGTATATGTCGATGAAGCGGTGAAGTGGTACATTTCAAGTATCGTTGTTGCCAGCAGAAGAGCTAATCAGATTCCGGGATTTGAGCTTGGAAAGTATGTAAGGATCGGTGTAAGCCCCCGTGCTTCAATTGCGTTCCTTAAGATGGCTAAGGCAGCGGCTCTCATGATGGGAAGAACCTATGTTACACCGGAAGATGTCAAGGTTGTAAGACATCAGGTATTAAGACACAGAATCGGTCTTAACTATTCGGCTGTTGCGGACAATATTTCTGTTGAAACGGTAATTGACGGAATCGTAAATTCTGTTAAGACTCCGTGATAGAGTGCGGCTATGAATATAGATTATGAATACTTATCAAAGATAAGGAGAGCGGTAGCTCTTTATACAAACAAAAAAACATCGAATATTCTGGACGGTGATTTTCATTCCATACACAAGGGAAGAAGTATGGAATTTGAAGATCTTAAGGAGTATGCACTCGGTGATGAGGTTCATGATATTGACTGGAAATCTTCTTCAAGAATGGGCAAGACTCTGGTAAGAAGGTATATGACTGACAGAAGACACAATGTAATGTTTGTGTGTGACTGTGGAAAGAAGATGACGGGCGATACTCCGCGAGGTGAGTCGAAGAAAGAAGTTGCGCTTCTAACATTCGGAACTGTTGCTTACCTTACGGATAAGAACGGAGCGGATTTTTCGATGGCATTTCCAAAGGGAGATACATCGGAGATAAGCATGTTCAAGGCAGGAACCGAGCACATTGAGAGGCTCATTTATGAGTATGAGAAATATGTTGATAAGGACAGCAATATTTCTTTTGAACAGTGCATAAAAAACGTCCTTAATTGTGTACATAAGAGGATGATAGTCATTCTTATCACCGATATAGAGGGACTTAATTCTGTCAGCGAAAGCACGCTCAAGGCAGTTGCTTGTAATAACGACCTCATGGCGATGTGCGTGGAAGACGCCATGCTTACAGGGGATAACGTGTTTGACAATGAACTTGGACACTATGAGAAGTGGTTTCTTTCTCACAGTGACAAGCTCAGAAAGCAGGAACTTGAGTACAGGGAAGCTGCTGCAAACAGCATAGCAAGCAGCAGTAAACAGAGCAGAACGTCGGTTATTTCTCTTTCGGGTACGGATGAGATTATAGACAAGACGATAGTTTTATTTGAAAGGCACAGACATGGAAACTACGGTTACATTAAGACCACCATTTGAATACAGTCTTTGGGTTTTCCTGGTCGGAATTATTATTTTTGCGGCGTTTCTTTTTGTGTTTATCAAAGTGTTGTTAAAGATTTTGGGAATTGAGAAAAAAGAGGGTATCGCTACAGACGGAAGCGAAAACCACTTTAGCATAAGCAGCGGACATCAGTACATAGTGAAACAGAAATATATCGCACAGATCCAGCTGCTCAAAAATGATTACAAAAACGGCAAGGTGAGCCAAAGAGAGGGATTTCAGAGGCTCAGTCTTTTGATAAGAGGCTTTATACATGATGTTACGGGTATCAATGTTGAGACGGCGACTATCCGCGATGTAAAAAAACTTGGTATAAAGCATCTGGATAAACTTATGGAAGAGTATTACGTTCCGGAATTTGCGGAGGATGGAAGACCTATATCCAAGGAACTTACTGAATCCTGCGAAACGGCAATGGGAGTGATCAGAACATGGACATAATGTACAAATGGGTCATCGTTTTGGGAATTTTAGTGATCGCCGGCATATGTTTTTGGTTATATAAATACAGCAATAAGATAACGAATGAATTTAACGGCGGATTACGTGCCGCAAATACCCAGAAGATCAGATCCAGTCAATTATATATAGAACTTTTTAAGCAGTATCGCATAATCAGGGCAGTCCTTATTGCGGGGCTGATATTATGCATGTTGTCATCGGTTATTCTTATTTCGAGACCGTTTAAGTCAAAAGATGTTGTAAACGGAGTAAAGAAAAGAGATATCATAATCTGTCTTGATGTGTCTTATTCGCTCTATGAGCTTAATGCCGAGATAACAGAGTATCTTAAAGGCGTGGTAAAGGGGCTTGAAGGAGACAGAATAGGAGTAAGTATCTTTAATACTTCTTCGGTCACATATGTTCCTCTTACGGATGATTACGATTATGTTGTACAAAAGCTCGATGAGCTTGATGAGTACTTCGCGCTTCAGAAGGATATGTACGACAATTTTTACAATAAGTATGAATATCTGTCGGATATGACAGAGGATGAGAAGCAGAAGTTTCAGGAACTTGATGAGAAGCTTTCCTATTACGAGGCAGGAACCTTGTATCGCTCTGATGAGAAGGGATCGTCTCTTATAGGAGAGGGACTTGGCTCTGCGCTTTATTCTTTTCCTTATATTGGAGAAGCGGACAGAACACGTGTGATAATCATGTGTACAGATAACGAGCTCAATGAGTATTTCCCTCAGATTATGACTCTGAATGATGCTTCTGAGGCATGTAAGAACAATAAGACAACTGTTTTTGGAATATTCCCTTCAGAGGAAAAATTCTATCTGCCTCAGGAATACAGCTATGAGCTTTGTTCTTCGGAATTTAAGACTGCTGTCGAAAATACCGGTGGTAAGTTCTATGTAAGAACGGACCAGCATCCGGTATCAGAGATTGTTCAGGATATACAGAAACAGGAAGCGATGATGGTAAAAGTCGTTTCATCGAGAGAAAATGTTGATATTCCCGAGGGTGCGTTTATTATGCTGCTTTTGGGGATTGTAATGTTCTGCGGAGCAGGATGGGTGTTGCAAAAATGATCATAAGACCTATTTTACCGATAGCGTTACTCCTCATAATCTTTGCAGCGTTGATCGCTTGCACGTTTTGGGGTGTTATCAGAACGAGTTTAAAAAGAAAAGAAAAAATATTTACCGTGCTTAGGCTTGGAATAATATATGTCCTGGTGTTTATTATCGGATTAAGACCGATGGTTACAGACGAAGAGTATGAGTTTTCAACAAGAAACCTTGACGTTATCTTTGTTGTGGACACTACGATCAGTATGTGGGCGACGGATTATTACGACGGAGGCAGCAGGATTGAAGGTGCTAAAAGAGATGCTAAGCAAATTGTGGACGAACTTGCGGGAAGTAACTTCGCGCTTATGACATTTGACGATCAGTCGCATGTTATATCTCCATGCACGCAGGATATGGAGCATGTGAAGACTCTTTTGGATACGCTTGCACCTCCCGGATATGAATACGCGGGTGGAAGCGATATGTCTTTGCCCTACAAGGATCTTGAATCACTTCTTCTTTCTTCTTCAAGAAAAGAGAACAGAAAAAGTATCGTTATATTTATGAGTGACGGCGAGATCACAAACGGCAAGGAGCTGACTTCTTATGAAGCTTTGAAGCAATATGTGGATTCGGGCGCCATGCTCGGATATGGCTCGGCACAGGGCGGAAAGATGAAGATTGACGGCTTCTATATATATGACGAAGCTGAGGGAAAAGATGCTGTTTCATATATCAATGAAGATAATCTTAAGAGTATCGCCGGCAATCTCGGAATCGAATATCTCAATATGAATGGCGGAAGTAAGGGGCTTTATCATACCATCAACGTCATCAAAGAGACTTCGAAGACTGTGACTGAGAAAGAGGACGGCATGGAGAAGTATGCCGATCTTTATTACTGGTTTGCCATTCCGCTTGCCATAGCACTTATTGCAGAACTGTACATATTTAGCATAAAAGGGAGGTTATGAGTATGAAAAAAACACCTCTTAGATATATCTTTTTGCTGATATTCTCACTTGTGATCTGCATTGCAGGTGCGTCCATAGTATTAAGAGTTTTGTTCAATAAATCATTTGTAAGAAAGTATAACGGCGGAGTATACGACAAGAGGACTGAAGAGAGACTTTTGTTTTTGAATTTCCCGGAGAGTTTTCTTCCGTACTACAATCTCGGAAATGCTTACTACAAAGAGGAGTGTTATTCAGAGGCTGTCGGATGCTATACAGAAGCGCTCAAGATGTATCCTCCTGA
The DNA here is from genome assembly GCA_017620235.1 of Butyrivibrio sp. GTDB lineage: Bacteria > Bacillota > Clostridia > Lachnospirales > Lachnospiraceae > Butyrivibrio. Next base: position 570 of record JAFZQT010000037.1, on the reverse strand, counting down.
TGAAAAAGAGTGTTCGATCAGGATAAATCTTGCACTTGCGCTTTGCAATACGATAGATTTTACGGACCTTTCAAGTCAGGACAAGATCGATACAGCTATATACATTCTTTATCAGGCAAGAGATACTCTTCTTGAGAACGGATGGGCGGTTGATGAAGGCGATAATTACAGGGATGCCGATGCACAGCAGCTCAAGGAAGATATTGATAAGATGATCGAGAAGTTAAAGGATCCTGAGAATTCCGATCAGAATCAGGAGAACAATGACGAGTCTTCCGATGGAGAAAACGATGATTCATCTGAGGATGATAACAAGAGTAGCGCAAAGGAAAAGAGGCAGCAGGACGAGCTTCAGAAGAACAAAGAGGGCGCTATGAAAGAAAGACAGGAAGCGCAGCAGGCTGCTGAGGGAGAAAAGAGAGCCGGCGAGAATCAGGAAGGATCGATCGGAGAAAACGGCGGACAGGGAGAAAACGGAGAGCCTCAACACATAAAACAGTGGTAAAATGTGCTTTTTAGCACCAAAATCTCATAAAATTCGCATATTTTAGCGGAAAAATCAACTTTTTT
>JAFZQT010000036.1 GCA_017620235.1 Butyrivibrio sp. | reverse complement strand
GTTATCTAATCACCTTGTACAGTGCACTTTCGTCTTAGTAAAAAATGTATGTAATCAGGCAACGATACTCAAAATGTTTATGTATATTTATGCTTGATATTCTATTTCATTCAACCTATAATACAGTCAAAATAAAGAAATGCAGAGTAGACTGTAAAGCGTCAAGTGCCAGATGAACAGGGAGTTGTCATTTGGACGAAGGTTTATCCGCGGTTTTATGGTCGCATCCCGCTGCTACATAGTGAAGTGTATAACACCTCTCTTGTAGACAAAAGGAAGCTGCGAGGAGGTGTATTTTTATGAAAAAATTACGTAACACAAACACACTTACCCTTGCCGCCATGCTTACGGCTATGGGCATCGTACTGGGATTTCTTAAGATTCCCATCAATCAGCTGATTGAGATCAGATTCGGCTCACTCCCCATAGGTCTGGCAGGCATGACATTAGGTCCAGGTATTGCAGGTATCATCGGCGCACTTATCGATGTAGGTGGCTATCTTGTAAAGCCCACAGGTCCGTTTTTCCCCGGATTCACGATCAGTGGAATCGTAAGCGGTCTGATCTTCGGATTTATTCTTTACAACAAAAAGCCCACACTCGCGAGGATTATAGTAGCCGAAGCCGTACACACACTAATAGTCGGCATCATCATGAATACCTACTGGCTCGACATGATGTACATCAAAAAAGGGTTCTTCACAACACTGATGATCAGACTTCCCAAAGAGCTTATAATGCTCCCCATCAACATTTTGATGCTGTACGTTGTTTTAGAAGCATTTGGCAGGATAAAAACTTATGCACGAGTATAGTTATTCAGAGGCAATTTCTTTTTTCAAGAAATTGCCTCACTTTGAACCACCAAAAGAAAATAATATTCCCGCAAAAGACTTGTTTTCTCTGGATGCAGAGCTTGCCCTTCTGGAGAAACTTGGCAATCCACAGTACGGTCTCAGATACGTTCATGTAGCAGGCACAAACGGCAAGGGCTCAACTGTCGCATACCTGACATCAATCCTCATTGAATCGGGCAAAAGAGTCGGCACCTTCGCATCACCTTTTCTTTTTCGCTACAACGAACTGTTCAAGGTAGATAATGTCGAGATTTCCGATGAGGATTTTGCAAATATCTTTTCGCAGATAAAACCTGCTTACGACGAGCTTGCCGCCGAAAACATATTTCCTAGTGAATATGAGATTCTCACTGCTATGTCTTTTATTTATTTTAGAAAAAAAAGCTGCAACATCGTTGTAATGGAAGTCAGCATGGGTGGGCGCGTCGACACGACCAACGTAATTCCTGCACCGTTTGTAACAGTGATCACTCCCATCAGCTACGACCACATGTCGATTCTTGGGAATACTCTCACAGAAATTGCCACAGAGAAAGCCGGGATAATCAAGACCGGAACATCTGTCATTACTCCAAGACAGAACCGTGAAGTTGAGAAAGTGCTTGAGGATGTATGTTCAAAAAAAGCCACGTCACTTGCCTACTTTACTCCCCCCGAGTTAATCTCCCGCAATTTGCAAGGGCAGAGCTTTAAGCTTGACGGAACAACTTATCATACAAAACTCCTTGGAACATACCAGATAGACAACGCCGCCGAAGCGATCTATACCGCCCAAAAATTAGATCAAAAGGGATTCAAGATCTCTGAAGATGCGATAGCCCGCGGCATTGCAAAAACTGAGTGGTTTGGACGTTTTACTGTTGTAAAAGAAAATCCGTATATCATAATAGACGGTGGTCACAACAGGCAGGGCGCCGCTGTTTTGCGCAAGTCCCTTGAAGAATACTTCCCCGGCAAAAAAATAACCTTCATCCTTGGAATCCTTGCCGACAAGGAAGTTGACATTATCCTCGATGAACTTATGCCCATCGCAGAAAAATGCTACATTACAACCGTTCCAAACAAAAGAACCATGGAACCGCGTGCGCTGGCAAAGATGGTGGAAAAAAGAGGTGTTCAGGCAATCATTGTAGACGATAAAGATTTTTCGCTTGATAAAATCCAAGAGGCGAACGAAATCATCTGCATCGCAGGATCTCTTTACCTCATTAAGAAATTCGATTTACAATACTTTGACTAATATAATATTCCAAAAACACTTATAAGTTCAATATTTCCCTACAAAAAATCTTAAGAAATTTCGACGGTATTTCTTAAGATTTTTCTGTTATCATGAATAAGTCGGCGGTCTTTCAACGGCCATTCCAAGCCGGCATCATGGCTATTCGCCAAGTCTATTTTTCTATGAAAGAGGTACTAAAAATGAAAAACACTCAAACAAATCTATCTAAGTTATTCCCAATGATAAAGACAAAAGAAAAGATACTGGAAGAAATTAACTCAAACAATACTCTACGTATAATTTTCAACAATTGGTCCGAGAAGCATCAAAATGAGTTTCTGTCGATCTGCACAGGTTCCAAAGGTGTAAAAATGCTGTATGACTGCTATTTCAAAGAAATACTCAATCCCGAATATGCACCGGAACGCCTTTCTTCACTTCTAAGCATCATCATCGACAAAAAAGTCACCGTCAAATATCAGCTTACCAATGACAATACCCGCATCGGAGATGAAACCTCACTTGTAATAACCGATATTGTAGTCGAACTAGAAGATGGAACTCTAGCCAATATAGAAGTTCAAAAACTTGGTTATGCTTTTACCGGTGAAAGAGCATCCTGCTACTCTGCGGATTTGTTGCTTCGTCAATACAAACGTGTAAGAGATCTTCGCAAGCAAGATTTTTCATACAAAGACATCGCTCCAGTATATACCATCGTATTTCTTGAAAACTCACCCAGTTCGTTCAAAGAATTCAAGAATGTATATGTCCACAAATTTTCTACAGTCTCAGATACCGGTCTTAAAATGAACATGCTTCAGAACTTCATTTTTATCCCCGTTGATATTTTCCTTGAAAAACTCCATAATAATAGGTGTATACAGAGTGATCTGGATGCATGGCTGACTTTCCTTGGCTGTGATGAACCGGAATACATCTCCAAACTTTTGGACTCACACCCTGATTTCAAGCCTCTGTATCATGATCTTTATGGCATTTGCCAAAACACGGAAAGGATGATGACAATGTTTTTTTCTGAAGAACTAAAAATCCTAGATGACAATACTGTTAAATATATGATGGATCAGCTTGAAGAAGAGATTAAAGAAAAGAAAAAAATGCTAAAAGAGCAAAATGAACTTATTACAGCCAAAAATGAACAGATTGCATCTAAAGATGAACTTATTACAGCTAAAGATGAACAGATTGCAAAGCTTGAAGCTGAATTGGCAAAATATAAATCTCAATCTAAATAATCATTCAAACAAAATTTATCCCCTGATACCAATTCCTCATTGATATCAGGGGATTTGTTTCTCATTTCCTTAGTTCAGCTCATACGCCACCTTGCGTATCTCCTCATTAAGTTCCTGCCTTCTGTCGTTCAAAAGAAGTATCTTGTTATATTTGTAATATGCTTCGTTTCCTGTCTCTCTAACAAACTTAAGGCTGTAGTATGCATTTGAAAGTTCCGTCAGGAAAATTACCATCTCCTGGCTTCCGGACAAAGACTCTTCATCTCCAAATACTCTGTTTACAAATTCCAAACTGTTTGTGAGATGTCTTCCTGTATCTTCGCTTGCAGCTTTCCTTGAAAGCTCGCGACTGTTGAACCACGCTTTGACCACATCTACAGGATTTTTATCCGGCTCTTTAGAAATATTCTCTGCGCATTTTCTAAGTTCTGCTGCCGCAATTCGCCTGTACTTCTCATCATCACGGCTTACCATTCCGGTCTCGACATCTTTTTTAAGCTTTTCAAGTTCCTTGTTTTCCTTAGAAATCAGATACTCTGCTGCCTGATCTGCCTTAACCTCACTGCCCTCGCAGTAAGCCAGAAATTCTTTCATGATTCCAAAAAGATTCTTCTGAACTGCCTGATCTCTCGCATAATCTCTGAACTCTTCCATAAGCTTATCTGTCAAAAGTCCAATGATACTGAGCTTCTCATCAAAACTACCATTTCGCAGAGCATCTCTGTCCTCAAACGCCTCTCCCTCAAGAATCTTGGGAATCTTATAAAGTTCCCTGTACCTGTGGTAAAGCTCATAGTATGTTGCAAAATCAGAAGCCACATCTGCATTTTGAATATACTGTCCCACGAGATTCTCATCGACATTTATCCCCAGTTTCTCATGAACCTTGATAACTCGGGATAAGTCCTCCCAACCTCTTGCGGTAACAAAACTTCTTTTCTCAAGCTCAGTCCTAATGTTGTAGAAATTATCTTTTTTGATCTCGAGATAAGCCAGGATAGCACCGTGAACTCCGGCCTTATAGGCATAGTCTTTCCACGCCTCAAAATCCTCTTCGATATCTATCTGTCTCACTCTGTCGAGAGTTACTATATCAAAATCCCTCACCGACTTATTGTACTTAGCCGGATTTCCTGCAGTCACAATAATGTAACCGTCGGGAAGCTTATGCGTTCCGAAAGTCTTATACTGAAGGAACTGAAGCATCGTGGGTGCAAGTGTCTCCGATACACAGTTGATCTCATCAAGGAAAAGAATTCCCTCTTTTACCCCGGACTTCTCTATCTGATCATAAACAGCTGCAATTATCTCACTCATAGTGTATTCGGTTACAGAATACTTCTTTCCGCCGTAGTCTCTCTCCGAGATCATCGGAAGACCGATAGCACTCTGCCTTGTGTGGTGAGTGATCGTATATGACACAAGACCGATTCCAAGCTCCCACGCAATCTGCTCCATGATCGCCGTCTTACCGATTCCGGGAGGTCCCATAAGAAGGACAGGTCTCTGCCTTGCTACAGGAATCTCATACTGCCCGCTCTCATCCTTTGAAAGATACGCCCTCACGGCATTTTTCACTTCTTCTTTCGCTTCATTTATGTTCATACCAGGTCCTCTTTATACGTAAAGTTTCATTGCCCATTCCGGCACTTTTGTATCATCAATGTCTCCGTCTTTTGGAAACGCAAACGCCACATCATAGTCAGGACTCTTTTCCGGATACTCTCCATACCCATCCGTAAAATATATAAGCCCCTTCAGATTCTCAAACTCACCTTTATTCCGCAAGTTCTCAACATATTCAAACACAGGTCTAAAGTCCGTTCCAAAGCCGCCCTCGACCGTAATCCCGTTCGCGTATCTCTTCATATCCTCCACGGACTCAATAAGTTCGTCCTTCTGCACTCTGTCATCACACTCGATCAAATGCACTTTGATCTTCTGGAAAAAACTCTCCTTGTCCAAAAGGATCTTCGCCGCCTCACTCAAAAATCCTTCAAGTAGCGTGTCCGTACACGACGCGGAAGTATCCACGGCAATAACAAGCTCTTTTAACTTCTTAACTTCCCTGAACTCGTTTTCTTCGATCAGTGGCATGTTTCCATAGTGCATCATCCCGTATGAATACATCCCATAGTCAAAGCTGTCAAGGTCGATACCACCCTCTTCCCGCAGTATCATAAACCTCTTTAAGAATTCACGATAATCTGTCCTTGAAGTATTCTGTATCTGCAAAAGAAAAGAGAGCTTGCCAACTTTATCGGATGCCCTGCTCGACAACGCATCAATCTCACTCTGAAGGCGCTTCGCCTCTTTCTCCCAGTCTTTTTCCTTATCCTTTATTTCCCGTAAAACAAGCGGGCTTATCAGCTTTTCTTTCAGTTTCTCATCTTCGTCGTTCTCTTTTTCGGGTTCGTCATTCGGAATCCTTCTGAAAAAACTGTGATCATCAAGCTTAAACTCCCGCTCAGCCCGTTCAAGTTCATCTATCGAAAGTTCTTTTCCCTCAGTGGAAAAAAATCTGTATAACTTCTCAACCGTCAAAACCTTGAGCTCATCTTCAAGCTCCGCATACATCCTGTCCCTGTAATCCGATGTAACTCTGTAGATACAAGGGTAATCCATCCCGTCAAGTATCGATTCAACCACGATATCCGCACACAGATCAAACAACCGCTCATCCTCATAAAACGCCGACGTGTACATGTGCCTGAATATGCAGTGCAGTATCATGTGGAGGTAGGTTCTGTTAAGTTTCCCCGGCTCTTCAACAAAAAGCCTCAGGATATATGAAGGGTTGTACCTGATGTTCACCGCATCTGTGCCTACGGTCACGGTTGAAAGATCCATCTCGTACTTAAGACTCATAAGCGCCGCGCCCATAAATCTCATGGCTATGTAGAGCTCAGTTATTGAAGCTTCAAGTGCCTTTACACCTACAGCCTCAAGCTCCCTTCTTTTCGCACTTCCGGAGTGTTCTTTTTCCATATCATTCTCCGATCCACTTTACAAAAGATTAAATTCCTCAAAGCCGCCGTCAGTCTTTCTGCTGCGTTCAACAAGAACGGCGCACAGCAAAGTCTTTCCGCCATCCGTAGCTCTTTTTATTCCCTCTTCGATATGCCCGTCAAGGAAAAGAGCTCTATCAGATTTTGTCCTGTAATCAAGGAGCCGTCCCACGTATTCCAGCTCTTCCTGTGACTCAGAGGATTCATCTATCATTCTGTTAAATATGCTTCCGAAATTGGCAGAAACATATTCCTCATACTTCTCTCTGTAAATACCCTCAAGTTTGTACGGATAAAGAAGCCGCCCCAAAGCGATGCTCTCCGAGATCTCGCTTCCGTCTATTATCGCCTTTTCAAAGAGCTTGTCGTACTCCCTGAAATTGATAAACGTCCTGTCCACGCACTCCCTGTAGGCGTAGCCCGAACCGCCTATCGAGAACTGAATTGTCCTTGCCATTGTATTCTCATTAAAATCATAGAGAAATTCAGGGAATGTCAAAAGAGCTTCATCCGTACTTCCATCCTCTTCACGGATCTTTATCCTGAAACTAAGCGTCCTGTCCACATCCGCGAGAAAGTTTCTTATTATCTCGTATCTTCCGTTATTGATCGCGACATCTATTCTCTTAAGACTGTCACACTGTCTCAAAACGCCGTCGTAATAATCGATTATGCCGTCATATACGCTTATCTCCCTGAGCGACTTGCAGTTGTGAAAAGCAAAGCCGTAAACAGTTTTGATACTCTCAGGAAAAAATACACTTTCTATATCATCTCTTCCCGAAAAAGAGTGATTTCCTATTTCTTCAACAGCGATACCTTCTATCTCAGCCGGAACCACAAGTTTCCTTATGCTTCCTTCAAAGCCTGTTATCGCTATATATTCATGTCCGTCTTTTTTGTGTTTCTTTTTCTCATACAAAAACATTTCGTATTCATGTTCCTTCCTGCGCCGTCAGAAGTCTTTTAAAGATTTTCCTCTCCCCATCTCTTGAGTTCAAGCAGGATCGGAACGATACTCTCCGCCTTTGATGTCAGAGAATACTCCACTCTGACAGGCATCTCCATATATTGCTTTCGCTCAACAAGTCCCGCTTCTTCCATCTCTTTTAGCGAATTGGCGAGCATTGTATTGGTTATGCCGTATACGCTGCGGCGAAGATCTCCATACCTCATGGTTCCTTCTTTATCCATGACGCAAAGGATCATTATCTTCCACTTGCCGCCAATAATATCGATAACCTTCTTAAGACCGCAGTCTTTTCCTGCAATATCGTCACAAAGGTACTCTTTTTCTATTTTATCAGAAACTTTTTTATTTGCCATAAGCCGCTCCTTCCCGCATTGCTCAGTTTTTTCTTACCAGGTCAAAACAATCTGCGTACTTGATATATTTTTTATACCAAATATACTAACATTATCAAATCCACAAAACAACCTAAAATATAGAAAGGAGAAAATACATATGGAATATCAATTCACAAACGAAATTTTCAATGAAGAGGTAATGAACAGCGATATCCCCGTAATGGTAGATTTCTATGCAGACTGGTGCGGACCTTGCCAGATGATGATGCCCATTGTTGAAGATATGGCAAAAAAATATGACGGCAAGATAAAGATCGGAAAGGTTAATACAGATCAACAACGCGATCTCGCAGCAAAGTTTGGCGTAATGTCCATCCCCAGCTTTTTCTTTATCAAAGACGGAAAAGTTGTTAACTCATCAGTCGGAGGCATGACCAAATCAAGAATCGAAGCAATGCTTGATTCACTTTTATCAGAATAAGTACTCGGCATTTTTTTAACTTATAGCTCAATTTATCTGCTACAATTTAAACTATGGAAAACAAAAAAACTACGTCACTTAAATATCAACAAATTGAAGAAGAGCTAAAGCAGCTTATCCTGGAAGACAAGATAAAGCCCGGCGAAAAGATGCCTTCAGAAAACATACTCACCGCAAAGTACGGTGTAAGTCGTCAGACGATCAGAAAGGCAATATCAAATCTTGAAAGCGAGGGCTTTGTCTATGCTGTTCAGGGAAGCGGAACATTCTGCTCCGATGCTTCCCGGTTCAAAAAAGAGTCCAAGGATATTGCTGTTGTGATGACTTATCTGTCTGATTATATTTTCCCGAAAGTTATCAGCGGCATCGATTCGGTTCTTTCGGACAACGGGTACAGCATTGTCCTAAAGAATACCAACAACTCACGAACGCGCGAGATACAGTGCCTTGAAGATCTTATAGAGAAAAACATTGACGGTATAATCATAGAACCCAGCAAGAGTAATGTCTTTTGCAAGCATAAATATCTTTATGACAAACTCGATTCATATGGCATACCATACATCTTTATTCAGGGTGCGTACTCTGTCATGGAAGACAAGCCACACGTGATCATGGATGATGAAAAGGGAACATATCTTTTGACCGAATATCTCATTAGTCTAGGTCATAGAAACATTCTCGGTGTGTTTAAGAGTGACGATACGCAGGGCCAGAACAGGCACAAAGGCTATGCCAAAGCGCTTGCCGATGCAGGGATCCCGTACAATCCCGAGGACGTCATCTGGTTTTACACGGAAGACAGAGCTGTCCACCCCTACACCACGCTTCAGAAAATGATCAAGCGGGGCAAAAAAGTTGATGCAATAGTCGCATACAACGATCAGATAGCTTTTCATCTCATAAAAGCAATACGCGAGCTTAACCTGAAAGTTCCGGAAGATATCTCAATCACAGGCTATGACCACTCCCAGAGCACCGGAAATACAGATATTTCGCTCACAACAATAGCCCATCCTCAGCAGGAACTTGGAAAAATAGCTGCCGAAACCCTGCTTAAAATGATCCGAAATGAAGATGTTGAACAGAGAATAGTTATAGAGCCAAAGCTGATAATAGGCAATTCCTGCAAGCGCAGAAAAGCCACGTAATCTTATCAATAATCCAAGCGTTAATTCGAAACGTATCGAAGACCTTACAACTTGACCACTCGTACGTACAAGTTAGACAATTAAGACATAACGTATTGTCTTTTTTGTGAGAAGGAAAAAACGATACATGGGGAATTAACGCTTATTTTTATAAGGAGGGTTACATATGATCAAAACGAAAGCATACAAGTTTTGGTTTTGCACAGGTTCTCAGGATCTTTATGGGGATGAAGTCCTGAGACATGTTGCAGATCATTCCAAAGAGATTGTTGAAGAGCTCAACAAGTCAGGAATGTTGCCTTACGAAGTTGTATGGAAGCCGGTTCTTATTACCAACCAGCTTATCAGACAGACTTTTAATGAGGCAAACGCAGATGATACATGTGCAGGCGTCATCACATGGATGCACACATTTTCACCTGCAAAATCTTGGATAATCGGACTTCAGGAGTTCAGAAAGCCTCTCTTGCACTTGCACACTCAGTACAATGAAGAAATCCCATACGATACCATCGATATGGACTTCATGAATGAGAATCAGGCTGCACACGGTGACAGAGAATACGGTCACATCGTAAGCCGCATGCGTATTGAGCGCAAGGTTATCGCAGGCTACTGGAAAGATAACGAAGTTAGAAGCAGAATCGCATCATGGATGAGAACCGCTGTAGGTGTCATGGAGTCAAGCCACATCAGAGTAATGAGAGTTGCTGACAACATGAGAAACGTTGCGGTTACAGAAGGTGATAAGGTAGAAGCTCAGATCAAGTTTGGCTGGGAAGTTGATACCTATCCCGTAAACGAGATTGCAGACAGCGTTGCTGCTGTAAGTGCAGCTGATGTTAATGCACTTCTCGATGAATATTATGACAAGTACGAAATCATTCTTGACGGAAGAGATCCCGATGAATTTAAGAAACACGTAGCCGTACAGGCACAGATCGAGCTTGGATTTGAGAGATTCCTTGAGGAAAAGAACTATCAAGCAATCGTAACTCACTTCGGAGACCTCGGTTCACTCGGCCAGCTTCCCGGACTTGCTATCCAGAGACTTATGGAGAAGGGTTACGGCTTTGGTGCAGAGGGTGACTGGAAAGTTGCCGCTATGGTACGTCTTATGAAGATCATGACTTCAGGTATGAAGGACGCTAAGGGTACTTCAATGCTTGAAGACTATACATATAACCTTGTAAGAGGAAAAGAAGGAATACTCGAAGCACACATGCTTGAGATCTGTCCTACTATTGCTGACGGTCCTATCAGCATCAGGGTTAAACCTCTTTCAATGGGTGACAGAGAAGATCCCGCAAGGCTTGTATTTACATCAAAAGAAGGAAAAGGTGTTGCTACATCACTTGTTGATCTCGGCAACAGATTCCGTCTCATCATCAACGAAGTTGAATGTAAAAAGACAGAAAAGCCTATGCCTAATCTTCCGGTTGCAACAGCTTACTGGACACCATATCCTGATCTTTACACAGGTGCAGAGGCTTGGATCCTTGCAGGTGGCGCACACCACACAGCATTCTCTTATGACCTCACCGTAGATCAGATGGCTGACTGGGCTGAAATAATGGGAATCGAATCAGTGATAATCGATAAGAATACTTCAATACCGGCGTTTAAGAAAGATCTTAAGCTCGGGGAAGTTTTCTATAAATAACCCCCACTAACCTCTTTTTAATTCTAAAAAATTGTACAACATGCGAAAGGCTGACGTTTAGTACCCCCTAAACGTCAGCCTTCGTATATTAATCAATGGAACTTCCCACACATGGCTGAGGAGCGCAACTACAGTATTTTGGCTGCATTTCATCGAAATTATATTGGCTGAGGGATTGGATATATGCTGCGCGAAGTTGTCTGAGCAAATGCACCTTAGAATTTCCATCTGTTCATGCAGATTCATTATACCCTCTTGTTTTTCTAGAGGTCAGATTACTTTCCTTTATGCATGCTCCGAAAAGAACTTGCAGGACGCTCATATAAGCTATATAGGTCATGGTCATACGGTGCGTAGCACCCACAACAAAAAAAGCACGAACTCTCGAACTCATTTTGAGTTCGGAGATTCGTGTTTTTATTTGTTGTGTTAGTCCGCTTTGCGGACAATGACCATGACCAGTGAAAACGCAGAAGCGTCCTGCTTCAAACATTTTTCTCCGCATGCAGGAAAGTGATCTTTGACCTCAAGAAAAACAGACGAGGTTATAAAAATCATCTGCGATAAACAGATGGATAATTCTTTGGTGCATATGCGAGTTTATGAAGCGCAGCATATGTTTATCCAATCCCTCAGCCAATATAATGTTTTGAGATAACGCAGCCAAAATACTGTAGTTGCGCCCCCAGCCATATGTGGGAAGTTTCATCCACTTATCTGTATTTTGTTCTGATGGTTATGGCTTTCTCTATGACGGATACGTCTGTTTCCTTGTAGGAGCCGCCGAATTCGCCGTCCAGAGTCCACTCTACTTCTTCTGTAGCCTTGAATGTAACGTGCTTAACCTGCTTGTATGTAAGGTATGGGTTGTCAGGTGACTTCATGGCTAGTGCGGAGATTATGGAATTAAATTCCGCAAGATTCTTGGGTGCGTGAATAAGAATAAGCTCCATCTGTCCGTCATCCTGCTGGATAAGTTCATCTCCAAAGAGCGTCATTCCCGCAACGGATGATGAATTACTTACAGCTCCGAAAACGTAGTCACCGCTCTCTTTTACTCCGTCAGCCTCAATTTCCATGTGACAACTGTATCCGATATTCTGCGGAAGTTCTGCGATAGCACTCATTATATATGCCGCATAGCCAAGAACATTTTTAAGCTCCTGATCCGTTGCATAACTTACTTTCGAAAAAGCTCCAAATGCCGCAACATAGTTAAAATATGTGCCATTCATCTTACCGACATCATATTTAAAAGGCTTTCCGTCAACCGCAACTTCTATTGCCCTAGACCTTACTCCGGGTATTCCAAGTCCCTTCGCGAAGTCATTGGTACTTCCCGCAGGGATGTAAGACAAAATAGGCTTATTGCACATCCGCATTATTGAATTTACTACATGATTAAGCGTGCCGTCGCCGCCACTGCACAGTATGGCATCCACCCTGCCGTCATACTGATAAATAATGGTTTCCGAGGTAATATCATCCTCGGGCAAAATAGGAAACACAACCGGCTCATATCCTGCCTTTGCAAACCTCGTCACTATGTCCAATGTATAATTTCCTGCTTTTCCAACCCCAGCAGTTTTATTTATTAAAATAAGAACTCTTTTCTCCATATGCGTTCCCCCATGGAACTTTATTTCTTCACATATGTCCTATATGTATATGTTATGTCGAAATAAACCTGTTCCTCACTCTCTTCTTTAAGCTCCCAGTCGGGATTTTCATCCAGATTGGGGAAATAACTGTCTGCCTGATACTCTTTATCTATAAATGTGACGATCGCTGTGTCACACTCATCGATAAATTCATTATACACACTTGTTCCGCCAATGATAAATATATCATCTGAAGGAACATCTTTTAAAAGCTCTGCGAGCTCTTCTTTACTGTGTGCAACAACAGCATCCTTTACCTCATAGTCCTTCTTTGTGGAAAGAATAATGTTGTTTCTTCCGGGAAGTACTGCCTTGCGCGGAAATGTCTCAAGAGTCTTGCGACCGTACACGATAGTCTTTCCCATTGTTAAATTCTTGAAATTCTGCTGATCGGCTCTGATGCTCACCAAAAGGCGTCCCTGATATCCGATCGCCCAATTCTTATCTACTGCTACAATAGCTTTCATAATCTCCTCCTACAATGTATTAAAGGGCTGCAATATATTTATTGCAGCCCTCATAGTTTATTAAATTATAAGCGAAACCTTTAATCAGTGTTTCTTAGTTTACTGTAAGTGAATCCCATGTATCTGCGGGAACAAGTGTGATATATGTCTTACCAGTGTTAATCTGGATTTCCTCACCCTTATCATCATAGTACTTAGTTACATGAGTCTCGCCGTCCTTAACCCATGTGATGTCCTTTGCAACACCGTTAGTGATGTACCATCCGGGCTGTCCTGCTGCGATACAGTTATAAATAAGATAACCATGATCATCATACTGATGGAAATCACACTTCTGAATAATAACGTTCTTGAAGCTAAGAGGTTCATTGTCCTCAGCATCCTCATGACGTGATCCGTACTCATAATACTCATATTCTTTAGTCTGATCGTTGTACTTAAGAGTTGAAGTATTATGCCAGAAAGGAAGTGCGATCTCTGTTGCAGGATATGTTCTGTCATATACTTTTGTAAGGTCTACTTCTTTGCCGTAAGGAGCAAAGTTGAAGTGACTTCCGTCATTCTTATACTCAGTGTATGTCTTTGAATATCCTGTCTTACTTGCTGTATTTGAGAAGTTCTTATCAAGGTCACCCTTGCAAACATACTCTGTAAATTCTCTGGGCTTTCCGTTCTTTACTCTGGAAAATGTGCCTGAGAAGTGCTGTGCCCAAGGATTCTTCAAATACTCATCGATATAGAAAGGTCCGCCGTCATGGCAAAGTACTGCATTCCACTCAGCTGCAAGAAGAATATTTGTAGGACGTGTACTTCTGACACTACCCATCTGCTCAATCTTATCCCAATCCTTAACAATGCACATAAGTCTTGTAATTCTGTCATTCTGTGTACTGTTCATAAGCTCATAAACAACGTCTGCTTCTGCTGTTCCGAAATGAGGAAGTGCTGTCTTCTCATTGTCGACCATTACTGCGATAGGACGCTGATCTTTAAGCTCTTCGCTTATAGGTTCACCTGTGATCTCACTGAGGTACATTCCTTCAGGAATCTCAAAGTTTTCTACTTCTTCTGATGATGCCTCTGAAGCCGCATCGTTACTTGCAACGTCTTCAACTGAAATTGAAAGTGAAGAATCATCTGCTCCCTTATCTTTACCGCAAGCCACAATTGAAAAAGCCATAAATGTACACATTGCTGCCGCAATAATATTATTCCTTTTTTTCATAGTAAACATCTCCCAATCTCCTTAATAAATAAGTCAATGCAATTATTTTACCAAATATCGCCTATTTTTTCCACAAAGAAATTATGATATGCTAAATAAAAGGGGGAAACGCCATGAAACTTACATTTATCGGCGCTGACCACGAAGTTACGGGCAGTTGCCATTTACTTTCCGCTTGTGGAAAAAACATTCTTATTGATTATGGAATGGAACAGGGCAAAGATTATTTCGAAAATGTCCCGATTCCCGTTTCGGCACCCGAGATTGATTATGTTTTTCTTACCCACGCTCACGTGGATCATTCAGGAAATCTTCCTCTTTTATATGCCAAAGGATTCAGAGGCAAAATATATTCAACCGATGCAACCTGCGATCTCTGCAACATAATGCTGAGAGACTGCGCTCACATACAGATGCAGGAAGCTGAATGGCGAAACAGAAAAGCTAAACGAAATAAAGAAATAGCACAGCTCGAGCCATCTTATACAATGGAAGATGCTGAAAAGACAATCAAGTCTTTTATCCCATGCAAATATGGCTCGGAAGTTGAGGTCTGCGACGGAATAAAGATACGCTTCACCGACATAGGTCATCTTCTCGGTTCGGCAAGTATCGAAGTATGGGTTACGGAAAAAAATATAAGCAAGAAAATTGTCTTTTCCGGCGACATCGGAAATAAAGACCAGCCGCTTATAAAGAATCCTTCCCTCACCGATTCAGCAGACTATGTTCTTATGGAATCGACCTACGGAGACAGACTGCACTCCACGGAAAAACCCGATTATATAAAAGAACTTTCGGAAATTCTCGACAGAACTTTTGCAAGAGGCGGAAACGTTGTCATCCCCTCTTTTGCCGTCGGAAGAACACAGGAGATGCTCTACTTTATCAGAAAGATAAAAAAGGAAGGGCTTGTAAAATCTCTCCCGAATTTCCCGGTATTTGTGGACAGTCCGCTTGCGGTTGAGGCAACAGAAATATTTAACGAAAACCGCTATGAGTGTTACGACGAAGAGGCTATGGAGCTTGTTAAGCGCAGAATAAATCCCATCACTTTCCCAGGACTAAATCTTGCGATCACAACAGAAGAATCCAGAGCCATAAACGAAGATCCGGAGCCGAAGGTTATCATCTCCGCATCCGGAATGTGCGAAGCTGGACGTGTAAGGCACCATCTTAAACACAATCTCTGGAGAGAAGAATGTACGATACTGTTCGTCGGCTATCAGTCAGTAGGCACTACGGGACGAGCAATCATTGACGGAGCCGAACAGATTAAGCTCTTTGGCGAGACCGTCGATATAAAGGCAGATATCTGCAAACTTGAAGGCCTTTCGGGACATGCCGATAAAAACGGACTTATCGAATGGATAAACGGCTTTAGCGCAAAGCGCCCAAAGAAAGTCTTTATCGTACACGGTGAAGACAGTGTATGCAGCTCTTTTGCCAAACTATTAAGAGACGAGTATGGCTTTGATACTTACGCACCTTACAGCGGAACAGAGTTTGACCTTGTGTCCGGAACCTTCATAAAAGAAGCTGTTCCTGTTCCCAAGAAGTCCAAGGAAGCCACTCTCGTATCCGATGTATATGCAAGACTCAAAGCTGCAGGAGCACGTCTTGTCGGCATAATCGCAAAGAGCGAAGGAATGACAAACAAAGACAAGGCGAAATTCGCAGATCAGATAATCGCATTGTGCGACAAATGGGGAAAATAAGTAGACACAGGAGGAACGGTATGTCAAAAGCCGATGAAATTTTTATTTCCATGTGCAAAGATATCATGGAAAACGGAACATCAACAGAAGGTGAGAAGGTACGCCCCCACTGGCCGGACGGAACTTCCGCTTACACTATAAAAAGATTCGGTGTCGTAAACAGATACGACCTTTCAAAAGAGTTTCCGATAATGACTCTGAGAAAAACTGCTCTTAAGAGCGCTACCGACGAGATACTCTGGATCTATCAGAAAAAGAGTAACAACATTAACGATCTTCACAGCCATATCTGGGATGAGTGGGCTGATGAGACCGGCTCAATCGGAAAAGCCTACGGCTATCAGATTGCTCAAAAGAGCATATACAAAGAAGGTGAGTTTGACCAGATCGACAGAGTCATCTACGACCTCAAAAACAATCCTTTCAGCAGACGTATAATGACAAATACATACGTGTTCTCAGATCTTCATGAGATGAACCTGTACCCTTGCGCATACAGCGTGACTTACAATGTCACTCAGAAAAAGGGCGAAGACAAGCTTACACTCAACGCCGTGCTCAATCAGCGCTCACAGGACGTACTTGCCGCAAACAACTGGAACGTTGTTCAGTATGCGGTTCTCGTTCACATGCTTGCTCAGGTCTGTGATATGAACGTAGGAGAACTTGTACATGTTATCGCAGATGCACACATCTATGACAGACATATTCCGCTTGTAAAAGAGCTTATCAAGAGAACTCCTCTCCCCGCACCTAAATTCACTTTGAATCCTGACGTTAAGGATTTCTATGAATTTACGCGAAACGACGTATCACTTGAAAACTACGAAGTTGCCGGGGAGCAGCTCAAAGACATCCCGATTGCAATCTGACATAACGGAGTTTAGGACTAATGGACAATTTTGCAAGTTTCCGGAAACTATCCGGAAACACACTTAAAATAATAGCTTGCGTGACAATGCTTATAGACCACATAGGTGCGGCTATCATTATTCCACTGGTACAAGAAGATATCTTGCCCGTGGGAATGTCTTTTAATACCCTAAACACGATCTATCACGCGATGAGAGCTATCGGAAGGACTGCTTTTCCTATCTATATCTTTCTTATCGCAGAAGGATTCATACATACTTCAAGCAGACTGAAATACGCACTCAGTCTGCTTGTTTTTGCCATAATCTCTGAGCTTCCCTATGACTATGCTTTCCACAGTAAAATAGATCCGGAACACAATAACGTATACATAACTCTTTTCCTCGCACTTATAACGCTATGGGGAGTAAACGCCGTATGTACTTATTTTCAGGAAAAAAATCTCGATCCAACCTTGGCAATGTTCGCAAGTATCCTGATAATTCTAACCTCATCGGCTATCGTAACTTTAATTCAGAGCGACTACAAAGCTTACGGCATTTTTCTTGCAGTAATATTCTGCTTCTTTAAGCCTCTTTTTCCTCTGAATGTACTTGCAGCATACCTTGTTATTGCTTCATACAACACGGAATGGCAGAGCTTTCCCGCCTTCATTCTTATATTCCTGTATAATCAAAAACAAGGCAGAAAGCTTGGCAGATATAAATATCTGTTTTACGCCTTCTACCCTGTTCATCTCATTCTTTTATACGCGATCAGGCTGCTTCTCGCACGTTCGCTCTAATCAAATTCAAAAAGAATTTTATTCGCCAACGATTCCTGCCATAGCTTCCTGAGCCGCCGCAATATTGGTTGTAGACAAAGTATATGTCTGCAACATATCTGTTGTAAATCTAACTGTATTGTATTTATCTACGGTCACCACCGCATACTCCGTATAACCGGAATCCTTATCTCCTGTAAGTATATAGACCTCGTCGCCTTTTAATACATCCATCTCAACTTCAACAGTAGCTTTATTCGGCAAAAGATCATTCTGATTAAATGTTATCTCATAAGTTCCGGGATAAAATCCCTCCTGAGCCTTAGTAACCGTTCCGCTGTACGGAAGCATCTCATCATTATCATCTTTAACGGTAACTCTCTGAGTTAACCTGCTGTTTGTCGCTAAATCTGCAACTATTTCATTATCATCATTGGAAGTATCGCTCTTTTCGTTATCAACGCCCAAATACTTAAGAAGTGTCTCTTCTGCAGCATAGTAAGCATCTTCAGTGTCAGCATCCCGTTGATCGGAACCGTGCCTGCCATAAGCACGCCAACATACGGCTGAAAGAATGGCTACAAATACCACAGCAAGAACAATTATTACCCACCTTGCTCTCTTCATCTTCACCTCAAAACAAACTTTATACTTTTTTAACTTTTATTTCACAGAATAAACTAAAGTTTATCACAATTTGGACACAAATTCCAATAGATTTTTTCAAAAATATTGCAAATTTTATTCAGTTTCTTTATCTACGCCATGTTTTGGGCTTCATTATGATGAATATCGGCAACAACTCAAGTCTTCCTGCCAGCATATCAAACATAAGAACAATTTTGGACAAAGCTGAGAACTCAGAATAATTCCCCATAGGTCCTACCATTCCAAGTCCGGGTCCTATATTGTTCAGCGTAGCAGCAACCGAAGTGACCGTCGTCTGGAAATCAAAATTATCAAGTGCAACGATTATTGTTGAAACAATAAATGTCAAAACATACAGACCAAGATACGCGGAAACCGATTTAACCGTGGTACCCTCAACCGTGTGTCCGTCCATGTAAACTCGCTTGATCGCCTTGGGATGAACAATGAAGTTAAGCTCATTTCTTACGTTTCTTACTACGATGATAGCTCTTGAAAACTTAAATCCACCGCCTGTCGATCCTGCGCACGCTCCGACCAGTGACAGAATACACAAGATCATCTTAGAAAACATCGGCCATTTATCAAAATCGAGTGTTCCGAAACCTGTCGTAGTCATAACGGAAACAACTGCAAACAACGAATGGTGGAATGACAGTCCTGCGTTATTGAGGACTCCCGCCCTGTATATATTCACAGCGATAAGTGCCGCTGCAATAAACATTGTTCCGAAGTAGAATTTTACCTCGTCAATAGCAAAAGCCTCTTTTGGCTTTTTATTCAAAAGGAAATAGTAAACGGTAAAGTTTACTCCGCAAAGTGCCATGAATACAATGATTATAGCCTGGCTCAGAACTGAATAACCGCCTACACCCGCATTGTTAACAGCAAATCCACCTGTTCCTACTGTTGAAAAAGAAATTGTTATCGCATCGTAAAGCGGCATTCCCGAAAGAAACAGACATATGATCTCAACAACTGTGATCCCGAAATATATAAGATAAAGAATCTTCGCTGTATCTTTTACCTTGGGAACAATCTTACCTACAACAGGCCCCGGGCTTTCCGCACGCATAAGATGCATACTGTAGCCGTCTGCCATCGGAACGATCGCAAGAAGGAATACCAAAACTCCCATTCCACCGATCCAGTGAGTAAATGTTCTCCAGAACTGAACACTGTATTCGATACCGTCCAGACTCGTAAGGATACTTCCTCCGGTCGTTGTAAGACCTGAAATTGTCTCAAACACAGCATCGACATAATTAGGAATAGTTGCCGTGATAACGAAAGGAACCGCGCCCAAAAGACTCATTAGTACCCACGCAAGAGCCGTGATAGTAAAGCCCTCTTTTGCGTAGATAACTCTGTTGGAAGGCTTCTTGTGTGAGCCTATAATTCCAACAATCGCAACGATCGCTGCAAGTGCCACGAAAGACACCGCACTGTCGTATTCCTTATAGATAATTGCCACTACAAATGGCAACATAAACAGACATCCCATGACTCTCATAAGTCTGAATAGAACGTATCTGATCATTGAATAATTCATTTTTTAGTTCTCCAAAATATCATTTATGTCTTTTAATCCTGTATGTGTTGTAACAACAATAACAGCATCTCTGTCCTTGATCACACTCGCACCGGTAGGAGACAATATCTCTCCGTAATGGTTTATGCAGGCAATAAGGATTCCCTTCTTAAGATTAAGCTGTGCAAGGGGAACTCCTATCACCGGACTTCCGTTTCTTACAATAAACTCAAGCGCCTCTACACGCTCGTCATTGAGCTTGTAAAGTGTCTCGATATTACTGTCTTTGGAAGCAGACATTCCTCTTACGAACTGAACGATCCTGTCCGCAGTAATGTTCTTAGGATAGATGACACTTCCTATATCAAGTGAACCGATTATATCGCCATAATTAACTCTGTGAACCTTTGTAATGATCTTTGCCTTAGGGTTGATGCTCTTAACATACATTGAAAGCATGATATTCTCTTCATCAAGATTTGTAAGAGCTACGAAAGAACCTACAGACGTAATGCCCTCTTCGAGAAGCATATCTTTATCTGTTCCGTCTCCGTTTATAATAAGTGCCTGAGGCAAAAGCTCTGACAATTCCTTACATCTTACGGCATCTTTTTCAAAAAGTGTAACTTTAATTCCGATAGACATAAGCTCTTTTGCAAGATAGAAGCCGGTCTCTCCTCCGCCTACGATTATAGTCGAAGGAACCTTAGCTGTCGGAAGTCCGAGCTTTCTAAAGAAAGTAAGTGTATTTCTGCTCGAACCGAAAATAGTAATCTCGTCCCCTGCACGAAGTATAAAATTACCGTCAGGGATAAATACTTCATTATCACGTGATACTACGGAAATAATGACCTGTTTCTTAAGGTCATCGGGGATATCTCTCAAAGCTTTATCGCATATTCTTAGATTTTTGGTAACGATAAACTTTACGAGCTCCGCTCTTCCCCTTGAAAAAGTTTCAACCTTTGTCGCCGATGGGAATTTAAGAAGTCTGTCCGCCTCTCCCGCTGCGGCTTCCTCAGGGTTAATTACCATTGAAAGACCAAGTTCTTCTTTAATAAAATTGATCTCTTTTTTATAGATCGGGTTACGAACTCTTGCTATTGTGTGGCAGTTACCTGCTTTCTTAGCTATCAGACAGCAAAGCAAATTGAGCTCGTCCGATTCAGTAACGGCGATCATAAGATCCGCCGACTCAATACCTGCATCCTTCATTATGGAATAACTGGCACCGTTGCCAACAATTCCCATGACATCATAACTGTTTACAACATTCTGAAGAACAGTACTGTTCTCCTCGATGACTGTTATGTCATGTCCTTCCTTGCTAAGTTGTTGAGTAAGCGTCTGGCCTACATTTCCACAGCCAACTACTATGATCTGCATATCATTCCTCCATAAAATAACTAAAAGGTTGCTCTAATCAACACCTGAGCAACCTCTATTATTATATTGTTTAATCAAATAATAATCAACCTGCTTAAAAAGCGCGAAAACATGGTTTTTCTTGAACATCCGACAGCTGAAAGTCGCAGTTTTATCGTTTTTTTATAATAATTTCCCCTTGAGTTCATTGTATATAAAGCGTTCTGACAGTACAATTATGATGTCGGTGGAGGATTTTCACACCGACTTTTGTTATAAAGAAATGCTTTAATCAGCGTTTCTAAAACTAAATAAACAGGAGACCAACAATGAGAAACTTTTTCACCCAATTTTTCCAAGGACGCTACGGTTCCTACGGAATGGACAAACTCACGAGGTTTCTTTTGATATTGTCAGTAATAGCTTTGATCGTCTCGCTCTGTTCACCACTTGGCTTTTTATACTATTTTGCCTTTGCGTTATTGATCTACTCTTATTTTAGGCTTTTATCGAGAAATATCACAAAGAGATACAAAGAAAACGAGAGTTTCATTAAGACCGAACAAAAGATCCGTTTATTCTTCGGAAAGACACACAGCAGAATACTGCAACACAAAAATTTTCACATTTATACTTGTCCACAATGCAAACAAAAGATACGCATACCAAGAGGCGCAGGAAACATCATGGTCCGCTGCCCCAAATGTATGACGGAGTTTAAGAAGAAAGCTTAACATGAAAAAATATCTGGTCGTGTACGCCAGCGAAACAGGAAACACCTTTAAACTGGCAAAAGAAATTTATAATGCCATACAGTGTCCAAAAGATGAAAAAGCTCTTGTGGACATACGATCATGGAACGGGACTCTGGATGCAGAGCTTTATTTTATAGGCTTCTGGATTAACAGAGGTTCATGCAGTCTGGAGATAATCGACCTTATCTCCTCTCTGCATGGCAAAAATGTTGCTTTCTTCGGCACATGCGGACTGGGTGACAGCTACGAATACCATAAGGTTCTCGAGCAAAACGCCAGAGCATGGCTCGCTGCAGATAATAACTTTTTAGGTTCTTTTTTCTGTCTTGGAAAAATGCCTGATGAGATCAGAAGTAAATATGAATCGCTCCGCGGAAGGTGCGACGATGTTCAGATAGACTTTATGCTGAGTATGCTTGAAGATGCCGCAACTCATCCCGACAATCAGGATCTGTTGCAGGTGAGACTGTTTACAGATGAAGTACTTGTAAAAGCCGAGAATTATACCGCAGCGTATATATGATACGCTACGCTCAATGAACCCTTATCGTACTTGCGCTTATTCCAAAGCTCTCCTCACAATCATCATCCGCAGCTCTCTGATATGTGATGGTAAAGGTACGATACTTGGATCTTATGATATAAACTGTCTGATGAATAACCTGCGAGCCTTCGGGCTCATATTTGGCGACTATCTTG
This sequence comes from Butyrivibrio sp., assembly GCA_017620235.1. GTDB lineage: Bacteria > Bacillota > Clostridia > Lachnospirales > Lachnospiraceae > Butyrivibrio. The sequence continues at coordinate 2,082 of JAFZQT010000036.1, read as the reverse complement.
TATCCGGGATAGTCGTCTATTTTTATATGTTCAAAAGATTCTACCTTAAAACCGACATCTGCTCCATACTGCGCCGAATATGCCGCAGAAAGCAAAGTTTCATATTTATGCTTATCAAGCTTTGCAATACTGTCCGCAGACATGCCGTTATTTGCAAGCTCAGCTTTTTCTCTGTTTGTAAGCAGGGAATCCAAGCCGTTATTATAGACGTAATAGACTACGGAAGAAGATTCCATCGGCCTGTACTTATTTACAAAATAACCTTTTGCTCCACCCGGAACAAACTCGGAATTAAGAACAAAAGTACATCCCGTTGCCTCTTTAAGCTCCTCTGCTGCATGGATTTTAAGGCATGAAGCGTCCGTAACAAAAATGGCAAAAGCCATTGATGCCGATACTATTATGTTGAATAAAATTTTCTTTTTATTCATAAAAAAGACGCCCCATTTCATTAAACGACCTGACCAAAAATATGGTCAGGTCTTTATAATTTCTTTTACAAAATAATCAACTATCAAGCTTCGTAGCTGTCGATAAGTTCAAGTGTATGCTCCTCGTTCATCTTCTTGCACATAGCAACAAGTGCATCAAGAGGAACGTTCTGAATCTGCTTATTTGATCCGCGAACATTGATAGATACTGTGTTCTCCTGAGCTTCCTTATCTCCGACAACAATAATGTATGGATCTTTGTAGTTCTTGAACTTCTTGATCTTCTCTTTCATGTTGTTGTCTGAGTAATCAGCCTCAACACGGATACCGGCGTTCATAAGCGCCTCTTCAACCTTCTTGGCATACTCATTGTGCTCAACACGAATAGGAACGATACCAACCTGATAAGGACTGAGCCAGAACGGGAATACACCCTTGAAGTTCTCGATGATGATACCGATGAATCTCTCAAGTGAACCGTATATAGCTCTGTGAATAACTACAGGCATCTGCATTGTTCCGTCCTGAGCCTGGTATGTAAGTCCGAAGTTATGAGGAAGCTGGAAGTCAAGCTGTACTGTACCGCACTGCCACTCTCTTCCAAGCGCATCCTTGATCTGAAGGTCGATCTTAGGTCCGTAGAACGCACCGTCTCCTTCGTTGATCTCGTATCCGCCCTCGCCGTACTTCTCATCAAGAATTTCCTTGAGAGCAGCCTCAGCTCTGTTCCAAACTTCAATATCACCCATGAAATCTTCAGGTCTTGTTGAGAATTCAGCTCTGTATGTAACGCCAAATGTTGAATAGATCTCATCAGCAATAGCGATAACATCAGCGATCTCATCTTTTATCTGAGATTCCATTACGAATGTATGGTCATCGTCCTGACGGAACTCCTGTACACGGAAAAGACCGTTCATCTGACCTGACTTTTCTTTACGATGGAGAACATCATATTCACTGTAACGGATAGGAAGTTCTTTGTATGAATGGTTTGTTCTCTTATATGTCATCATGGCATTAGGACAGTTCATGGGCTTTGCAGCCATTGTGTCATCCTGCTCACGATTATAAACAACGGAACCGGCCTGGATCTTGATGTTCTTAGGCTCTTCTGTGGGTTCATTGATATTCTCAAGAACTCCCGGAATCTCAGCATCTGCCTTGAGCCATCCTGAAACTCCCGGAACCATGAACATGTTATTTACGTAATGAGCCCAGTGTCCACTTATAAGCCAAAGCTTTTTGTTATTTACAAGAGGAGCTGCGATTTCTGTATATCCGTGTCTCTCCTGAACTTCTCTTGAATACTTAAGAAGTGCCTGGTACATCTTCCAACCTCTTGGAAGCCAGTAAGGCATACCGGGTGCAGTCTCATCAAACATAAAGAGGTCAAGCTGTGCGCCGATCTTCTTGTGGTCGCGCTCCATTGCCTCCTGGATCATCTTGATGTGCTTCTTGAGCTCATCCTTACTTGGGAATGCATAGAGATAGATTCTTGAGAGCTGATCCCTCTTTTCATCTCCTCTCCAATATGCGCCCGAAACAGCCTTGATCTGATAAGCTGCATTCATAAGTTCCTGTGAGTTACCTACGTGAGGTCCACGGCAAAGATCTACATAATCATCGCCTGTATAATAAACTGTCAAAG
>JAFZQT010000035.1 GCA_017620235.1 Butyrivibrio sp. | reverse complement strand
GGGAACCATCATACCATAATTATTCTTAAGAATATAGCTTACGCCACCTTTTCCTGACTGGCTGTTGATTCTGATAACGTCTCCGTCGTACTCTCTTCCGATATCCTTGGGATCAATGGGAAGATAAGGAACAGACCAGATGCCGTTGTCCTTCTTAAGCTCATGCCAGTTGAATCCCTTTGAGATAGCATCCTGGTGAGATCCAGAAAAAGCAGTAAAGACAAGCTGTCCTGCATAAGGCTGTCTCTCGTAGATGCGCATTCTTGTAAGTTTCTCATAAGTCTCACCAACCTGAGGAAGATGTGAGAAATCAAGCCCCGGATCAACGCCGTGTGAATACATGTTGAGGGCAAGTGTAACGATGTCCACATTACCTGTTCTCTCACCGTTTCCGAAAAGAGTTCCCTCAATTCTGTCGGCACCTGCAAGGCAACCAAGCTCTGCATCTCCGATGCCTGTTCCTCTGTCGTTGTGAGGATGAAGAGAAAGTGTTACCGCCTCGCGATACTTAAGTGAGTTGTGTATATATTCAACCTGCGTTGCAAATACGTGAGGCATTGCATTTTCAACAGTTGTAGGAATATTGATTATTACCTTGTTTTCTTTTGTAGGCTTCCATACATCAAGAACGGCGTTGCACACTTCAACAGCGTAATCAACCTCTGTTCCGGGGAAGCTTTCCGGTGAGTATTCAAAAGAGAAGTTTCCTTCAGTTTCTTTTGCGAGCTTATCAAGAAGCTTAGCTCCTTCAACTGCGATCTTCTTGACCTCAGCCTTATCTTTCTTAAATACCTGCTCACGCTGTGCTACCGAAGTTGAGTTGTAAAGATGAATGATAGCTCTGGGAGCTCCCTTTACAGCCTCAAATGTTCTCTTGATGATATGCTCTCTTGCCTGTGTAAGAACCTGAACCGTAACATCATCAGGGATCATATTTCTCTCAATCAAAGTTCTTGCAAATTCATATTCTGTAACAGAAGCTGCAGGGAAACCAATCTCAATCTCCTTGAAGCCGAGCTTAACGAGCATTGTGAAAAATTCAAGCTTCTCCTCAAGACTCATCGGCTCAATAAGCGCCTGATTTCCATCTCTCAAGTCAACACTGCACCAAATGGGCGGAGTCTCGATATGATCCTTAGTTACCCAATTGTATGTAGCCTTGGGAGGCATATAGTACTGACACTGATACTTCTGACAATTATCCATTATTCATCTGCTCCTTGATATTTTTTATCATGTCGATATTAATATTGTTCTAATAACTTGATTATTTTTACAATACCAACATTAATTTCGCGCACTTTTTTTGATAAATATTATGATACCACAATTTTATTCAATTACATCATGGCAAAATTAATCTTTTTTATTGATGAAAATTAATGTATATATATGATATGACTGCAAACTCGAAAGGTAAAGGACAAAGCTTATGAATTCTATAAATCCACTGATACCACTTGACTATCCCGATCCCGACGTAATACGTGTAGAAAACACTTACTATATGGTAAGCACCACAATGTACTTCATGCCCGGATGCGAAATTCTCCGCTCATATGATCTGCAGCACTGGGAACATGCTTCCTACGTGTATGACACTCTCGATTCCACTGATGCCCAGCGTCTTTCGGGCAAAGAAAACGTCTACGGCTGTGGAATGTGGGCTGCAAGTATCAGATATCACAACAACATGTTCTACATCTGCTTTGTCGCAAATGACACTCACAAGACCTACCTGTACAGATCCGCATCAATAGAAGGTCCTTGGAAAAAAAGTGAGATTGAAGGTTTCTACCATGACAACTCTATCCTTTTTGACGATGACGGAAGGACTTATATTGTTTACGGAAACCGCGAGATTCACCTGACAGAACTAAACGAAGATCTTACAGCTCCCAAAGAAGGCGGCATCGACAGAATAATAATAAAAGACAGCGACGATGCACCTCTTGGCTACGAGGGCTCGCATATTTATAAAATAAACAGCCATTACTATGTTTTCCTGATACACATTCCAAAAGCAACGGGCAAACGCACCGAAAGCTGTTTCTATTCCGAATCTTTGACCGGCGAATTTACAGGTTTTGATATAACAGACGATGACAGAGGCTTTAGAAATATGGGAGTAGCTCAGGGCGGTATCGTCGACACCCCCGCAGGTAATTGGTACTCGATTCTTTTCCAGGACAGCGGAGCCGTCGGTCGTATACCAATCCTTATCCCCGTAACCTGGTCAAAAGATACACCGTCTGTCCCGATACTAGGCGACAACGGCATTATTCCGGATTACTTCGAAACGGAAGACTTAAATCCCGGTTATAAATACGAACCGCTTTTTGGCAATGATGACTTTAAAGGCCCGCTCAAGAGCTTTTGGCAATTCAATCACGAACCCGACTTATCACTTATAGCGCACGACCAAGAAAGCGGAACTTTCACAGTGACAACGGATAAACTATGCAGTAATCTTACCCAGGCAAAAAACACACTGACTCAGCGTTGTCTTTTTCCCGAATCGGAAGCTTCGATAACGCTCGACGCTTCACGTCTTAAAGACGGCGACTTTGCAGGTCTTTGTATTCTTCAGAGTAACTATGCTTTTGTCGCTGTCACTAGAGAAAATGACGACTTCTACCTTGTTTTGTGTAATCACGAAGTGGCTGTTCCGGGAATATGGGGTGAAAGAAATGATGACTCATTTGCCACTGAGGTGTACAAAGAAAAACTTTCTTCACCAATTGTGACGTTAACCGCCAAAGCAAGTTTTGATCCCGAAAGATATGTTGAAAAAGAATCTGAAGTTCCCGATAAAGTGAGCTTTGGTTATGATGCAGGAAAAGTATATATCGCACTGCCGCACTCTCTCCCTCTTTTCTTTAAGCTCGATCACTTTACAGGTGCACGATACGGATTATTTATATTCAGTAGCCGCCAGGCGGGAGGCTCTGCATCTTTCTCAGATTTCCTCTACAACAAGTAGTTTTTTCCACATAATGCAAAAGCGCGAGTTCCTCTGAAACCCGCGCTTTTTTGATATCACAGAATGTTTTATATACTCACCTTATCCTAATATATCAATATATTCACCGTTGAGCGCTTTGTTCATGCTGCGTACAGCGCAGAACTTACCGCACATTGAGCATGTATCGTCAAACTCGGGAGATCTTTCATCTCTTATCTTCTTAGCCGTCTCAGGATCGAGCGCACATTCCCACTGCTTATCCCAGTCAAGAACTCTTCTTGCATCACCCATCTTGTTGTCTACATCCATTGCATGAGGGATCTTCTTCGCAATATCAGCCGCATGAGCTGCAATCTTTGACGCGATAATACCCTGCTTAACGTCATCGACATTTGGAAGCGCGAGGTGCTCTGCAGGTGTAACGTAGCAAAGGAAAGCTGCGCCTGATGCAGCAGCGATAGCGCCGCCAATAGCGGATGTGATGTGGTCGTATCCTGGTGCAATATCTGTAACAAGAGGTCCAAGTACATAGAAAGGCGCTCCCATGCAGATTGTATTCTGAATCTTCATGTTTGCTTCGATCTGATCCATAGGCATGTGTCCGGGACCTTCAACCATTACCTGTACATCTTTTTCCCACGCTCTCTTTGTGAGCTCACCAAGTCTTACAAGCTCCTCGATCTGGCAAACATCGCTGGCATCTGCAAGGCATCCGGGTCTGCAAGCATCGCCGAGTGATATTGTAACGTCGTATTCTCTGCAGATTTCAAGAATCTCATCATAGTACTCATAAAAAGGATTCTCATTTCCCGTCATGCACATCCATGCAAATACGAGTGATCCGCCTCTTGATACGATGTTCATCTTTCTCTTGTGCTTCTTGATCTGTTCGATGGTCTTTCTTGTTATTCCGCAGTGAAGTGTCACGAAATCAACACCATCCTCAGCATGAAGTCTGACAACATCAATGAAATCCTTTGCTGTGAGCTCAGCAAGATCTCTCTGATAATGTATAACGCTGTCGTATACAGGAACCGTGCCGATCATGGCAGGACATGATTCTGTAAGCTTTTTTCTGAAAGGCTGTGTGTTTCCGTGGCTTGAAAGATCCATGATAGCTTCTGCTCCCATGTTTACCGCAGCCATAACCTTCTCCATCTCGATATCATAATCCTTGCAATCTCTTGATACGCCAAGGTTTACGTTGATCTTTGTTCTAAGCATGGAGCCCACGCCCTCGGGATCGATACATTTGTGATTCTTGTTTGCAGGGATTGCAATCTTTCCTTCAGCAACAAGTGCTCTGATAAACTCTGTGTCGCGATACTCTTTTTTAGCAACCGTCTCCATCTCTTTTGTCACAATTCCTTTGCGTGCTGCTTCCATCTGTGTTGAATACTCTCTCATTAATACATCTCCTTTTTTCATACATATATATAGTCGTTATAAACCGGTTGCAGTCCCTCATCCGCTATATCTTCATACATCCTGCTAAGGCTGCGTCCGTCAGATATTTCAAACTGCTCATCTCCGGATTGTTCACTCTTTTCTTTTCCCGAATATTTCTGCTCGTGGTCGCCGATTCCCGTCGACACGCCCGCAGACACCTTCGTTGCTGCGATCTTAACTATACCGTTCCTAAATTCCGCCGTTTCTCTGGATGAAACCGTTATGCCGCAGAACGGCAGGAATATCCTGTATGCGCACAGGATCTGACAAAGCTGTTTTTCACCCACATCAAGTGGATTTATGGTCTCGTTGTTGATGATGGGACGAAGTCTCGGACAGGACAAAGACATCTCGGCATATGGATACTTCCTCTGCAAAAAATAAACATGAAGTGCCGAAGCAAGTGCATCTTTCCTAAAGTCCGAAAGCCCCAGAAGCGCAGAAAAAGCAACTCCTCTCATGCCGCCCATAAGCGCCCTCTCCTGAGCATCAAACCTGTACGGCCAAACTCTTTTGTTGCCCATAAGATGCAGCTTTTCATATTTGTCCGTGTCGTAAGTTTCCTGAAACACTGTGACATAATCTGCGCCGCACTCATGAAGGTACTTGTAGTCTTCGACATTTACGGGATATATCTCAATCCCGACCATGCGAAAATACTTCCTTGCTATCTTGCAGGCTTCACCGATATACCTGACATCTGAATTGACAGGACTCTCACCCGTAAGGATAAGGATCTCCTCCATGCCGCTGTCAGCAATAACCTTCATCTCCTGCTCAATCTGCTCGTAAGTAAGCTTCATTCTTTTGATCCTGTTATAGCAGTTGAACCCGCAATAAACGCAGTAGTTCTCGCAATAATTTGCAATATATATCGGGGTAAAAAGATATACCGTATTGCCAAAGTGCTTGCTCGTCTCCCGCTGCGCCCTCTGAGCCATCTGCTCCAGAAAAGGCTCCGCAGCCGGTGAAAGAAGTGCCTTGAAATCTTCAATCGAGCACCTCTCGTTATCAAGAGCTCTTCTAACATCCTGCGCCGTATACTTGCTGTAATCATACGAATCAAAATGTTCCATTACATTCTTGCAAACATCCGATTCTATCACGTCCATTCCCGGCAAATACGTCATGTGATCCGTTCTGCACGAAGGATCGTTTTCAATCCTGTGCTTGCGTTCAAGCGCTTCCTCTGACAATTTGTCCGAATCAATTAAAAAATGATTTTCCACGGCAGCCTCCTTAATGCAAAAATCCCGTAAGAGGATCGGATGCACTGGCTCCGCGTGTAAGGACTCTTCCGACTCCTGCAAGATAAGCTTTTCTTCCTGCTTCTATCGCATCCTTAAACGCCGATGCCATAAGAGTCAGGTTGCCCGCTGTTGCAAGCGCCGTGTTTGCCATGATCGCAGCAGCTCCCATCTCCATCGCTTCACACGCCTGCGACGGTCTTCCAATTCCCGCATCGACGATTATCGGAAGATCTATCTCATCAATAAGGATCTGAATGAAATCTTTTGTTGCAAGTCCTTTGTTTGAGCCGATTGGTGAAGCAAGTGGCATGATCGACGCTGCTCCGACTTCTTTCAGCTGTCTTGCGACGTTAAGGTCGGGATACATGTAAGGCATTACCACGAATCCTTCTTTTGCAAGTATCTCCGTCGCTTTTATTGTCTCGTAGTTATCGGGCAAAAGATATTTCGTATCGCGCATGATCTCTATCTTTACAAAATCACCGCAGCCAAGCTCCCTTGCAAGTCTGGCTATTCTCACAGCCTCTTTTGCATCTCTTGCTCCGCTCGTGTTGGGAAGGAGCGTAACGTTCTTCGGAATGAAATCCAGAATATTTTCTTCATCCTTGGTGTTTGTCCTTCTGACCGCAAGTGTGATAATCTCTGCTCCCGCATCCCGTGTCGCAGCCTCGATAAGTTTCATCGAGTATTTTCCCGAGCCCAAAATAAACCGGGAATTAAATTCTTTTCCCCCAATAATCAGTTTGTCATTTTCCATTTTCTTCTCCTACCTGTTCTCTTACTGCTTATTATCAGACTTCTGTTTCCCCCATAAGTATTCGCAGCACCATATGAGCTTCGTGCGCAGCGCACACCATTACTCTTGAAGAAATAAGCCCAATGCCGTCATTTACGTCACTTACAGAATCTCCCGATAAAAAGAATCTCTTTGAAAGCTTTTTTGTCTTAATAAGATTCGCGCTTCCAAATCCTGCCATTCCCGAACTTGAAAGAATGTACTTATCCGGAGCATTTTCTAATATTGCATTTACGAGCATTGCCTTGCTCTCTGCCTTATCAAATGCCTCGCAGACAATATCCGCTTCTTTTGTAAGTTCAATTGCATTATCCTCAGTAACTTTCGTGTTGTGCGTTTCAACAGTTATATAAGGATTTATTTCTTTCAGATTACTTGTAAGCGCTTCTGTTTTAGGTATCCCGACCTGTCCCGCTTTATACTGCTGCCTGTGAAGATTGGTAATGTCGACCTCATCAAAATCGATAAGGATGAGCTTCCCCACTCCCGCTCTTGCAAGACAGATTGATATATTCGAACCAAGCCCGCCAAGTCCGCATATCGCAACACACGCGTTGTCAAATTTCTTTTGGTTTTCCGCTCCGTGCCGCTCTATAAGTGCATCGTAAAACTCCTCTTTTGTCGGAACCATATCAGCCACCCCCGACAAAACTCACAACTTCAACGATATCTCCGTCCCTTAAAACTGTCGCATCATAGCATACCTTTGGAACAATCTCTTCGTTGATCTCAACAGCAATTCTCGTGCGGTCATACTTAAGTTCATCAAGAATTGCAGTCAGCTGCCTGTTTTCATATTGATATTCTTCACCGTTAATTCTGACCATGTAATTTCCTCTCAAATTATTTTTCAAAGATTCACCATGTGATTCAAAGGTCCTGAGCCTTTGCCAAGATCAAGTCCCGCCGCTATCGCATCTGAAATGTACTCTTTAGCTCGCTTGATCGCATCCGGAAGTTCATAGCCGAGCGCAAGATTTGACGCTATTGCACTTGAAAGCGTGCAGCCGGTGCCGTGAGTGTTGCTACTCTCAATTCTTTTTCCCTCGAACCAGGTAAACTTGCCATTTTCGTACAAAACGTCGCTGGCATCTTCAATGCTGTGACCACCCTTTAGAAGTACCGCACAGCCGCTCTCATTTCCGAGCTCTTCTGCTGCTTTTTCCATATCTTTTCTTGATTTGATCGTTAATCCTGTAAGCGCCTGCGCCTCAGGTATATTGGGCGTTATGACACGGCTTATTGGAAAAAGAAGTCTCGCCATAACATCGGCTGTCATATCCTTCATAAGGCTGCTGCCGCTTGTAGCAACCATTACCGGATCTACAACAAGATTTTTCACCTTGTACTTGGTGAGTTTTTCATGAACAACCTTAACCTGCTCAGCTGAAGGAAGCATGCCGATCTTAGCCGCATCACACGGAATATCACTCAAACAAGCTTCTATCTGTTCCCCGAGAAATTCAGGGCTTGCCTCCATAATGTCTGTAACACCTGTTGTATTCTGGGCTGTGAGCGCAGTAATCGCAGTCATTCCGTAAACCTTGTGTGCGGTCATCGTCTTAAGATCCGCCTGTATTCCCGCTCCTCCGCTACTGTCACTTCCCGCTATCGACAAAACTACTTTCATAAAGCACCTCTCATATCATCAATTGCTTTTATCAGTCCCTCTGCTGCCTCTTTAGGTGACTCAGCTTTCATTATCGCTGAGACTACGCAGACTCCGGCGATAGGAATGCCTTTAAGCACACCGAGGTTGTCCTTGTTTAGCCCGCCTATCGCATTTGCCGGGATCGGAACGGCATTGCAAATATCATTTAAAGTATCAGTCGATGTAAGGACTGTTTTTACTTTGGTCGTTGTCGGATAGATCGCGCCGACGCCAAGATAGTCGGCTCCCGCCTTATAAGCTGCAAGCGCCTGCTCCACAGTCTTTGTTGTCGCGCCTACAATCTTTTCTTTTCCAAGAATCTTTCTTGCTATCTCAACGGGCATATCCTCACGCCCTACATGTACTCCGTCTGCGCCTGTCGCAAGAACCACGTCCACCCTGTCATCAACAACAAGCGGAACATTGTGCTTTCTTGTAACTTCGAGTGCCTTATTCACAAGGCTTATGTACTCCGCGGTCGTTTTATTTTTTTCCCTTATCTGAACAAAGGTAACGCCGCCCTCTATCGCATCCTCAAGAGCTTTAAGGAACTCTTCGTCGCTCTTACCCGTGCTGTCCGTGACAAGGTAGAGTTTAAGCCGATCTCTGTCTAGTACCATGTAACTTTTTTCCTTTCTACTATAATGTCGTCGTTTATCTCTGAAACAGCATCAAACAGCCTCATCAGGAACATATCTCCCTCGGCGTTTTCACCGCTTATTCCAAAAGCTGCCGTTGCATTTACTATTGAATCAATACTTGTATCTACCGCAAAAAAACTCGCACATGCGGTTCCAAGCATGCATCCCGTTCCGGTTATGCTGCCAAGCTTCTTTGTTCCGTTCGAGATCACCGCCGTTCTAGCGCCATCTGTCACTATGTCTTTTTCACCGCTTGCAAGGACAATGACTCCAAGGCTCTTCGCAAGTTCTTTTGCCAGATCAATCGTCGCATCAAAAGTAAGCTTCTTATCTGCATCCACGCCGGATGATCTGTAATCCGCATCGTAAAGAGCCCGTATCTCCGAGTAATTTCCTTTTACCAGCATCGGAACTTTGGGATTTCTCTTACTGATGAATGGGAAATCCTTTTTCAGGTTTTCTTCGAGTTCTACCGATTCTGCGCCGGTCATTTTTGCTACTACCGCTCTTCTAAGCTGTGAGCATGCGACTCCGACAGCATCTATCACGACCGGTATCTCTTTTTTCATAGCTTCGTCATAAGATATCGATATAGCCTCAAGCCTGTCTCTTGTTATGTTTCCGAAGTTGAGCAAAATAGCTTTCGCACTTGCCGTTATCTCCCTCACTTCGCCAGGGTGTTCCGCCATAATAGGTCTTGCGCCGAAAAGAAGCACGGTATTCGCACACTGCATGATTGAGATTGGATTTGTGATGCAGTGTATCAATGGCGATTGTTCTTTTAATTGTTTGCAGATACTTTGATTCATAATCAGTTATCCTTTTTTCAATTATTCAATGCTGTCCTGTATCTTTCTGAGCACTCCGGTTACAGCAAGTCTTTTGAGCAAGAGATATGCAATACTGCCGCCGATCAGCGTTCCCATGATGAACGAAGGAACATAGAAAAACAGCGTCAGTCCTCTTTTACCCCAAAGATAAGTCATAACAGGGTATGATACGATCGCGCCGATTATTCCCGTTCCGATGACTTCACCCAGAACGGCTGCTATAATCTTTCCCTTTGAAACTTTATAAAATACTCCCGATAAAAGAGCTCCGAACACTGCTCCCGTGAGTGCAAGAGGCGGGATTCCCATAGTCGCCATTCTTATGACTCCTATCAAAACCGCGCAGATAAAAGAATATGCAGGTCCCATAAACACAGCGCACGTGATGTTGATAAGATGCGCCATCGGGCACATTCCCTCAACTCGAAGAATCGGAGAGATCACAACTCCGAGCGCAACAAACATTGCAAGCATAACCATTTTCAGCAGTACTTTTTGATTTTTCATGATAGTCCCCTTTTAAATGTGAATAAAGAAAGCGGAAGCCCTCCATTCAGGTAAGCTTCCGCATTAGTTTCCTACAAAAATAAGGCATCCCTACGTTGGCATTATCCAAATCAGGTTCTCGGTCGAAGGTCGCACCTTCCTCTCAGCCTGTAATACAAGCTCCCGTCTTTTTAAATTTTATAAATATGGTTATACACTATTATGAGTTTAATTACAATAGATCATTTCGGGAGTTTAACAGTTGAATAAGGGCAAAAGTATCACAAACCGCCAAATGGCGGTATTTTTTTGTCAAATTTTGCTTGCATAAATGTTGTATATGTTGTATATTTATAGTGTAGGGATACTATATCTTGCGGGAGGTGT
>JAFZQT010000034.1 GCA_017620235.1 Butyrivibrio sp. | reverse complement strand
CCGGCCTTTCCAGGCACAAACGAACAGGCTATATAATCGCATAATGTAAGAGTAAATTCCACATAAAATGAAGTGGAATTAGGCGTAAGACTAAATTCTACTATAACCCCTTTGAAGTGGAATTTAATTTTTCACTTCAGGTCACTTTTTAACATGGCACTTCAAATTTTTGTTCGTTGAAAGACAGGCGCTTTAAGTGTAGAATATTGAATAGGACTGCGCATTTATACATTTTACAGACAGGATGAGTTGGAGAAAAATTATGAAACTTTTGAGCGTTATAGTTCCTTGTTATAACGAGCAGGAAAATGTACAGGATTTTTACGACGAGCTTATGAAAAACGAAGCTTTTTTCAAGGGTCAGGATGTCGATATGGAGATCATCTATGTAAATGATGGTTCGTCCGATAAGACTGTTGATATGGTAAAAGAGCTTAATGGCAAGGATAAGCGCGTTAAACTTGTAAGCTTTTCCAGAAATTTCGGAAAAGAAGCTGCGATCTATGCAGGGCTTGAGAAGACTGCAGGAGACTATGTCGTAATAATGGACTGCGATCTTCAGGATCCGCCGTCACTTCTTCCGGAAATGTATAAGGCAGTTGTTGAAGATGGATATGACAGCGTTGCAACAAGAAGAGTGAACAGAAAGGGAGAACCTCCCATCAGATCTCTTTTTGCAAGGATGTTTTATAAGCTTATAAACAGGATGTCCAAGACAGAGATAGTTGACGGCGCAAGAGATTACAGATTGATGTCGCGTCAGTTTGTGAATGCCGTGCTTTCTGTGAAGGAATACAACCGTTTTTCCAAGGGAATATTTGGATGGGTTGGTTTTAAGAATAAGTGGATCGAGTTTGAAAATGTAGAGAGAAGAAAGGGCGAGACAAAGTGGTCTTTTTGGAAGCTCTTTGTGTATGCGATTGACGGAATCATGGCGTTCTCTACAGTACCGCTTTCATTTGCATCATTTACGGGATTGTTATTCTGTGTTTTTTCATTTGTATTCATAATATTTACTATATGGCGCAAATTGGCTTTTGGAGATGAGACGAACGGATGGCCTTCGCTTGTGTGTATAATCTCACTTGTAAGCGGTATACAGCTCTTTTGTATAGGAATTGTGGGACAATATCTTTCAAAAACTTATACAGAGGTAAAAAAACGCCCATTATATATAGTTAAAGAGGAAATTTAATGGTAAGTATAGTAGTACCCGTGTACAATGCGGCGAGATACATCAGAAAAACTATCGACATGGTATGTGAACAGACATACAAAGACTGGGAACTTATCCTTGTCGATGACGCATCTGCGGATAACAGTGCAGAGATCATATCCGATATTATAGAATCAAGCGGAAAAAGAATAAGGCTTATCAGAAAAGAGAGAAACGCCGGAGCTGCAGAAGCTCGTAACACGGGAATTGATGCATCTGCGGGAAGATATATCGCATTTTTGGATGCGGATGATGTCTGGATGCCGGATAAATTGGAAAAGCAGATAGCGTTCATGGAGAGAACCGGAGCATCATTTGCTTTTCATTCATATGAATTTGGCGACGGACTTGCAAGACCTACGGGAAAAATCGTTCATGTTCCCGAGACGATGAAGTTCAGACAGGCGCTTTCGAGAACAGTTATTTTCACAAGTACGGTTATGTTCGATACGGAAAAGATCGACATGGAGATAATACACATGCCAGATGTTCCGAGCGAGGACACAGCCACATGGTGGAGAATACTTAAGAGTGGGATAATCGGTTACGGATTTGACGAGAATCTCGCAATATACAGAAGACCACCAAAGTCGCTTTCGTCTAATAAGCTTATTGCAATAGAGAGAATCTGGTTCCTGTACAGGAATATAGCTAATCTGTCGGTTCCGGAGTCGATATTTTATTTTGGAGGATGGGCGCTCAGAGCAACGCTTAGAAGGCTTTGATTGTCTGTAAAAGATATGAAACATAATGAATCTGTAAAAAGAATTATTGTTTTATTGTTGGGAGCTGTAGGGCTTGCCATGCAGACTGCTGTGTATGCAGGGGCTTGGTATATGGTTTATTACCCGATCTTACATGATTGGAGAAGATATATCACGCAAGGCGATGGTCAATCGGTGGCTGATATTTATATGGGTAGAGGTATTACCTATAGTTTTTGGGGACACGTATTTACAATTCTTCTTTATTTTGCGTTATTGGTGATTTTTGCTAACGCGTATGGCGGTCTTAAGATAGGCTATCTGAAGCCGATGGATGTATTTATGTCACAGATTTTCACGCTTCTGGTAGTAAATTTTATTACATATTGTCAGTTTTTGATTATCAGGATCAAGTATGTTGATGTGTTTCCACTTCTTGGAGTGTTGCTGATTCAGCTGTTTATTTCTTTTGGCTGGGCATACATCACAAACTATATTTACATGTCGATATTCCCGCCGAGAAAGCTTCTTCTCGTAAATGGCGAATATGCAGCCGATGATATCATTGCAAAATTCAACACAAGAAAAGATAAATACAGGATCATCAAGAAGATGAATATTTCTGAGGGCATAGAAAAGATATATAAAGAGTGCCTTGAAGATTATGACGGAGTTATTATCTGGGATGTTCCAAACCAGTATAGAAACGGGCTTGTTAAGTTCTGCTACGGAAATAACAAGAGAGTCTATGTCATGCCTAAGATAACAGATGTTCTTCTTAAAGGCTCGACGCAGCTTCATCTTTTTGACTCACCTGTATTCCTTTTGAGAGATTATTCCATTAAGGTGGAGCAGAGATTTTTAAAGAGAGTTATGGATATTGTGCTTGCTCTTATACTCATAATTCTCAGCTCACCTTTTATGCTTATCACTGCTATTGCCGTAAAAGCATACGACGGAGGCCCTATTCTTTATAAGCAGGTTAGGTGCACTATTAACAGGCGTGAATTTAAGATCATGAAATTCAGAAGCATGCGTGTTGATGCTGAGAAAGACGGTGTAGCAAGACTTGCTTCCAAGAACGATTCAAGAATAACCCCTGTAGGTAGCTTCATCAGAAAGTGTAGATTGGATGAGCTTCCTCAGTTATTTAATATTCTTAAGGGCGATATGTCATTTATAGGACCAAGACCTGAGAGACCTGAGATCATAAATCAGTATCTTAAGGATATGCCTGAGTTTGCTTTCAGGACAAGGGTAAAAGCGGGACTTGCAGGTTATGCGCAGATTTATGGCAAATATAACACTACGCCTTATGACAAGCTTAAGCTTGACCTTACATATATAGAAAATTATTCTATCTGGCTTGATATTAAGCTTTTACTGCTTACCCCAAAGATCATGCTTACGCCGGACAGTACCGAAGGTATTGAGGATGATCAGACAACAGCTATGAAGAACTCATAATGCGTGGAGAAATTGTAGATTACAGGACAGGTTCTGTAGCTGCATACGGAGACAAAAAATAAATGGACATAAAAAAAGTTAAGTATACAGATGAAAGCTTGAACCTTAGGAGTTTTTACCTGAGGTTTCTCAAAAAAATATGGATTCTTCCGATTGCTGCGCTCATCGGCGCAATCATTGCAGGAGGAATCTATTATCTTGTGACGGTGACTTTCGGACCTGAGAGAAGATACGAGGCACAGGCGAACTTTCATCTTACATACTCTGACGACGCGTATATATGTAATTCTGAAGGTCAGAGAGTACTGGATTGGTATAACAGTGCCACATGGACCAATTTCATTTTTAACGATCACGATTTTCTTCTTGAACTTGTAAAGACTTTGAAAGAAAACGGTGTCGATATTTCAGAGGAGAGAATGAATGTATTAAATGCTCCGGGCGGTCCCGATATATCAGGGCAGCTACAGGCATTGCAGGAAGCCGGAATTGATCTTACAGATGATAAGTCCAAGGTTGATGTTAAGGGTGATATTATTTCAAACGAGCGATTTCTTCTTGTTACAGTCAGAGAGCCGAGTGAAGAACTTACAGAAAAAATGCTGGATGCATTTATTGCGAGTCTGGAGGAATATCCGTCTTACAATAAGCTTAATGCTTTTGATTCAATAGTATGCACTTCTAGAAGTGCTGTTTATCTTGAGAAGGAGGATAACAGAATTGGCGTAGCGATCGTGTTTGGCGCGATAGTCATGGTTGTGTTGGCTTTTTTAGCTATCCTTTTGGTTGATGCTGTTGATGAAGCTGTTTACGTTCCCGAGGAATGTGAGAGAAGATACGGATTCCCTGTACTTGGTACTTTATTTGCCGGGGATGAGACAAATGAGCTTTTTAAGGGAGAACTTGCATCCCTTTTTGATAAGTATGTAGCCGGAAAAGAAAAAGTTGCCTTGATCGCATCTGATGCTGTAGACAATTCTTCTTTTTCGGAAAAAGATCTTGAGTCGCTTAAGAAGACTCTCGGAAATGATTATGCTAACAAACTTGCGAAGATAACCACAATCTCTGGTTCAGACAATATAGGAGCTATGGATGGAGCAATCATTGCGATTCCCTACGGAAAGAAAAATGCGGCAATGACGGAGCACCTGATCTCGCAGCTTAAAAAGCACGAATGTCCTGTGCTTGGAATTATATTTACACGCGCAGATCTTAAATTTATAAAGAGATATTACGGCGTTAAGTAAGTGGAAGAGACTATGTCAGGAAGATTACAGATATTGGTGTCATCTGTTAATAAGGATGTGCACGAACTCCCGGATAAAATGAATATTGAGACGGACGCGGTCATAGTCAATCAGATAGTAGGTGTAGATGGTACGGCAAAGGATGAAGTCTTTGAGACGAAAGCCGGAACTGTACGTGCATTTGAGAGATGCGAAAAAGGAGTCGGACTTTCAAGAAACACTGCTTTATCAAAGGCGGACAGTGAGCTGATCCATTTTGGCGACGATGATATTGTTTATGACAGTGGTTATTCGGAGAAGATAATAAAAGAGTTTGATGATCATCCCGAAGCGGATATCCTTCTTTTTAACGTAAAGGCGCAGGAAGGTAGGGAAACCTACTGGAATACTGATTTTGCGCAGGTTACGTGGAAGAATTACGGCAGATACCCTGCTTATGCGATCGCAGCGAGAAGAGAAAAGCTCATAGAGAGCGGAGTTAAGTATTCTCTTTTGTTTGGAGGCGGAGCGCCATATATGAACGGTGAGGACAGCCTCTTTTTACATGATTGTATGAAAGCGGGACTTAGATTGTTCAGAACTACCGTGGCTCTAGGTCATGAAGAGGCCGGAGAATCAACATGGTTTAACGGATATACAGATAAGTTCTTTTATGACAGAGGTGTCTTGTATGCGTTTCTTTATGGGAAACTTGCTAATGTACTGGGGTTTAGGTTCCTGTTCAAGTACAGAAAAGAAATGTGTGCGGAAAAGGGATTGTTTAAGTGTTTCAGACTTCTTTCTGACGGTATCAGGAAGGGAAGGAAATTAAAGAAGGCATAAATGATAGTATATTTTACGTTGACGGCAGCTGTACTTGCACTGCTTCTTTTGGTAAAAAAGAATACTGTATCGGAATATACGACAGATGGACGATTGGGCTTTTACAGAGGCATGACAAGGCAGGATGCGATCAATCTTATCGTTCTTGTCACCATATTTCTGGGGCTTTTTGCCGTGTCTGCTTTTAGACTCAACGTTGGAAACGACTACGGCAAATACGTTGAGCACATGCACCTTATCAATTCAAAGACAGATGGCTGGACTCCGAAAGTTCCGGAGGAAGAAGGGTTTAAAGCCTTAACATATGTTATTTATAAGCTCTGTGGATTCGAGAATTATGTTTTGGTATTTGCTGTATTTTCCTTCTTTACAGTTCTTTTTTTTATGAAAGGAATATGGAGACAGAGCAAGTGGTTTGAGATGTCATTTGCGATGTTCATGTTGCTTGGATTTTATTTTCAGTCATTAAGTACCGTTCGTTATTATTTCGGGCTTGGAATTGCCTTGCTTTCAATAGAACATCTGGTGAAAAAAGATTACCCTGGATTTATACTTATGATTCTTTTGGGAGCTTTTTTCCACAAATCACTTCTGATAATTTTGGTGTTGTATCCTATCGCGATGATCAACTGGAAGAAGTGGATGTATGCTCTGGGTGTTGCTTTAGGAGTTTCATGTTGGTTCCTAAGACCGATATATGCCAAGATCGCAGTCAGGATTTATTCCGAATATCAAGGAACCGGAACTTTTGACAGGATGCTTGGCGGGCCGATACATTATAGTTACATAAGCATTGTGAGATGCGCGCTCATCCTTGCGGTATCCATATATCTGTATAAAGATGTGATAAAAGATAACCGTGAAAATATTTTCTTTTTCCACTGCAATATCATGTCACTTGCGCTTTATGTATTTGCAGCGTTTTTGACAGATGAAGTTATTTCAAGAATAGCGTATTATCTTACTATCACTCATGTATTGTTCGTTCCTTCTCTTTTGCTTGGAGTTAAAGATTCCAAGAAAAGAAAGATGTATACTATGTTGGTGCTACTGGGATGTCTTATGTATTTCGTGATATTCATGAAGAGGATAGCACCCGCAAACGGTACGAGAATATTGCCGTACACGACAATTATGTTTGATGATATGCCACCGATTCTTTCTGAGACAGGATATTAATTATGATGAATGAATTGAAAAAAACTTTTTTTAATATAATCGTAGTATCATATAACGCCGGAGATAAGCTTATCGATACGATAGAGAGTATCAAAAGTCAGAGTTACACAGACTATCGCATACTTGTTAAGGACGGAATGTCAACAGACGGCTCGATAGAGAAACTTAAAGCAAAGTATGATGTAGAAAAAGACCTTATTCTTGTGGAGAGCTGCGACACAGGGATTTATCACGCGATGAACATTGCTTCATCGTATCTTCAGGAGAAGATAATAAATCAGAGGGCAATCGATCAGGATGCGAACGATACGGACAAGGTTAAGCTGTTAAAAGCGGGTGAAGAGCCGGCATATATTTTCTTTTTGAACTGTGGAGATTCGTTCAGGGATGAGAATGTCCTAAGGGATGTTCATGATGCAATTGTGGACAGGAATTCCAAAGAGGGTACGACCGTTCCTGCTATCTATTACGGAGATATATTTGATTGTTCGACAGGAAACAGGATTCATTCCAATCCAAAGATTGACGATCACGCCTGCTATAGGAATCTGCCGTCACATCAGGCATGTTTCTATGATGAGAGGCTTGTTTATAACAACCCTTTTGAGCTCAGGTACAAGGTGAGAGCTGATTATGAGCAGTTCCTTAGATGCTTCTACAGAGATAAGGCAAGCACGTTCTACATTCCGCGCATAGTTGCCGATTATGAAGGTGGCGGATTCTCCGATCAGAACAAAAAGCTTTCTGAAGAGGAGAGAAAAGAGATTATAAAGCTTTATCTTACAGGTGCGCAGATCAGAAAGTACGATCTCATAAGAGTGTTGACCCTTAGCAAGGTGAGAACTGCCATTGCGGAAAATAAATTGACAGCCGGTATATATAACAAGGTAAAAACTGCAGTATACAGGCTTAAGGAGAAATAAAGTTGAGAATACTATGGGTCTGTAATATCATGCTCCCTGCCTATGCCAAGGCGCATGGAATTGAATACTCGGTCAGGGAAGGATGGCTTACAGGCTGCCTTGACAGACTTCAAAAAGAGAAAAATACCGATGCTGATGGAAAAATAACTCTCGGTATCGCATTTCCTTCGGAGGGGCCTTTGTCTGAGGGAAAAGAAATTATTGATAATATAACCTATTTTGGATTTAATGAGGATCTTTCTCATCCGGAAATTTACGATGAAAATCTGGAATCAAGATTTAAGCAGATATTTGAAGAGTTTAAGCCGGATATGATCCATGTCTTCGGAACTGAGTTCCCGCATGCGCTTGCTGCGCTCAAGGCTTTCGGAAGACCGGAGAGAAGCCTTGTTGGGATGCAGGGTGTTTGCACCGAGATCGCCAAGGCTTACATGGCAGGAATTCCGAAGAAAGTGCAGGAGTCAACTACTTTCAGAGACAGGTTAAAAGAGGATTCGCTTATTCAGCAGCAGGAGAAATTCAAATTAAGAGCTGAGAATGAGAAAAAAGTTCTTTTGTCCACGGGAAATGTGACGGGCAGAACGACATTCGACAGAGAAGCTTCTCACAGCATAAATCCTGATGCTGAGTACTTTTTTATGAATGAGACTATGCGCCCTTGTTTCTATTCGGGAAAATGGGAAGAGAGGAAAACTATACCTCACAGTATCTTTCTTTCTCAGGGCGATTATCCTCTGAAGGGATTTCATTTCCTGCTTGAGGCAATGCCGCTGATTTTGAAGAAATATCCCGATGCCCACGTATATGTTGGCGGAAATAACATAATAGGCAGAGGTAAGAGCAAATATCCGTATTTTATGCGTGCGAGCGCTTATGGAAAGTATCTTAAAAAGCTGATCTCGATGAACAAACTTAGGAAAAAGGTTACAATGCTTGGTATGTTGTCAGATGTTGAGATGAAGAGCCGTTTCCTAAAGAGCAGTGTGTTTGTATGTGCTTCTGTTGTTGAGAATTCGCCCAATTCCGTTGGGGAAGCTATGCTTCTTGGTGTTCCGGTTGTTGCGGCTAACGCCGGCGGTATTCCGGATATGATAGAAGACGGAAGAGACGGCATTATTTTCGACAATATGGACTATAAGAAACTTGCGGAAGCAATCCTGCAGATGTGGGATGAGCCCGTTATAGCAGCGGTTTACGGAGATAATGCAAGTAAGCACGCGGCCAAGACTCACAATGCCGATGCAAATTATGAGAGACTTCTTGAAATATACGATGCAATTTGCAGAAAGTAAGGGAGAAATCTGTGGTTATAACATTTGTGTCCAATTACATAAATCATCACCAGATTCCCTTTTGTGATGCTATGAGCAGCCTTTTTGAGGATGTTGAGTTTCACTTTATTCAGGCGATGCCCATGGAGGAAAAAAGAATCAGCATGGGATGGGCTGTGAATCCTAAGGATTATCCGTATGTATCTCTTTTTTATGAGGATGAGAAATACTGCGAAGAGCTCATCTTAAACAGTGATGTCGTGATCTTTGGCTGGACGGAAGGGATTACATCTGAGCTTGAGAAAAAGAGACTGTCGTCTGATAAGTTGTCTTTTCGCGTAAGTGAGAGGATATACAGAGGAAACAGGATCAAGTGGCTTAGTCCAAGAGGTCTTATGAAGAAATATTCCGAGCATATCAGATATCGTAATAAGCCTGTGTATCTCTTGTGCGCGGGTGCTTATGTTTCCGCGGACTTTAAGCTTATTCATGCATATCCGGGTAAGATGCTGAAATGGGGATATTTCCCTGATGTCAAGGACAGAAGCTTTAAAGTTAGTGAGACTGATAATAAGATCAGGCTTTGCTGGGCCGGAAGATTTATAAAATTAAAACATCCCGAGTTTGTAATTGAGGTTTCTAAGGAGCTTAAACAGCTCGGATATGAGTTTGAGCTCAATATGATAGGCGACGGATACATGAGAGAAGAGCTTGAAAAAGCCGTGTCCGATGCGGGATTGTCAGAGAATGTCAGATTCATCGGTAGTATTAAACCTGAAGAAGTGGCACAGCATATGAAAGATTCGGATATATTTCTTTTCACAAGTAACTACCTCGAAGGCTGGGGAGCTGTTGTGAATGAAGCGATGCAGTGCGGCTGCGCCGTGGTTGCGTCCAAGGAAGCCGGAGCGGTGCCTTTTCTCATAAAGGACGGAGAGAACGGTCTTTATTACGAGAACGGTGATTATGCCGATTTTAAAGAAAAGGTATTGTCTTTATTCAGAGAAAAGTATAAAATTTTGCAGTTCGCGAAAAATGGATATGATACTATAGAGAAGATATGGAATTCAAAAAATGCTTCTATGGAATTCGTGAGATTTTGCAGGGAGTATATTGCCGGAGCGATTCCCGCACCTGCAGAAGTCGGACCCATGAGTAAAGCGGAGATAATAAAACCTGAGAGCATCCTTCGTGCAAGGGCTGAAGGAAATTGCTTGGAATGAGGAAAATATGAGATTTATTGATGATTTTTTTACAACAGAAGTTAAGATTTATAAGTACAAAGTACCTATCTTTGACATGCTGTTTTTTACCATACTTACATGTCTTGGATTGTATTTCAGAATGTCACTTTTCACTATAAGATCGGGTGACTATGTAAAGGCATTCGCAGACTGGATGAGAGAGTGTCATCAGGCGGGCGGATTTGCATATCTTGGAATTAAGCCCGGTGTTTCTGAGGCGAGCACATTCGACTACAACTGCCTGTACCAGTACGTGATAGTTATACTTCACTACATTGGCGGAAGTATTCCTGACATATATCTGGTTAAGAGTGTTCCCGTTATTTTTGACTATGTCTGTGCGATCACGGTTTTCAGAATTGTATATCATGTAACAGACAAGAACCTTACCAAGGCAATGATGTCATATGCAGTTATGATGTTCCTTCCTACAGTCGTTCTCAACAGTGCGGCTTGGGCGCAGAACGATTCAATCTATACAGCATTTGTGCTTCTTTCGTTACTTCATATTTTGAAAGGAAACGACAACAGAGCCTTTGTATACCTCGCATTTGCTTACAGTTTTAAACAACAGGCGATATTCTTCTTCCCATTTGTTTTTATTATATGGTTAAAAAACAAGGTCAAGATCAGATACGTTTTCTGGATTCCCGTAATACATGTTCTTGCGATGATTCCTGCTGTGATTGCCGGAAGAAGCTGGGGAGACCTTCTTGGTACATACGGAAGACAGGTGCAGATGTTCTCAAGGCTTACGATGAACTATCCAAGCATATATACAATTATTACCGGAGATCTGAACACTGCAGTAAGAAAAGTTCTCATTTCTGCCGGAACTATGGCGACAGCCATGATAATAGGAATAATTTCATATTACATTTATAAAAAGAAATTTGATGTGTCCGGAAGATTTATGATAACTCTCGTTGTATTCACTGCAGAGATATGCTGTTTCTGTCTGCCTGCAATGCACGAGAGATATGGCTATATTCCGGAAGTTGTTGCAGTTATCTATGGAATAGTTAATGTAAAGCGTTTACCTATTTGTGTGGCTTTACAGGTGATTACAATGATAACTTATACAAGATACCTGTTTGGTTCGACAGTCCTTACACTTTGGCCTCTGTCTATTGCAATGCTCGTATTGATTATGATTGTCGGATATGATCTCTATCTTCAGATGAGAGAGCCGGAGGTTACAAGTGCCTGAGTCTATGCCTAAGATAACGGTTGTTATACCTGCATATAATATAGAGTCGCTTGTTGAGAAGTGTGTTACTTCTGTTGCAGAGCAGGATTATCCCAAGGATAAACTTGAGATAATCGTTGTTGACGATGGCTCTACCGATTCTACGGGGGCTATTTGCGACGAGCTTTCTTCCAAGTATGAGAATGTCACTGCTCTTCACAAAGAAAACGGCGGATCGAGCAGTGCCAGAAATCTTGGAATGAAACACGCGACAGGCGACTATATCGGTTTTGTTGACAGCGATGATTATGTTGATCCTCGCATGTACAGAGTACTTGCAGAGGCTGCCGTTAAATTCGATGCAGATATGGTGCAGATCTCAAGGGATGAGATCTCGGAAGACGGGACAAGACTTCCCGATGTAGTTATTCCGCCGACCGGCATTATGGGGATTTCTTCAGGAGAGCAGCTTAAAAAGCTATTGCTTCATACGGGAGATGCTTCTTTTTGTACCAAGATAACAAGGAAAAGTGTTTTTGCCGAAGACCTTAGGTTCCCTGAAGGTGAGCTCAATGAGGACTTCAGGCTTATGATCGATGTGCTTCCGCGTGTGAATAAGCTTATCATTCTTCCCGAGCAGTACTATCATGTATTCTA
Source organism: Butyrivibrio sp. (assembly GCA_017620235.1). Lineage (GTDB taxonomy): Bacteria > Bacillota > Clostridia > Lachnospirales > Lachnospiraceae > Butyrivibrio. The sequence goes on along the minus strand of JAFZQT010000034.1, from coordinate 3,818 downwards.
CAGACTTGGCAGCAATTCGAGAAAAAAGGCGGAGGATAAAGATTATTTTCCTTCCGTATTCACAGATATAGTGCGCAATGCAGATGTAGCACTTGATATTGTAAAAGAAAAATACAAAAACCTTGTACCGATAGCGGAGAGATTTGGCTATTACCAGAGGCTTGATTATCTCTTGCACATTCCTGTAAGCAAGATGACAAAAGATAATTTATTTTACATGGGTGTTGTAAAATATGTCAGAAAGAATATACTGAGTATTATTACTAATAAGTATTTGACCCGAAAAAATAAGGCTTATCTGTGCATACTTGCACCTGCGCCGCGTTTGGTGCGTAGCCTCCATGCAGCATTTAGAGGACTTTGAGGTTTATGAAAAAAAGCGTAGTATATATAATTTTGGTTGTATCTGTTCTTTTCAGTATTTTCTTTGGCTTTCAGAAGTCGGGATTCCATGAAGATGAGTATTATACATATTTTTCTTCGAACAGAAGTCAGGGGCTTTATCAGCCCGACAGGGAGTGGCAGGACAAGCAGACTATATATGATGAGTTTAGTGTAAAGCCCGGAGAGGGATTTAATTACGGACTTGTCAAACTTGTTCAGTCATGGGATGTTCACCCTCCGATATACTACTTTATTTTTCACACTGTTTGTTCTATGGTTCCTTCGGTGTTTACCAAATGGACCGGTCTTATAACTAATTTAATTGCGTTTGTTATTTCATTTTTGGCGTTGTTTGCTTTGATGAAGAGGCTTCGCCTTCCATATCATGTGATGCTTTTGGCGCTTGCTTTCTGGGGACTCAATCCTCAGACTGTATCATGCAATCTTCTTATCAGAATGTATGCATGGCTCACGGCAGCAGTATTTATCTGTGCATATCTGCACGTTAGATTCATTCAGGAATATGACAAAAACAAAGATAATCTGAAAAATTTTTGCATCAGACTTGTGCTTCCTATTGCAGTTGTTTCATACATAGGAGTTCTGATCCAGTATTTCTACATTTTCTTTTTTGGATGCATCGGCTTTGCACTTGCAGTGTGGATGTTCTTTAGGAAAAAAGATATAAAAAATACCGTGGCGTATGTTGTAGGATGCGGGCTTAGCATGGTGCTTGCCGTTCTGACATATCCCGCGATGTTGCATCATCTTTTTGGCGGTTACAGAGGAACCGGTGCAACAGGAAGTATGTTTGATGTAGAAAATACATTTATGCGTCTTTCGTTCTTTTCCGGACTTTTGAATGACTTTGTTTTCGGCGGAGGGCTGGTTGTTCTGGTATTGATGCTGATTGCAGGAGCCTTGTACATTGTATTTGTCCGAAAAGAGCACTTTTCTGTCAGTGCAGAGATTGCTATTTTAACAGCCGGAACATTAGGGGATTTCTTCCTTACAACTAAGACGGCTCTTTTGGTCGGAAGTGCATCAAACAGGTATGAAATGCCTGTATATGGTCTCATTATCTTACTTGTGATCTGGGCGCTTTATTATGTGGCTGAGAAGATTGGAAAAGAGAGGGTTGGTGCATCAATCGTAACAGCAGTTATCTTTGCTTTCCTTATAAAAGGGCATGTTTACGGCAATAATGTTCTATTTTTGTATAAGGAAGATGTGGCGAAAATAGACTATGCTCAGCAGAATAAAGATAGTACGGCGGTTGTAATGTTCAATCCTGCGACACCGCATAACGTATGGCGTCTTACTGATGAGCTCTTGCAGTATGACAGAGTTTATTATATGAATGAAGAGAATCTTGAGAATGTTACAGATCCTGATGTGGTGAACGCCGATAAGATCATTCTGTATGTTGCGGACGATGATTATAAGAATGATGCGATCTGTAATCTTGTTGAGAGTTGTAAAAATCTGGATGTTATAAAAGAAGTTGATTCGGAAGACATGTGGACCACATGTGAAGTAAGTGGAATTACAGAACATTTGATTGATGTTCCGAGAGAATAAGATGAAAAGGGAAATGCTGATCTACGGTCTGGTGATATATCAGGTTATAGTTCTGTACAGAAAACGGAAAATTGCGGCTGATATTACAGCAGAAGCTGCTGTAGAAAGCTGAGATCAGAGTGATATACATTGTGTCAACTAAAAAGGGCTGCGTGTGCAGCCCTTTAAAATATTATAGTCCAAGTCTTTCGATTTCAGAAAGCAATGTGTTGTAGTCCATGTTTCCTTCAATTTTCTGCCAGTGTGTATCTGCCAATTTGGCTTTAGCATCTTCTTCTGTCCAATCCCATGTTGTATATTTGGTTGCTTCACCGGTAGGCCTTGGAGCATCCGGGTGGTCAAATGAAGGTACGACTTCAGAGACACGTGGGAAAAAGCTCATGTTATTAATAATCACATCATCTCTGATTATATCTTCAATTTCGAAATGAGAAATACATCCAAAGCAGTTATTGGTGTTTTCAAAGAAAGTGTTTGCGTATGGGATATAGCAATATGATGTAGTGCCATAACCTTTGGGGCTTTTACCGTAAGCCAGATTTTTGGTAATGAGAATAGGATTTCCGTTTTCAAATGTGTACATAGAAATATCATGTCCCGGATTATCTATAACAAGCTCAGGAGTCGTACTTTTTGTTAAATAAAGAAGTGCATATTTATAGTTACTGTTTGTAGCTTGAAAGTCTTTTGCAATCTTTGCATAAGCTTTTCCGCAGTTTCCATATTTTTCTACAGTGGGAGCCTGCTGTTCATCGGTTTTTGTCACAGTCTGATCGGTTGTTGCTGCAGGCTGTGTAGTAGCTGAAGAATTAGTTGTAGTATCAATAGTTGCAGGAGAGGATGATTTCTTGTTCATTATGTCTGCATTGGCGGTGTTATCAATTTCATACCATACTACGGTATTATTCTTTGCGTTTAGATAAAAGCAGATAGAGAATTTATCAAACTGATATTTGTAATAATATTCATCACCGGTTTGTCCATAGTAGCTGCCTTGCTCTACAGGAGTTCCGTATGCGGCTACAATCTTGTCTTTTGAATCGCCGATTCCGATATTGCGAGATGTTACGATGTTTTTATTAGTGATTCCGATGCCTATAGGAAGCTCTTTCCCGTTGCTTGGATGTGTTGAAAAATCAATTCCGAACGAATCATAAATATAAAAAGGTTGCTCCGGAATATCGGTTATTTTTCGATCAAAAGCACCCAGATCCTCAAATGTTTTTGAAGTCTCATTTAATACTGAAATAACTTTGCCGTTACATATGATCTCATGATCGGCAAGTTTCACGGGGGTAGCATTTGCAGATTTATCGGTTGACGTAGCTGTCATAGCGGCATCTTTGTTGTCAGAAGTTGCAGTTGAAGCAGCTGCAGATACCTGATCTTCCGATGATGCGATTGTTGCAGCATCTTCAACAGATGAAGCGCTTTCAGTAGCAACCATTTCTGCTTTAGCAATTTCTCTTTGTTCCGCCTCAGTTACTTCCATTTCACTGCTTCCTTCGGAAGCGCTTGTTGCAGATCCACTACAGCCTACAATCGAGAGTGCCATAGAAGATGCAATAAGTATTGCGAGTGCTTGTTTTTTCTTCATGTCATTAAATTCCTTTCTGTCTGAACTCTCAAAGTTATAATTGTTTAAGTCTACTAATGCTTGTAATGATAGCATCGAAAATTGAAAATTCTGTGTCTTTTGACCTTTGCTCTGCCATATATTCCTGTCTTTGACAGTTTAAAAGCAAGTAATAGCGTCCAAAGCCTTGATACGTGCGGCTTTGGACGCTATCTTAATATTGCGTGAAATATAGTAATATTTACCTTTGTTTGCTCTGTTTGGTTATAGTTCGCAT
>JAFZQT010000033.1 GCA_017620235.1 Butyrivibrio sp. | reverse complement strand
GAGATTGATTTCTCACTCTTAATCGCATAGAATTTCTGAACCATCTGAGGAAGTCCCCATGTTCCAAGCGATGTAAGGATCACAACTCCGAGAAGATTCAACGGATCGGGTCCAAAGAATGAAGCAAAAACGCCCGGTGTAGTTGAAACGCTCTCATCAGATATTCTTGCAAGTCCGTCAATCGCTGCGAGGAATCCGCCCTGAGAATTAAGAACAGAAAGAACAACCGCGCAGATACCGATAAGCATGATTATTCCCTGAATAAAGTCATTGATCGCAGTTGCCATATATCCGCCAGCGATAACATATATTCCGGTAAGTACAGCCATAACAATAACGCAGATTGAATAATCAATGTTAAAAGCCATACCAAAAAGTCTTGAAAGTCCGTTATACAAAGAAGCTGTATAAGGAATAAGGAAAATAAACGTGATAACGGAAGCAGCTATCTTAAGTGATCTTCCACCAAATCTTGCAGCAAAAAACTGCGGCATCGTTGCAGAATCAAGATGCTGTGTCATAATCCTCGTTCTTCTTCCAAGGATAGCCCAGGCAAGAAGCGAACCGATAAGCGCATTGCCGATTCCAACCCATGTTGCGGCAATACCGTATTTCCATCCAAACTGTCCCGCATACCCCACAAAAATAACTGCGGAAAAATATGATGTTCCGTAAGCAAAGGCCGTAACCCAAGGGCCTACCGATCTACCACCAAGCACAAATCCGCTTACGTCAGTCGAGTTTTTTCTGCACATCAGACCGATATAGATCATTACAGAAAAGAACACCAGTAACATTAACACTTTAATAATCATACCTTCTCTCCTTACAGTAAATAATCTTTCTTCACTTTAACACTTTCAACCGTTAAAGACAATCGATTAGTACAAAAAAGTCAAAGTAAAATATACAAGAAATTCATATTGAAAAAAATTTTTATAGTGCTATAGTCTAGTGGTAACGTTTTGTTTAACAAAAATAAGGAGTAGAAGCAAAAATGAAATTCTTTTTAGACACAGCCAATGTCGATGAAATCAGAAAAGCTAACGACATGGGAGTAATTTGCGGAGTTACAACAAATCCTTCTCTTATCGCAAAAGAAGGTCGTGATTTCACACAGGTAGTTGCAGAGATCGCGTCAATCGTTGACGGACCTATCAGCGGCGAAGTTAAAGCTACAACAACAGACGCTGAGGGAATGATCAAGGAAGGTCGTGAGATTGCTAAAATACATAAGAACATGGTAGTTAAGATTCCTATGACTGTTGAAGGTCTTAAGGCTTGCCACACTCTTGCAGCTGAAGGCATCAAAGTCAATGTGACTCTTATCTTCACAGCAAACCAGGCTCTTCTTGCAGCAAGAGCAGGCGCTGCATTCGTAAGTCCTTTCCTTGGAAGACTTGATGACATCAGCGTTCGCGGAACAGATCTTATCTCTGAAGTTGCTGAGATCTTCAGCATCCACGGAATCGAGACAGAGATCATCGCAGCAAGCGTTCGTCACCCTATGCACGTTACAGATTGTGCACTTGCAGGTGCTGACATCGCAACAGTTCCTTACAAAGTAATCGAGCAGATGACTCATCACCCTCTCACAGATCAGGGAATTGAGAAATTCGTAAAAGATTACGAAGCAGTATTCGGCAAATAATTTATATAATCATATATAAAAAGACAGACGTTTTAGAACTACTCTAAAGCGTCTGTTTTTATTTAATAAAACTATTTCTATATACCCGAAAGCTTTATCCATTCCGTAAGTGTAAGCGGCTCATAATCGGAGCGCATACAAAAACAATTGATCATTTTACATGGAATGGTACTCTCATGCTCTGCCGCGATCGGCACATATGGCGTCGAAGCGATCATCTCTATCATCTTCTGCATGAGAACTTCATCTCTTGTATTATGCACATGTCCGTATAACATGTAAGTCTTGGGATCGCCGTTGTGGCGCTTTCTGTACTGTCCGTTATAAAAAGGTATCGGATAGTGACAAAGGACTACTTTTTTCTGTGAGTCAGCAATCTCCTTGTATGGCTCGATCCATTCAAACCTGCTCTTGTCAAAATCAGGCGATGTAATGAACTTATCGTGATTGCCCGTTATAAGACAAAGCTTCCCTTTTAATCTGTGAATAAGCTCATTTGTCTCTTCAACCTTTCCAAGAGAAAGGTCTCCCAGAACAACAACGGTATCAGCGCGTGTTACCTTGTCATTCCATTTTTTGATCATGTACTCATTCATTTCTTCGCAGCTTGAAAAGCCGCGTTTATCCATTTTTTCATTAAGCGCGTTATGAAAAAAATGGCAGTCAGCAATATAATAGATCATCGAAGGTCACCGCCGTCATCATGTAATAATGTCTCCGGGCTGTCATCGGCAGCAGTTGTCGCAAGCTCATCACATCTCTCATTTTCAGGATGTCCCGCATGTCCTTTGACCCAGTTCCACTTTATTACATGTCCTTTTGTCGCCTCAAGAAGTCTCTTCCAGAGTTCAACGTTTTTAACAGGCTGCTTGCCGGCTGTCTTCCAGCCTCTTTTTATCCAGCCGTCGATCCACTTGTCATTAAATGCCTTGATGACATATTGCGAATCGGAATACATCTCAACTTCGCAAGGTCTGTTGAGACACTCAAGACCGACTATAGCTCCCATAAGCTCCATTCTGTTATTTGTCGTCTTATCATAGCCGGCGCTGAGTTCTTTTTCATGAACTTCGCCCTTTGAATCGACATATCTAAGCACAGTGCCGTATCCTCCGGGTCCGTCCGGATTTCCTCTGGCTGCGCCGTCTGAATATATTTCTACTTTCATATTATTCCCATACTCCCGTTGTCAAAAATTTCTCGGCAAGATTCTGCGCGTTATCTACAAGCTTACTGTCATAACCGAGAACGCCAAGAAGCTTGATCGCATTCCTGTTTGTTGCGGGACCTTTTTTAAGTGCGTAATCAAAGTGCACATCGTTGTCAGATACATTTCCCTCAAAATGGTAAAGCTCATAATTGTCTTTAAGCAGCTGCGTAAGCTCGATGTCATGCGTCGCAGCAAAACATTCAACTTTTGAATCACTGAGGAACTTAAGGATCTCTGTCGATGCCGCAATTCTCTCAATAGTATTTGTTCCGCGAAGGACCTCATCGACAAAGCAAAGAACCTGACATCCTTCTTCCTTCGCCGCATCAATGATCCTCTTCATGGACTTAATCTCAACGATATAGTAGCTGTCGCCTTCATAGATATCGTCTTTAAGCGCCATTGAAGAATAAACTCTGAACATAGGTGCCTTATAATTCTTTGCAAGAACAGTATGAATTGACTGCGCAAGCAATACGTTGATACCAATCGTCTTAAGAAATGTTGATTTTCCCGATGCATTGGAACCTGTCAAAAGCACACACTTTTTTGCATCGATACTGTTTGAAACAGCATTTTCAATGAGAGGATGAATCACCTCTTCACATGAAATATCTTTTCCGTCAAACTCAGGAATGCAGTACTGTCCCTTTACAGACTCTCTGTAGCAAGCGATTGAAACAAGCGCATCGAGCTTGCCGATAGTTGTAATGATCTTATCAAGATCATCTTTCTTCTTCATGAGCTGAACATACATCTTGTTGAATTTGATAAGATCTATGTGCGTTGTCATGCAGATATAATCCATGAAAATTTCTAAAGGATTACCGCTCCCGGAAGTCTTCACAAGAATATGTGCCCCCGAAGAAAATCCCTTAAGATTCTCAGCAGACTCTTTAAGCTGCGCAATATCATCGCTTATTTCCGGATAATCAAATTTATTAAACAGCTTTGTGGAAGCAAGTACCTTGAGAATATATCCATATGTTGTAAGATAAGGATCGATTTTTCCTTTGATCTTAAAATACTCAAACAGATTCACAACATTGAGTATCAAAAAAGCTATAGCTCCCACTTCAAAAAAGAAAAAGCACATAACGATTGCACATGCCATAAGCGCGAGCATTACATAATGCTTTGTATTGCTGAAATCACCGACGTCATTAAGCACCTTGAGATAATCATATATCGAATATCTGCTCCCTTTTCCAATCTTAGCGAGCGTAGTCTGGCAATTAATCCTCGCATCCTCGTTCTGGGAAAAGAAATTGATCTTTTTCTCATCTTCCTCAAAATCATCAGTCTGCTTCGGCGTTCTGAGCATATGATAAAGATATTCCTCACCCGAAGCACTGAGGCAATAATTCATCCTTATAAAAACGCCGTCCATATTAAAGTCGTTCCAGGTTGTATCATCAATCTGAAAGCCCTCTTTATGGTTGTCAAAATAACCTGTGACGTGATCAAGATCATCGTCCTTGTAGCTTCTTTTAGGAGCATTACCCCAATTCTTTTTTAGCTTATAAATAAGATTCTTCTTTGCATTTGCTTCGTCTCTTATACCCAAAACAAAAGCGATTAAAGTAAACGCAAAGATAAATACCAATATATAAAAAAGTCCAGTATTTTCCATATTATGCCATTATCCTTTGTTGAATTTTTTAACCGATTCCGTCACGAGCTTTGTAAATAAAGGTGCTGCCTTATCCGCAGCCTCCTGTACTTCTTCGTGAGAAAGCGGATTCTCAGAAAGTCCCGATGCAAGATTGCATATGCATGAAACTCCGCAGATCCTAAGTCCCATGTGATTAGCCGCGATTGCTTCATTAACGGTACTCATGCCGACAGCAGAAACACCAAGTTTTGCGAGCATCTGAATCTCGGCGGGCGACTCAAATGAAGGACCTGTAAGCTGGCAATATACGCCCTCTTTTAATTCGATTCCATTCTCCTTTGCAGTTTCCTTAATGATATCCTGAAGATCTTTTTTGTAGACCTCACTCATATCAGGGAATCTGGGGCCGAGCTCATCGATATTTGCACCGATAAGCGGATTGGGCGCAAAGCATGAAATGTGATCCGTTATGAGCATGAGATCACCTGCCTGGAATCCCTTTCCAAGTCCTCCGGACGCATTTGTCAAAAAGAGAATTTTAGCGCCGAGCATAGCCATAAGCCTTACGGGAAGAACTACATCGCTTATATCATATCCCTCGTAAAAATGAACTCTTCCCTTCATGCATACAACCTTTGTATCTCCGACATATCCGAAGATAAATTTTCCAGCATGTCCAGGAACCGTTGAAACAGGGAATCCCGGAATATCCTTATATTCAATCTCTGCACAAACTTTGATATTCTCAGCGTAATTTCCAAGTCCCGAGCCCAAAACAAGCGCAACGTCAGGAACGAAATCTGTCTTGCTTCTTACCGCTTCGACACAACTTGAAAGTTTCTCGTATAATTTATTAGCCATAGCCACCTCACTCATTCAAAAAATATATGTATGTTTGATTAAAAAAATCTTTTTAAAATCCTTAAATATTCTACCATAATTACCACTGCGACAATACCCCTCGGACTTTTGGCTCGAGCATATTCTTTATCGCATCCTCAAAAAGACCTTTGACACCACCTTTTATTATTTTTCCAAAGATAATTCCCTGAAGTCCTCCAAGCCCGTCAGATGAAACACTTTTCATCGCATCTATCATCATTTCGCCGCCCGGAGTTTCAAAAAATCTGACTTCAATTCCGGTCGGAACAGACGGATAGATGAATGTTCCCTTCCTGTCTTCTCTGTCAGAAGCATCATCTTCAAAATAGATGTTGATTGTTCTGCTGCATGCTTCCTCAAGGAATATTATCTCGTTTCTGAGCACGAATCTGTTGTATTCATCGGTCTTACATGACGACTCAAGACTTACCTGATACATCTCGCCATGCATATTTATATTTGTTATAAATCTCTTTCCGCCAAAGCCGCATTTAAGCGCATAGAGAGCATCTCCCTCATAGATATCTATGAAAAAGAATCCGTTATCATCGATTCTGAAGCCGATTTTTTTAATACCGTCGGTAAAATTGTTGTGAACGACCTGCATCATTATCGGAAACACACCGATATTGTTGTTTTCGATGTCGTAGATCTTACCGTCGATCTTGCGAAGCCACTTTGCAGCAAGGAGACTCTCGTTTCGCATATTGAAGTAATTAAGCGATTTCTTAAAGTCGCCTCTTCTGCTCTTATATGTAATTGCTTTTCTGCTTGCACTTCCACTTGTAACTTTTACGGATCTGTTTTTCCAGCCACCGCTAACAATCGCGGGATAGCTGACTGTTTCTCCGCTTATTGATTTGCACAGCGCCTTGAGCTTAGAAAATTCTGAGAAATTCTCAGGCAAAGGCTTATTATCTTTTATCCCAAGATTCTTTACTGCCTCACGAATCTTAACAGCCATTATTGAAGTCTGGAAAATATCGCTGTTTCCTGCATTCGTAACGACAACCATGTCAATATCGGGATAGATAAAGACATTCTGTCCAAGCATACCGTTAAAAGCATATGAACCCTGTCTGTCGCCATTTATCCAAAGCTGATAACCGTAATGCGTGCTGTCTTCGCGTCCTGTTAAGATCTGCGGAGTTGTTGACTCCTCAACCCATTTTTCGGGAACGATACGTACACCGTTCCACATTCCTTTGTTAAGATAGAGCTGACCTAGCTTTGCCATATCTTCTGTTCGTATAAAGAGTCCCCAGCCGCCCTTTGTGATATTCTTCGGGCAACTCTCCCAGAACACTCTCTTTATTCCCATCGGTTCAAAGATACGCTCTTTGCAGAACTCAAATAAAGACTTGCCTGTGATCTGAGTCACAATCGCTGAAAGCATGTATGTATTCATACTGTTGTACTCAAACTGAGAGCCCGGTTCAAACTTGGTTCCTGCTTCCAAAAAGCTTGATACCCAGTCATTTCCGCTGATAGCTCCCGCTTCGTTAAATTCAGATCCGCTCGTCATATCAAGGAGATTTTTTACTGTAATTGTTTTCCTGTGGAATTTAAGAAGTCCGATCTGCTCGCTGAAAATATCATCAATCTTGTCGACAACAGTGAGCTTTCCTTCATTAACGAGTATTCCGATAGCCATCGCAACAATACTCTTACACATAGAATAAGAAACATGCCAATAATCGACAGAATACGGTTCGAAGCCACATTCACAGATCACGTTACCGTTTCTGAGTGCCATAAATTTGTGCATCTTACATTCTTTGTTCTCGGCAAGTTCCCTTAGTAAAGACGTAAAAAAAGCAGAACTGACACCCTGTGATTCAGGCGAACATCTTTTAAGCGGTTGCTCATCATTTGCACCAAAACTGCTGAATTTCGGTTTTTGCGCAACATAATCAACCTTGCTGATCTCGCCGGTTTCACCGGTAGCAATCTTTAAAAGAAGCTCTCCTATGTCAAGTCCTGCTTTTGCCATTATTCTGTTTCCTCCGTCAGAGCACGGATCTTTTTTGAAAAGAAAATATTATATATTATCGGTTCTAAGCGCTCTCATGGAGTTCAAAATAGCTATTACGGCTACTCCGACATCTCCGAACACCGCAAGCCACATTGTTGTAAGTCCCAGTGCTCCCAAGATCAAGATTATAACCTTAACCGAAAGCGCAAATACAATATTCTCTTTCACGATCCTGATAGTCTTGCGGGCGATTCCAATAACTTTAGGTATCTTGTTTATATCATCATCCATGATGACGATATCAGCAGCCTCGATAGCTGCATCACTTCCAAGAGATCCCATGGCTATTCCTACATCTGCTCTCATAAGTACGGGAGCATCATTGATTCCATCGCCAACAAACGCAAGCTTACTACCATTATCCTCTGATGAAAGCATTTTTTCAACCCGTTCCACCTTATCTGCAGGCAGAAGCTGTGATATAACCTCATCTATGCCAAGCTTTCTTCCGACATCTTCAGCAACATCTTTTCTGTCACCTGTCAGCATGACGGTCTTATAGGCTCCTGCTTTCTTGATACCGGAGATCGCATCTTTGGCAGTCTCTTTTATAACATCGGAGATAACAACATATCCCTTGTATTCTCCGTCATAAGCTACATATACAACCGTACCCGATGCAGAATACGCTTCAAGAAAAGAGCTTACTCCATTCTCATTCATGAGCTTAGCGTTTCCAAGTAGAAGCTTTTTGCCCTTATATACAGTCTCAATACCTCTTCCGGAAACTTCCTTTGTATCCGCATCACTGATACTGCTTCTGTCTATATCTTTTTTACCCGACTTATCAAGAAATGCCGTGAAAACAGATCTTGCGATCGGGTGATTTGAAAATGCTTCGCCTGTAGCGGCAATTTCAAGAAGTTCATCCTCTGATATTCCTGCATCTTTTACGGGAACAATATCTGTAACTCTAAATTCGCCCTTTGTAAGCGTACCGGTCTTATCAAAAACAACAGTCTTTATGTCCGACGCAGCTTCAAGGAAATTGCTTCCCTTTACAAGAACACCGATCTTGGAAGATGCTCCGATTCCACCGAAGAATCCAAGCGGAACCGATATTACAAGTGCACACGGACAAGAAACAATAAGAAAGATACACGCTCTTTTAATACTGTCAGAAAAAGCAAGCTGTCCCAAAATCGGCGGGATTATCGCAAGAAGAAGCGCTCCGATAGTAACTACGGGCGTATAATATCTCGCAAATCTTGTGATAAAGTTCTCCATGCGGGACTTCTTGTCGCTGGCATTTTCGACAAGCTCAAGTATCTTCGAAACAGTTGAATCCTCATATGCTTTGACAGCTCTGATCTTCAAGATTCCCTCGCCGTTTACGCATCCGCTTATAACATCGGAATCTTTGACAACTCTTCTAGGAACTGACTCACCTGTAAGTGCCGCGGTATCGATAAAGGACTCTCCCTCAATGACAACTCCGTCTACAGGGATTTTTTCGCCTGCTCTTACAAGCAGGATATCACCTATATTTACTTCGGACGGATCAACTTCATTCACTTCGCCGTTCTCGCCGACAATATTGGCAATCTCAGGTGCAATGCTCATCATCTCCGTTATGGATTGACGCGATTTACCTACAGCATAGCTTTGGAACAACTCACCTATCTGATAAAAAAGCATTACCGCAACAGCTTCGGGATATTCTCCGATTCCAAATGCACCGAAAGTAGCGATCATCATCAGAAAGTTCTCGTCAAAGACCTGTCCATGACTTATATTTACCGCAGCCTTCTTTATTACATCGTAGCCGATCATGATATAAGGCACGAGGAATATAACGAACCTTACTACAAGTGGCAGTCCTTCCAATATACCTGTCTTTTCAAGAGCAAGTAATACAAAGAAAATGCAAAGAACTACGAGTATTCTGTTTCTGGTTTTCTTTTGTTTCTTAGTCATAACACCACAACTTTCATATCATCTCAAACCAATAACTCAAGAAATCATCCGATCTCACAATCAGGCTCAACCTTCTTGCATGCCTTTACAGCCTTATCAAACACTTCATCAAATACTTCGTCGGCTGCCTCAAGAATAAACTTCTGAGTCATGAAATTAACTCTGGCATTTACAACGCCCTCGATCTTCTTTACGGCTTCCTCCATCTTTGCTGCACAGTTTGCACAATCAACTTCACACTTAAATGTCTTCTTCATAATAATTATCCTTTCCTTTCATTCATTGATATGATTTATTCCCTGGTCAATAATTGTTCTCACATGATTGTCTGCAAGATAATAGATTATCGATTTGCCTTCACGCCTGTTTCCTACGAGCTTACTCTGCTTCAGGATCTTGAGCTGATGCGAAATAGCTGACTGAGTCATATTGAGCGTCTCAGCTATATCACATACACACATCTCAGATTCAAACAGCGCAAACAGTATCTTGATCCTTGTTGAATCTCCGAATACTTTAAACAGTTCCGCAAGATCATAAAGCTGATCGTCTGATGGCATCTCTTTACCTATTCTGTTTACAAGATCTCTGTGAACATCATGTACTTCGCAGTGTTCTACATCGTTTATAGCCATTCTTATTTCCTTTCATTTAAACATATGAATAACTGTTCATATGTTTAATATAAAATAACCGTATCGATTTGTCAACATCGATACGGTAAAATTTTTTCAATAAATCAAACTTGAAGTGCAGAATGAGCTGCAATAGCCAGAAGTAGCGACACTGCCGATATCACAACATACAAACCAATACAGAACAAAACCTTTGTTGATGTAGGCCTCTTGTCATCAGCAGAAATATTGGCTGATGCATATGCACCGATCGCTGATGTTGCTCCTCCCAAAGCACCACCAAGGATCAAAAAGAAATTTACTATATATAATACAACAAAGACATAAACCCATTTAGGTAACTGGATTGTTGTGTACTCTTCACCTGTTTCTACATTTCTTCCGTTATAAACAAGAACCTGCTTATTTCTAACACAAAGCTTTGCAATTTCCCCATTGCCTAAAGGAATATCGAATACTCTCTCAGCAAAATTGCTTTCAGGTGCTTTAAGCGCCATCACCTTAGTTTCAGGACTACCGTTAACAGAAACTAATCTGTTTTTATTTAATGTAATCCTGACCGGCATACCGGTAGACGTATTAAATAACCACTCTTTTGTCTTTGCCATTTACAAAACTCCTCCCTTTTAATTCAAAAATCAAATTTCGTTCTTCCACTTTTCTTATTACAAATAACTTAATCTTTTTTCAACAAAGTAATAACATATTATCACACACTTGAACCTAAATCAACAAAAAAATGTACAAATTAGCAATATTTTTTCAATAAAAAACAGGCTATTGCGCAACTTTCGCGCAACAGCCCATGATTACGTTTTTTATACATAATTATTAATAATTATGCAGTAACTTTCTTAAATGACTTCTTTCCTTTCTTTACCATAACGCCTTCAGCAAAGAAATCTTTATTATATGTAGTCTTTACGTCTGTAACCTTTGCATCTGCTACAGTTACACCGCCCTGCTCAACTGCACGTCTTGCTTCGCTTCTTGTATTGCAAAGGCCTGCAGATACAAGAACCTGAAGGATATCAACAACTCCGTCTCTGAAGTCTTCTTCCTTAAGTGCAACAGAAGGAACATTTGACATGTCTCCACCGCCTGCAAAAAGAGCTTTTGCAGCATCCTGAGCCTTCTGAGCCTCTTCTTTACCGTGAACAAGAGTTGTAAGCTCAAATGCGAGGATCTCTTTCTTCTCATTAACTCTTGAAGGATCCCATTTCTCCATCTCAAGGATTTCTTCGATAGGAATGAATGTAAGCATCTTTATGCACTTATCTACATCTGCATCAGATACATTTCTCCAGTACTGGTAGAAATCGTAAGGTGATGTCTTCTTGGGATCAAGCCATACAGCGTTTCCTGCTGTCTTACCCATCTTCTTGCCCTGAGAGTCTGTAAGAAGAGTGATTGTCATTGCATGAGCATCTTCTCCGAGCTTTCTTCTGATAAGCTCTGTACCGCCAAGCATGTTGCTCCACTGATCGTCTCCACCAAACTCAAGATTACAGTTGTACTTCTGGAACATGTAGTAGAAGTCGTATGACTGCATGATCATGTAGTTAAACTCAAGAAATGAAAGTCCCTTTTCCATACGCTGCTTGTAGCACTCAGCTCTGAGCATGTTATTTACTGAGAAGCATGCACCAACTTCACGAAGAAGCTCAACATAATTAAGATTGAGGAGCCAATCTGCATTGTTTACCATCATAGCTTTGCCTTCACCAAACTCAATGAAGTTCTCCATCTGTTTCTTGAAGCAAGCTGCGTTGTGATCGATATCTTCTCTTGTGAGCATCTTACGCATATCGGTTCTTCCGGAAGGATCGCCGATCATTGTTGTGCCTCCACCGATAAGAGCGATAGGCTTGTTTCCTGCCATCTGAAGTCTCTTCATAAGTGTAAGAGCCATGAAATGTCCGGCAGTAAGTGAATCAGCTGTACAGTCAAAGCCAATATAGAAAGTTGCCTTTCCTTCATTTACAAGCTCTCTGATCTTTTCTTCGTCGGTTACCTGCGCTATAAAGCCTCTCGCCTTAAGCTCTTCATAAATCTTCATCTCTTTTCCTCCTGTTTTTCCGGTCGCAAAGTGCTCTATTGTGGCATAGCTCGCCAAGTGCTCTGCTCAAAAAAAGTCCTCCGCAACCAATAATGATCGCGAAGGACGAAATAATCGTGTTACCACCTTCATTCGCATATAGCTCACACCATATGCCTCAGCAAGTACGATCCGCAAATCATTCACGAACGATACTCTTCCGATATAACGGTCAGTCCCGTCAGAGCCTACTACTATAATATCCTTCTGCTCTGCAGCTCACGGAGGTATTCATCATCGCCCTTAACATACGCCTCTCACCACCCGGCAATTCTCTGTTGTCAGCTTGCGAATCTTACTTATTCCGGTCACAGCCTTTTTTATCTATTCACAAATTCTAATTAAAAAACGTTTTTATGTCAAGTACTGCAAAAGTAGTTATCGCATGTACTGTATCTCTGTAACAGTCCCATCAATCACGAATACTAAAGTGTAATCTTTAAAGGAATAGGTTAAAATATTCATACTGTCTACAGATATAGCTTCGTTTTTTCCGTACGCTGCTTTTACTTCTTCTTCCGTACTTCCAACGCCTATGCCTTTTGAAGTCTTGATCTTCTCATCTCTGATAGATATGAGATCAGGATATTCCTGCATATCCTCCTCAGAAAGTTCGTTGATAATATAGGATGAAACACCAACCAGTCCGGAATCAAAAGTGTAATAATATCCGGGCCTGTCACCTTCTGTACTCTCAGGCTCACCAAACGCCGCAAATACATTGTCCATATTTTCATCATTTATAGACACTGTGACTCCGTTATATTCAATTGCATCATCAGGTAATGAATCACCATCTTTTCCGGCTGATTTTCCGCCGAAATTGCACGCATTCATTGTACACATGATCATTAGAAGCAATAATATAACGACTAAGTTTTTCTTCTTCATTCAGCTTTCCTTTTTTTATTAGTTACCACTCAAGCATGCTGTTCTCAGTCTTCTTATCTCTTAGCATGAGATCCTGAACAGCCTCCTGAAGTGACTTGCCTTCAAATAAAATATCATTGACCGCAGTTATTATAGGCATCTCAACTTCGTACTTCTCAGCAAGTTTAAGAGCAGCTCTGGCACTGTAAACGCCCTCAACAACCATGTTTACTTCATTCATGGCTTCCTGATAGGATTTACCCTGTCCGATAAGGATGCCGGCGCGTCTGTTACGTGAATGCATCGAAGCGCAAGTTACGATAAGATCACCGATTCCCGAAAGACCTGCAAATGTCTCAAACTTACCGCCCATTGCCATTCCAAGTCTTGAGATCTCGGCAATTCCTCTTGTTATAAGAGCGGCTTTAGCATTGTCTCCGCAGCCGTAACCGTCTGCAATACCCGCAGCAAGTGCAACTACGTTCTTAAGAGCCGCACCTATCTCAATACCGAGCATATCAGGGCTGATATATACTCTGAGATAATTATTCATAAATACATTCTGTATGTATTTAGCGATTTCTTTTTCAAAAGCACCGACAACAAGTGTTGTAGGCATGCTCTTTCCAACTTCCTCTGCGTGGGAAGGTCCCGACAATACACATACATTGCAACCGGGAATCTCGTCTAGAATAACATCAGACATGACCATAAGTGAATCTTCTTCAATTCCCTTACTGCAATTGACGATTATCTGTCTGTGCTCTTCGCTCTCGTTGATAAAAGGCTTCATGAGCCTGATTGTTTCTCTCATATGTGCCGAAGGAACAACGACAACAATAATATCCTTGTCCTTTACAGCATCTTCTATACTTGATGTATATTTTACCGTCTCCGGAAGCTTAACACCGGGAAGTTTCTCTTCATTTCCGTGATATTGTCTCAGTTTCTCAACGGATGAATCACTTCTTGACCAGACAGTGACATCATGTCCGTTTCCCGATAACACATAAGCAAGAGCTATCCCCCAGCTTCCTGCTCCAATTACACCAACTTGTATACCCAAAAAATTAACCCTCCTGATCAGTCGACTTTATTTTTCTTTGAAATATAAGTCTTTCTCTCTGTTCCTGAAATAAGCTTTTTAATATTTGCTCTGTGCTGATAGAACGCAAGAGCTGTAAGAAGCGCAACGATCACATACATTTCATTGAGTGCACTCTGCGGAAGATTTCCGAGGAAACCAAGCTGTCCGAATATTACATACTGGATAAAAAAGCATGTATAAAGGCAAAGGCTGCTGAGTGACACAAAATGTGTGATGTTGAACGGACCAAAGAATGCGATAAGTCCAACAAGTACGAACTTCCATCCCATGGAAATGATATATCCCGCTGTGCAGGCAATACCCTTTCCACCCTTGAACTTCAAGAAAAACGGGAAGTCATGTCCAAGTACAGCACCGGCTGCTGTGTATATCATATAGAAATATCTGTAGTCCGGATTGCTTCTTCCAAAAATAAAATAAGTAACAATTATTGCCAATATGCATTTAAACATATCTCCGAAAAGAACTATAAGTCCTGCTTTAGCTCCCATAACTCTGAGTGTGTTTGTTGTTCCGGCGTTTTTACTTCCAACGCTTCTGATGTCAACGCCCTTCATTTTTCCGTACAATACAGCTGTCTGAAACAGGCCAAATACATATCCCACGATCAAACAAACTACTCTTTCCATGTTACTTATCCTCTTTTCTCTCTCTTATTATAAATCTAAGGGGCGTGCCCTTGAATCCGAATGCTTCTCGGATCTGATTCTCAATATATCTCGTATAACTAAAGTGCATAAGCTTCTTGTCATTTACGAAGATTACAAATGTCGGCGGTTTTACCGAAGCCTGAGTGATGTAGTAGAGCTTTAAGATCTTACCCTTGTCACTCGGAGGCTGCTGCATAACGACAGCCTGTGTCATGATCTCATTAAGAACACCTGTTGAAACTCTAAGAGCATGATTCTCGCTGACAATGTCGATCATATCATATAGTTTTACAAGTCTCTGACCTGTCTGAGCAGAGATAAAGATGATCTCCGCATAGTTCATGAATGCCAGAGTATTTCTGCTGTTCTTTGTAAATTCCTTGACGGACTGATTATCTTTTTCAATAAGATCCCACTTATTAAACGCGATGATAACGGCTTTTCCGCTCTCATGTGCAATTCCTGCGATCTTGGCATCCTGATCGGTAACACCATCCTCTGCGTTAATAACAAGGATAGCTACATCGGCTCTCTCAACAGCACCGACAGTTCTAAGAATCATGTAATGCTCAAGTTCATCCTTGACCTTACTCTTTCTGCGAAGTCCGGCTGTATCGATAAATGTATACTTCTTACCGTTGTACTTAACATCAGTATCAATGGCATCTCTTGTAGTTCCCGCAATATCTGAAACGATAAGTCTGTTCTCACCGATGAGCTTATTGATGATTGATGATTTTCCTACATTGGGCTTACCGATAATGGCAATCTTAGTTGTATCATCTTCTTCATCGTTTGTTGAATCTTTGCTGAAGTGGCTTACCACTTCCTCGAGAAGATCACCGATTCCAAGCTTATTTACCGCAGAAATAGGGAAAGGCTCACCTATTCCGAGGTTATAGAACTCATAGACATCAAGTGAATCCCTGCTATAGCTGTCAACCTTGTTTACACACAAAACAACAGGCTTTCCCGATCTCCTGAGCATATCTGCCACCTTGGAATCAGAATCGGTGAGTCCCTGCTTAACATCAACCATAAACAAGATAACATCCGCAGTATCTATGGCGATCTGTGCCTGCTCTCTCATCTGTGAGAGAATGATATCCTTTGAATCAGGCTCGATACCACCTGTATCGATAAGAGTAAAGCTGTGATTAAGCCACTCAACATCCTGATAAATTCTGTCTCTTGTAACACCGGGAGTGTCCTGCACTATGGCGATCCTGCTTCCCGCAAGAGCATTAAAGAGTGTTGATTTTCCGACATTTGGTCTTCCGACCACCGCTACTATATTTTTTCTGCTCATGTGTTTTCCTTTTTCTTGTGTTAATTCAAATATGTATTGTCAACCGGAACACCGAATAACACAGCGGCAAGCTCATGCCCGTCGCATTTTGATATTCCGATATCTATTCCAAGTTCTTTTTCTATATCCCCGATCCTCACATCATCGAGAAGGTAGTCTTCTCCGCTTCTTAGAAGATTCTCAGGAAGATACAGCGTTGTTCCAAGCTTCTGTCCCTTGAGCTGCTTGATTATGTCCTGACCTGTGAGAAGACCGGAAACAGTGATCCTTTCGCCAAAAAATTCATTGACGATCTCATAGGTATGAACCGTAAGTCCCGGGCACACATTCATTGCCCTCTCAGCCATCTGCTTGATACATGGATAAACAAGTCTTCCGGTAGCAAGAGAAATCTCTCTTTTTAAAGAATTAAGTTCATCGCCGTAATTGCTTTTTAGCGCATCCAGAGCATCACCATACTCATCAAGAAGAAGTCTCATCATCCCAACACCGTTCTCAAGCTGAATATAGCCATCATACCTCTCAGCCTCGGGAAAATCTCTTCCCGCAAGGAAATACCACTCATCACTTGCATGAATAAAATGAATACCGTGCTCATCATACACTTTTTTCTGCCATTTTTCTATCATATCAATGACAGCGCAGGCATCCTCGTACTCGAACGGTTCAAGCGGATACAATCCGTCTCTGTATTTCGACAAACCGACAGGAACAACAGATACACTCTGAAGATTCGGAATGTACTTCGTAAGATCCGATATGGATCTCTCAAGCTCCGCTCCGTCATTTACGCCCTTACACAAAACTATCTGACCGTTTAGCTCGATTCCCGTCTCAGGCGCACATAGTCTGTCCACCTTCTTGAGTGCCTCTCCGGCAAATCTGTTTCCAAGCATTTTGCATCTGAGTTCAGGATTGGTCGTCTGAAATGAAACATTGATAGGCGAAAGATGATACTTCAGGATTCTGTCGATGTCCGATTCGGACATATTGGTCAAAGTGACGTAATTACCCTGCAAAAAAGAAAGTCTGGAATCATCATCTTTAAAGTACAAAGTATCGCGCATGCCCTTTGGCATCTGATCTATGAAGCAAAAAATACACTTATTGCTGCAAGATCTGTAATTATCCATGAGTCCGTTGTCAAATTCTATTCCAAGGTCCTCGTCAAACTCCTTATCGATGTCAAGAATCCACTCCTCGCCATCACTCTTTCTGATAAGAACCTCCAAATGCTCATCCTGCACAAGATACTGATAATCGAATATATCCTGAATATCCTGATCGTTTATCTTAAGCAGTATGTCACCAGGCTCAATATTTAGTTCTTCGGCAATACTGCCCTCATCGACTCTGCCGATAAGGTGTCCTTTTTTTGAAACCATTAAAAAAACAACCTCATATTCTGCGGGATTACCCCAATATCCTCATCCTATTATACATAAGTTAAATATATATGCCAATTTATTTTCACGCGGCACCTGTAACAGCGAAGCAAAAGACCCTGAAGATTTCTCTGCAGAGTCTTTAAATCTTTTACCAATATAATCAAATAATGTAAATCTCGATCAATCGAACAACTCACAAGGAGTCTTGCATCCTGAATTGTACTTGCCGACAATCTCGCGGATTTTCTCAGTTGGCATGTTAACACTCTGCATTGTAGCATCGTGATTCAGGAAATCGATGATGGTTGCAAGGAACTTACCCATATCCGCAATGAATATGTAAGGTCTTGTTGTTATCTCGGGATCCATGTATGTAAGGTTTGTCGTGATAACGGCATCAAAGTATTTCTTTTCATATCCCTCGTCAAACTTGTCCATTCCGTTTGTGAAAAGACCGAATGTAGTGCAGATGAACACGCGCTTAGCGCCCATGTTCTTAAGCTGCTTAGCTGTATCGATCATACTTGATCCGGATGAGATCATGTCGTCGATTACGATAACGTCTCTTCCTAAAATGTCGGAACCGAGGAACTCGTGAGCAACAATAGGGTTGCTTCCGTTTACAACGTGAGCATAGTCACGTCTCTTATAGAACATACCTGTATCTGCGCCGATAACGTTGGCAAAATATACCGCTCTGTCGAGAGCTCCTTCGTCCGGGCTGATAACGGTAAGATGATCTTTATCAACGATAAGGTCATCAATATGTGAAAGCAGAGCCTTCATGAACTGGTATGATGCAAGGAAGTTATCAAATCCTCCGAGAGGTTTTGAGTTGGAGATTCTCGGATCGTGAGCATCAAACGTAATGAAGTTTGAAATGCCCATGTCATACAGTTCTTTAAACATCTGCGCAGCATCAAGAGATTCCATTCCGTTTCTCTTATGCTGTCTTCCTTCATATAAGAAGGGCATGATGACATTTATTCTTTTCGCCTTGCCTGTAAGGGCACCGATCACTCTCTTAAGATCCTGATAATGATCGTCAGGCGATTTGTGATTTACGTAGTTATACATTTTATATGTAATGCTGTAGTTGCATACATCAGTGAGAATATAGACGTCGTTTCCACGAACGCTTTCATTGATTGCAGCCTTTGCTTCACCGCTTCCGAAACGATTAAGGCAGTAATCGATCTTGTAACTGTCCTTAACGTAGCCGTGGAAGGCGGGGTCATTCTCAGGCATTTTGTAAAGGTTATGGCGAAACTCCGCGATATAGTGATCTACGCTATCTCCCAGCTCTTTTGCTGAGTCCATAACGATTAAATTAAGCGGAGCTACCGGAATAGAAGTTTCCAGTTTAGAAAAATCTGGCATATTTTTTCCTTTCTTCGGAATATGAAGTTTGTATTTTTATGAAGCATTTAACTTCCTATAATGTTTTATCATTATGCTTGCTGACAAGTCAAGGATATCAATACACTTTATCAGATTAAACACAATCAAATGTAATAACTACTTTAAAAAGATCTCCGTCAAGCCTGATATCAAACTCTCCGCCCTGAGCAACTGTCAGATTCTTTGCGATAGAAAGTCCAAGTCCGCTTCCTTCGGTCGTTCTGGACTCATCACCTCTGATAAATCTCTCTGTAAGCTCATCGGGGCCTATATCAAGCTCTGATTCCGAAATATTCTTTACTGAAAACTCAACCTTCTTATTCTGCTCTCCCTCTTTGATATACGCCATATCCATATATACTCTGGTTCCGGGAAGCGCATATTTGCATACATTATTGAGAAGGTTCTCTACAACTCTCCAAAGATGTCTTGCATCGGCATTTATACACATGCTCTGATCTTCGTGCTTAAAAATCGGTGTGAGGGAATGATCTTCAAACTTCTCGTAGAACTCGCCTATAGTCTGGTTTATAAACTCAACAAAATCTATATTTCCAAGCTGAATACTTATATTTCCAGAACTTATCTTGGATGCTTCGACAAGATCCTCTGTGAGCTGCTTTAATTTCTGCGATTTAGTCTCGAGAACCTCAACATACTCTTTTACCTTCTCATTATCAATGTTTTCGCGCTTGATAAGATCGACATAGTTAATAATGGAAGTAAGCGGTGTCTTGATATCGTGAGATACATTGGTAATAAGATCTGCCTTTAGCTTCTCATCCTTCATACTCTTATTTACCGCAATCTTTATACCTTCACCGATCGAGTTCACTGCTTCAGCAAGATTGACGTTATCGGAATGAAGTTCGCTGACATCAACCTTGGCACTAACATCGCCCTTTTTGATATTCTCAATGACATGAATGATTCCTTCTCTGTCATGGTTCTGCCTGTAAAGATACAGTCCCACCAGAACATCAAAAAATGCAGCAATAACAATACCAAGAACGCCTATTCTAAACAGCATATAGTTCAAGGCAATGAAAAGCACATACGGAATCCAGGTCCTGATGATCACGCTTGTATTGTTCGTGGTATTCATGAACATGTCCCTGAACATCTCAACGATCTTTTTCAAAAAGCTGTCTTCCCACAGCACCTTGTCTTTTCCCTTTTGAACAAGGCCATATACAAGCGAAAGCAGACCTATATCAATAATTACCGACGATACCATTCCGTAATACGGGAACAGTACATGCCTGAATATCTTGTCAAAATTGATACTCCACGCCGTCATGACTGCGCCGACAACTATGAACGGGATAGCCATAATAAGCGCACAGACAAAGATAAGTATTTCCGTGGGAATTCTCTTTTTTCCATAATCAAGCTGCACTCTTACCGGAATCTTCGCGATATAAACCGTGAAAATAATAAGGTAAGAAAGAATTGCAAATCCGCAGATAAGATACATTTGGCTTCTGTAAGGCATGTACTTTGAAAAGCTTGCCTTTCCCTTGGTAAAATCATCAGATGCCGGATATTCTTTTGTGTCGATTCCGATATAAACCTTGATCTGATCCGGATATGCGTAGCCGTATGTATTGATAACAGATCTTACAGTGTTCTCATTTATAAGAGTGTCTGTCTCATACAAAAACTCATACGGGCAATAATAGATATATCTTCCATAGTTCTTGAACTTCTCAAGAATATCAACGCCCACGATCTCATCCTTGAGTTCATCGACATTGGTGTAAACTTCCGTCTTTCCGTTGATTATTCTGGTGATGTAATATCTGATGTTGGAATTCTGATAGCTGTAATTATTTATAAGCCTGCCGTACTCCGAGAAGTTAAGGGCAAGGTTAGTCGCCGATTCCTCGACATACGAAGCCAAAAGATTGTAGTCTTCCCAATTCGAAACGATGTTCTCTATATTCTTTCCGTCTACAGTCTTGTATTTCTGAGTAAGTATATTGTACGTTCCGCCTTCAGGCGCAGAATTCCCCGATATGGTAAAAAGAAAACTGTTATCATCGAGCTGTGAACTTAAGTATGAGTTCATTCCGCCCGAAACCACATTGTTTTTAAGATGTGTGTACGTTGTTGCGGGACTTAAGAACTTTGCGCTGTCACTTTCGGTGAATTTCATGGGCTTATATTCAAACCCACTTTTACCCCAGGTCAAAAGATCTGCAAGATAATAATTTGCCGTGATATAATCTCCCGGCAAAACGCTTCCTTTACTCGCATATGCCGTGACATCAATCACTTTCTTGCCGTTATACTGCCCCTTTGTCTCAAGCTGTGTTCTCTCGGCAACAAGCCTGAACACATTTGACATATTATTTCCAAGGATATTGTTAAAAAGATATGATTCCTCGTAGCTTCTGCTTTTATCAGATTCATAGAGATTATAAGAAACATCTTTTCCCGCGCTGTTGATCACGACACTCGTTCCAACAACAGAATAGATGACGATAAAGACAACAAAAGCAGCCAAAATATGTTGTATGATGCGCATGGTTACGCTATATTTAAAGCCGTTTTTTCTCATATGATCTCGTCCTCAACCTTATATCCGACGCCCCATACAACCTTAAGGAATTTGGGATCTTTGGGATTGATCTCAATTTTTTCACGGATATGTCTGATGTGTACCGCGATCGTGTTGTCTACGCGAACCGCAGAATCATGCCATATCTGCTCATAGATCTGATTAATTGAATAGACTTTTCCCTTGTTCTTTACAAGGAAAGCAAGAATATTGTACTCAATAGGTGTAAGTCTTATGCTCTCGCCGTAAACAAAGCACTCTTTTGAATTGTCGTCGATAACAAGTCCGCCGGAAGAATAGACATTTTCTTTTTCTTCCATGCGTCCAAGTGACACGTATCTTCTGAGATTGGACTTAACTCTTGCAACAAGCTCAAGAGGATTAAAAGGCTTGGAGACGTAATCATCAGCACCGATATTAAGTCCAAGGATCTTGTCCGAATCCTCACTTTTTGCAGAAAGGAAAATAACGGGAACAGTGCTGAATTTCCTGAGCTCTTTTACAAAATGTATTCCGTCCATTCTGGGCATCATGATATCAACTATCGCAAGCTGTATCTCAGCCTGTTTCATCACATCTATAGCCTCTATGCCGTCATATGCCTTGTAAACCCTGAACCCTTCCTGCTCAAGGTAGATCTCAATGGCATCAACTATTTCTTTATCATCATCACATACTAAAATGTTTTCCATAATAACCTCGCAATAAATTACTCTTTATCATCTTTTAGTGACAGAAATGCACACAGATTTCCCCTGTTGTCCTTGTGAACTCTGTGCGAGAACAACAGATCCGGATTACATCTGGTACAGATATCGGTAACAAGTATATTCTCAGGTTTTACGCCGCTCTTTTTAAGCGTATATCTGATGGCATTCCACAGATAGAGCCTGAATTTATCATTCGGATAAGGCACAATTATCTTTTCGTTTTCAAGTTCTTCCTTAGTATAATTCTCCGAGAACTCCTCCGCAACATCGGCGCCAATCTCATAGCACTCACCGCAGATTGAAGGTCCGACTGCACAGATAAGATCCTTGGGATCCGTTCCGTACTCCTTTGTCATTGCCTCAATAGTCCTTGCCGCTATCTCGCCTTTTGTTCCCTTCCATCCGGAATGAGAAAGACCGATAGCCTTTTTTACGGGATCTATAAAAAATACCGGCGGGCAATCCGCATGAAACGTCGACAGAATTATTCCGGGAATATTTGTGATAAGCCCGTCTATATCTGTATAATCACGAAGCTTTGCAGGTCCTTTTCCCCTGTCTTCTTCGGTAACTTTCATTACATTTACAGTGTGCGTCTGGAATGTGCACACGAAATCATCAAGCTTTCTTCCGTGCCCGAGGACATCGGATATCCTTCTGTAATTCTCATCTACGGCTTCTTTTTCATCGCCTCTTGTATAGCTTAGATTCATTTCGGAAAAGTATCCCTTGGAAACTCCCCCGAGTCTTGTGCTGAACAGATGATCAACAATCCCCAGTTCCTCTATCTTTGGAAAAACAAGGTAGTGAACCCCTTTCTTTTCTCTAAGTTCCATAGTCCTTTCGCTGCCGCATCTCTTTATGTCAATATATCTAATCATTTATCTCTCCAAATCCTTTTCATAAAACGTATTCATAAGCATCCTTAAGCCAGCTTACACTGTACATTCCATCATCCGATGTATGTACTGCAATTACATCATACCTTATAGGCGCATCAAAATCTGCTCCGGTCATATTGATATACACCTCAGAAACCTTGCATATTGTTCTTTGTTTTGCATATCCCACGGCATCAAGCGGATTGCCGTAATCGTCCTTGCTTCTGTATTTAACTTCAACAAAGCAAAGATAATCGCCGTCTTTTGCGATAATATCGATTTCGCCCTGCCTTACCCTGAAGTTTCTTTTTATTATCCTTCCGCCGTGACTTTTAATATACTCAGCGGCAATATTCTCATAAAAAGTTCCCAAATCTCTTTTATTCATAATAACTCATTTTCATTTCCGAGACTTATCTTTTGCCTTAATCTTGTCCATAGCATCGACGAAGACAAGGATCTCAGCGACAACTTCATAAAGCTCGGGAGGGATCATCTCACCAATCTCGAGTCTTGAAAGTGTGTCCGCCAGCTTGTCATCTTCATGGACAGGAATCTTGTTTTCCTGCGCCTGCTCAATGATCTTCTCGGCAAGAGCACCTTTTCCCGAAGCGATTACTCTCGGCGCTCCGTCCTCGTTTGGATCGTATCCGAGAGCAACGGCGGTCTTTATTTTTTTGTTCTCATCTTTTTCTGCCATCGCTATGCCCTCGCATCGAATGAAGCCGTAGAGATAACAGACATCTTATTGACGTCAAACATCTCATCTACAGCCATATCGCCGTCATCTTTATCATCGTGAAGCATCATCTTGACCTGCATCATATATCCGCGCTTTTCAAGCCTCTCGTTGAGGATATGAATGTTGTCATTTATAAGATCAAGAATACTCTCATCCATAACAAAGAAATTCGTTGAAACCTTATTTTCCTTCATCTTAACAAACACGTCAACAGGTCCCAGATTTTCCATATCAAGGTGCAGTACCGCGCTGACGGAACCATCCTCGCTGACTCTTTTATTCTTGTTTCTGTAAACGTACAGATCGCCGTGCGCATCCTGTCTGCTCATCTGAAGCGGAAGCTGAACATACTGAAAGATCTGATTCAGTTGATTCATAAAATCAAGATTGTTCTGCATGTTGCTCACAGTATTTGCAAGCTTGGATTCAGCACCCAGATTGTTTGTGACAGTCTCAGATAAGCTCTTAAGCTGACTTCCAAGCCTTTGATAAAGCGCAGTTACATTGTCTTTCTTCTCGACGTCAAAAGGCTTTAGAAGCCAGTCATCAGATATGGCGTTCTTCAATATTTTTCCAAACTCTTTATGTGAAAAGAGATCCTTGAAAAGAGCTTTTGACTCCTCGGACAGATTTTCGGTTTCTGAAAGCATAGACGAAAGCTCTTTAAGTAACTCTTTTCCGTCAAACTTTATCTCCTGATTCTGTGCATTTTCAGCCGAAATATACCTCTCAATTACCTTGGGAGAAACACCCAGCTCTTTCAACTTATTTACAAATTCTGCCTTGTTTGGATCGTCAAAAACGACTTTTTCGCCATTTTTAGCAACCTCGCTATCCCTTGCCACCTCTAAAGAAATGACACCCTCATCATTTTTATCAACAAACTTATCTACATTATCCACAGATGAATTAGCGGTAACATTTACCTGCTCTTCCGATATCTCAGCACCTTCTGCGACAACAGGTTCCTGAGTTGAAACAAATTCATTTATGATGCCTTTATAAAGAGAAAGTGCCTGATCGATTTTCCCCTCAGAAGCAAGCGAGTTAAAAGCTTGGGGAAGCTCATCTGCAAACTCATGCATCTCATTTATGACCTGATGCTCATAGTTTTTGTAATTTTCAAACTGTGAAATGTTATTTTCAGTAATTGGAATATCTAGACTCTTCATCTCAACAAGCGTTGAAATAGAAGCATTCTGAAAAGAAGAAACCACATTGTTCATGTCACGAAGCGCATCCTTATTGATAGGAAGCCCCGTTTTCATCATGCTCTCGACCATAGCTACGCTATCGCGCGTAATTGCTATACCCGCAGCATTTAACGCTTTCTCCGTGCTAAGAGAAACAGCTGTGTTTTCAAAAAGAGGTGTAAGTGAAACTCCGTTTTTAGACAAAGACTTAACGGCAAAATTCAATGTCTGCCCCTGCCTTAGTCCCATTTCTTCAGAAAGTTTGGCACGTATAACATTATCGCCCAGACTGATATTGGCGTATCTCTCGCCGTCTTCTTCAGATACGGCTATAACCGTACCCTGAATACTGTCGCCTGCCTTAAGCTCAATAGGTTTGCCCTCAGCAGGCTGCATTTTGGTCTGAACACCATCAATGGTAATTGTAGTATTTTGTTGTGATACATTTAAAATACCGCTCATATAAAATTCCCTATAAAAGATCTGCGATGAATGGGACAAGCGCCGTATTTCTTAATAGCATCGATATGTTCTTTACTTCCGTAGCCTTTATTGGAATCAAATCCATATTCGGGATATTCTTCCGCGTACTGTTTCATGACTCTGTCTCTCGTAACCTTGGCAATGATACTTGCCGCCGCGATCGACGCACTCTTGGCATCTCCCTTTATAATAGAGATCTGCTTATATTCATCAAGCTGAGGAATATGCACTGCATCGATCAAAAGAGCTCCCGGTTTAACAGAAAGCTCTGAGACTGCCATAGTCATAGCTTCAAAAGTTGCCTGCAAGATATTTATCTCATCTATCCTTTTTTCGGATACATGTCCTATGCCCACCGCTACAGCTTTTTCCATTATTTCAGAGTATAACTCTTCTCTCTTTTTTTCGGATAATTTCTTAGAATCATTAATATATAGAATATCAACATCCTCGGGAAGAATTACAGCCGCAGCATATACAGGTCCTGCAAGAGGACCTCTTCCTACTTCATCGATTCCGCAAAGAAGCCCGAACTGCCTGTTCTCATTCTCATATTTGCGCATCTCCTTGAGTCTGGCAAGTTCCTTTTCTATAGCAGCAATACGCTTATTGGCTGTATCAATGAGTTTGCGGACACCCGCTCTCTCATCGCTTTCATACATCGTGATAAAGCTCTTGAGCTCATCCACTGTAACAGATTCATTTAAAACACTCTTAATATCGCTGAGAGATTGCATCACTTAACTCCCCCGGCTTTTTTTAAAGGGAAAATCCTAAATATAACTTTTCCGAGGAATTTATCCTTGCTGATATTTCCGACATTATCAAAGCGACTGTCCATACTGTTGTTTCTGTTATCGCCCATTACAAAATATTCATCATCCCCTAAAACAACATCGTTTATTGCTCTTCCGGGATCCTGAATTACTTCTTTTCCGTAATTCTCTTCGAGCTTCTCGCCGTTTATGAAGATATTTCCTTCCTCATCAATCCTTACAGTCTCGCCGGGAAGTCCGATTATTCTCTTTACAAAAAACTCCTTACCCTGATTGCCGTGCTCGTAAGGAAATACGATTATATCAAATCTCTTGGGTGCGCTGAATCTGTATGAAACCTTCTCTATGATAAGGCTCTCTGTGTCCTGTAAAGTAGGTTCCATAGAATGTCCGACAACGCGTGTTCTCTGTGCCACAAAAGTTATAAACAAAAATGTAAGTACAAATACAACAGCAAGATACAAAGCTGTGCTGAGTACCTCTTTTAAAACATTTTTCATTTCACCAGTCTCGCTCCTTTATTTTAGTTTTGCTGCGGTCTCTCCAGTGATATTCTGCCAAGCTTTCCGTTTCTGAAATCGTCAAGCAAAAGAGCCGCTGCCCTGTTGATATCAGGCTCTGCGCCCTGTTTAAAGCATTTTCTGTTTGCAGCTATAGCGGATAAGATCGCACTGTAATGAGTCGCATACTGAACATTTTCAAGCTCTTCAACCTGCTCGTCAGTAATGCCGTACTTATCGGGAATCGCATTCTTGTAATTAACTTCAAGAATCTTGATAAGTTCGCATGCAAGCTCACACACATCAAGATTCTCGTCGTTCATAGAGCCTATAAGTGCAAGGTTAAGTCCAACGGTCTCATCCTCAAACTTAGGCCACAAGATTCCGGGAGTATCAAGAAGCTGCATATTCTTTCCAAGAGAGATCCACTGCTTTCCCTTAGTAACACCGGGCTTATTTCCGGTCTTTGCGGATGCTCTTCCTGCAAGTTTATTTATAAAAGTAGACTTGCCGACATTGGGAATACCGGCAACCATAGCTCTTATGGGTCTTCCGACTATTCCGCGCTTTTTGTCTCTCTCTATCTTCTCAGCACAGGCTTTCTGAACCAGATCTTTTACCTTGGCAGCTTCATTTCCGGTCTTGGAGTTCATCTCCATTACCAAAGTCTTGTCATCACTAAAAGCTTCCTGCCATCTCTTTGTAACGGAAGGATCGGCAAGATCTGATTTATTCAATATAACAAGTCTGTACTTGTTTTTTCCAAGTTCATCTATATCGGGATTTCTTCCTGATGCAGGTATTCTGGCATCGGTAAGCTCAATGATAATATCAATAAGTTTGATGTTTTCCTGCATCATCCTTATTGCTTTTGTCATATGTCCTGGGTACCACTGATAATTCATATATTCACCATTTTCATTTATTTTTTGGAAGGTTAATGTATAAAACCGCCCGCATTATCTGCAAATCTAAGCTTATACCAAGCTTTGCCGACGATCATATTATCCTTAACTATTCCGATATCCGGATTTCTGGAATCCTCACTGCCGTTTCTGTTATCACCAAGGACGAAGTATTCGCCTTTTCCAAGCTTTATCTCCGAAACAGCAATACCCCCGTCTTCCATTTTATCATATAAACCCTCTTCATCTTCCTGAAGTTTTCCGTTTATATAAAGTTCTCCGTCCATGATCTGCACTCTTTCGCCTGAAACAGCCACTACACGCTTAACATAGAAGTGAGAATTTGTATTTCCGTTCGGTAAAAAAACAATTATATCATTTTTCTTCGGTCTTAAAACTTTATATGCCGTTCTGTCTACAAGAAGCCCCTGTCCATTCGCAATTGTAGGCTCCATAGAGTCTCCGACGTTACCAACCCGTGTGCCGTAAAGATACACGATTATAAAGGCTAGCATAAGCGCCAAACAGGTTATTATGATCCAAGACAATATCTCTTTTAACAGTTTTGGGGTAATAACTCTTTTTTTCTGATAAAAAGAAAGGGTGCGTTTTTTTCGAAACAATCCTCTTCGAAACATATATAATCCTCATGTATATATTGTCAAACGATAATTATAAAAGTTGAGTCTTGTATTATGATATACGAATTGCTTCGTTTCTTCGAAACTTTCGCAATTCTACAAACATTCGGAAACCGCGAATTTACTTCGTAAATTGCTATTTCCTCATGTTTGTTAGGGTTTCAAGGTCAAGCTGTTTAATATGCGAGCATATAAACAGCTTGACTTTGAAACACCTATATCATAATACAAAAAAGGCAATTACTAAAAGTAACTGCCTTTCCTAACAAATTATCTGGTAACAAGTTCCTTAACCTTAGCCTTCTTACCTGTGAGACCCTTAAGGTAGTTAAGCTTAGCTCTTCTAACCTTACCTCTTCTAACAACCTCAACCTTCTCAACGATAGGTGAGTGAAGGGGCCATGTCTTCTCAACACCGACACCGTAAGACTCTTTTCTTACAGTAAATGTTGTACGATTGCTTCCACCCTGGATTTTCTTAACAGTTCCTTCGAAAACCTGTACTCTTTCACGGTTTCCTTCCTTGATCTTAGCGTGTACTCTTACAGTATCACCTGTGTTGAACTGAGGCGCATTGGCGTTCAGCTGCTCTTTCTCGAGCTCTTCGATAATTGTACTCATATCTTTTTTCCTTTCAAATGGACGTTCTTAATACAAATACTTAGTAACAGAGGACCGTCTGATTTTCATAACGCAGAATATAATAACACGAAATCATCGGAAAAGTCAACCCAAAACGTCTTTTGGACCGAATCTTTCGGGCAACATTTCGGACATTGTATAAACTTTGTACTCATCTACCGACTTCGCGATTATTATTTTAAAATCATCACCGCAAAATTCGCTCATAACCTGTCTGCAAACACCGCACGGAAAGCACATTTCAAGCTCCTTCGCATCCGCATGTCCGCCGATAATGGCTATAGCATCGAATTCTCTTACATTCTCGCTGACAGCTTTGAAAAAAGCCGTTCTCTCAGCGCAGATTGTAGGTGTATACGAGGCGTTTTCTATATTACACCCCGTATATATATTGCCGTTTTTGGCAAGAAGAGCCGCTCCGACATTGAACTTGGAATAAGGTGTATATGAAATCTTCCTCATTCCTGCCGCTTTTGATATAAGCTCTTTTATAATCTTCTCATCCATAAACAACGCTTCCTTTATCTTGAGCCCTTGTCGTAAGGAATACCCTCAGCCTTAGGTGCTCGTGAATTGGCAGATGTAAATGCAAGAACAATAAGTGAAATGATGTAAGGCATCATATTGTATACAGATCCCGGGATATTGAGAGCTGCAAGGAAATCAAAGCCCGAATATACATTTGAAAGAGCTCTGAAGAATCCGAACAACAATGCTGCAAGTCCGATATTTACAGGCTTCCACTGACCAAAGATCATAACCGCAAGAGCAAGGAAACCAAAACCGGCAACACCATTCTCAAACTTCCACTCACTTACACCGGCTGTGATATAAACGATTCCGCCTACACCTGCAAGCATTCCTGAAATAAGAACTCCTGCCCAGCGCATTGTGTAAACATTGATACCAACGCTGTCCGCAGCCTGAGGATGCTCACCGCATGCCATAAGTCTCAAGCCGAATCTTGTCTTATACAGAATTACATACGCACAAACAAGTGCAATGAAAGCTACAAGCATAAACCAGTTAAACTGGAACTTTCCGAGATTAACAACAAGTGCCTTCTTAGCTTCTACGTACTGTACGGTTGAAGATACGTTATTGGGATCCTCAATAATATTGATAGACTTTGCAATAACAGTTGCAGCAGCCGCAGCAAGCAAGTTAAGCGCTGTTCCTACAAGTGTCTGGTCAGCCTTAAAGTTGATGCAGGCAAAAGCAAGAAGTGTTGAATAAACAGCACCGCATAATATTGAGATTGCAAGCACCGCCAGGACTATAACGATAGCCGGAAGTGATGAATCGATGTACTTAAGAGTGAGCGCTCCACCGAGAGCTCCCATAACCATAATTCCCTCAAGTCCGAGGTTGATAACACCGGAATGCTCTGAGAAGCATCCACCAAGAGCTACAAGTATCAAAACCGAGGCAAACAAAAGTGTATATTGAAGAAGTAATACCATTATTTGTTACCTCCTTCTGCATTATTCTTTTTATTTCTAATCCTGCTGTTTAAGAAGAACTTAAAGAAAAGTACAAAACCGCAGAGATAGATGATGATCGCTGAAATAAAATCAGAGATCTGTGAAGGATAAGCATTCTTATCAAGATATGATCCTCCACTTGTGATGTGCTCAATAAAGTATGAAGCAAAAATTGTTCCGATAGGATCAAGTCCTCCGAGGAAAGTAGCGGCAATACCGTTAAAGCCCATTCCCGGAACGGATGACTGTGTTACAGACCACTGCTCATATCCTGAAAGGAAGAAGAATGCAGCTCCGATTCCTGCAAGAGCTCCACCGATAAAGAGTGTAAGGATAACGTTTCTCTTCTCTTTCATTCCACTGTACTTTGCAGCATCCTTGGCAATACCTGTTGCTTTGATCTCATAACCAAACACTGTCATTGAAAGAACAACCTTAAGAAGGATAGCTATGATAACAGCAAGAGGAATTGCTACAGTAACGTATTTGTTGTTTGAAAAGAGCTTCTCAAGTCCAAGAGACGGCAAAAGAGCTGCCTCGTTTGTTGATGCAAGAGAAAGTGTATAAGGGCTTGAAGACTCTTTTACACTACTCAGAGCCATATTGACCGTATACAATCCGATCCAGTTAAGCATGATTCCTGAAATAACCTCGTTAACGTTGAGATATGCCTTGAGCACACCTACGATAACTCCGTATACTCCACCAGCAACAAGTGCTGCAAGAAGACATACAAACCAGGGAAGTCCAAGCTTAAGCGCACAGAAAAGTGACGCTCCTGCTCCAACTACATACTGTCCGGCTGCTCCGATATTGAAAAGACCGGCCTGATAACAGAACTGAATGGAAAGTGCGCACATAAGAAGAGGCGCAGCCTTTACCAATGTATTTCCGCAATATTTAAGTGCAGCTGCCTTGGTCGGGTAAGTAAAATAGTTCTTTATTATAGTAACAATGGCTTCGTTGGCACCTTTTGCATTTATGAAAAGAAGTGCAATGTAACCGATAAAGAGACCTACAATAATACAAAGAAGTGATGCAAGTATTGACTGAACAGCAGGCTTAGCTAAAAGGCTTTCCTTTTCTTTTGCTACTGCTCCTTTATTTTCTGCTGACATTATGCACCTACCTCCTTTCTCTTAGCTCCTGCCATGTAAAGTCCGAGTTCTTCGGGGGTTGTTTTCTTGGGATCAAACTCACCGACTATCTCTCCTTCGTACATAACAAGTATTCTGTCCGAAATGCTCATAACCTCTTCAAGTTCAAGAGAAACAAGAAGAACTGCATGACCTTCATCTCTGCGTGCAATAAGCTGTCTGTGAATATACTCGATAGCACCTACATCAAGACCTCTTGTAGGCTGAACAGCAATGAGAAGATTGGGATCTTTATCAATCTCTCTGGCGATGATAGCCTTCTGCTGGTTACCACCTGACATGCTTCTTGCAATCGTCTCAGCCCCCTGGCTTGAACGAATATCATACTGCTCTATGAGCTTATCTGCATACTTATTGATCTCGGTTTTTTTAAGGAAGCCGCTCTTTGAACTGAACTCAGGCTCAAAGTATCTCTGAAGCACAAGGTTATATGCAAGAGAATAATCAAGCACAAGTCCGTGCTTATGTCTGTCTTCGGGAATATGGCTCATTCCGCTTGTTGAACGCTCTCTGATGGATGCATGAGTAATATCTTTTCCGGAAAGTTCAATCTTACCCGATGTGATATTCTCAAGTCCCGAAAGCCCGTAAACGAGCTCTGTCTGTCCATTTCCGTCAATTCCGGCGATACAAACAATCTCGCCCTCTCTGACATCAAAAGAGACGTTCTTAACAGCGTTGTTGTGATGAAGCTTTGAAGGAACAGTCATGTTCTCAACGTGAAGAATTACCTCACCCGGAGTCTTATCTTCCTTGGTTGCGACAAGCTGTACATCACGACCGATCATCATTCTGGAAAGCTCTTCCTGATTTGTCTCAGAAATATTTACCGTACCGATATACTTTCCTCTTCTCAAAACGCTGCATCTGTCTGCAACTGCCATGATCTCGGCAAGTTTATGTGAAATGAAGAGAATAGATTTTCCTTCTTTCGCAAGATTCTTCATGATCTGCATGAGCTCATCGATCTCAGCAGGTGTAAGAACCGCAGTGGGCTCATCAAAGATAAGTATCTCATTATCTCTGTAAAGCATCTTAAGGATTTCTGTTCTCTGCTGCATACCAACAGTGATATCTTCAATCTTGGCATCAGGATCGACTTTAAGACCGTACTTCTCAGAAAGTTCCAATATCTTCTTTCTGGCTACGTCCTTCTGCAAAAAGCCGTTCTTAACCGTCTCAACACCGAGAATGATATTATCGAGAACAGAAAAACACTGCACAAGCTTAAAGTGCTGATGAACCATTCCGATACCAAGATCATTGGCATCATTGGGATTGTTGATCTGCACTTCCTTTCCATCCTTCTTTATCACGCCTTCTTCAGCCTGATACAAACCAAAAAGCACACTCATAAGTGTAGATTTACCGGCTCCGTTTTCACCCAAAAGAGCATGTATCTCGCCTTTTTTCAGCTGAATAGTAACGTTGTCGTTAGCGATAATACCCGGGAAACGTTTTGTTATGCCAAGCATTTCAATAGCATATTCGCTGTTTTCTGCCACTTTTGTCTCCTCCATAATATTTTTGAATCTCCTATGTAAATATAACCATAAATTGGTAAAAAGGACCGGAAGACTATGAATCTGCCGGTCCCTATCAGCTCAAGAGCTGTAATTAGCTAAATTACTTAATGTTACCCTGGAAGTTAACCTTAATGTTATCAGCAGAAGGCTTCTCAGCATTTGTATCGTTTGAAACTTTGATTGTTCCGTTTGCCATATCAGCAACAAGCTTCAAATAATCTTCTTTCTTAAATGTATCGTTCCAAAGTGTTGTTTCCTCAGGAAGTCCTACATAGTTGAGAGATGTGTCATCGCCTGATACAAGACCAAGATTTGAGATCTTTCCTGCGTACTCATCCCACTTACCATCTTTAATTGCTGAAAGAAGTGTGTTAACTGTTGCCTTAAGACCCTTCATAGCTGAAGTAACAGTCATTCCCTTGCCGTACTTTCCATCGATTGTAGCAGCCTGGTCAACGTCAACACCGATAACCTTGCCGTTTACCTTTGCAGCTGCCTCACCTGCTGATGCGAAGATACCGCCACCGCAAGCAAATACAACTTCTGTACCACCCTGATACCATGTATCCATAGCAGCTGTGATATCAGCATCACCATAGAACTGGTTACCATAAGCGTAGTTAAGAGAAACGTCTGCGCCGATCTCCTTAGCAGCTGCGTCAGCACCCTGAACGAATCCGTAACCATAACGGATAACAGCGGGAACTGCCATTCCACCGAGGAAACCAAGCTTTGTGAATCCCATCTTTACTGCAGCGTATCCTGCCATGTATCCGGGAAGCTCTTCCTGGTATACTGCAGAGAATACATTGGGATATGTCTCATTATTGAAATCAGATTTTTCACCCTCGAGATCGAACTCAGATACATCAAGAGCTACGAATTTTACATCGGGATACATTTCTGCTGTCTCAACGATAGCTTCAGCGAAAGCATAACCGGGCATAACAATTACATTATATCCGTCAGCTACTGCCTTATCGATCTGAGCTACTCTCTCAGCAGTTGAATCGCCTGCAGGCTTATAATATGTGAATCCCATCTTGTTCTCGTCACAAAATGCCTGACATGCTTCATATGTTGACTGGTTGAAAGACTGATCTGTGATGTCGCCGTAATCTGTTACCATAGCAACTTTTATGTCGCTGGTAGGCTCACTAGCATCTGCTGCATCAGCGCTCTCTGTCTTAGCTTCAGTTGTTGAAGTCTCAGTTGTTGCGCTTGCATCGGGTGCTTTAGAACCACATCCTACAAGAGAAAATACCATTGTTGCAGCCATAACTACTGCAAAAATTCTTTTTTTCATAATTATCCTCCATTGTTTATAATGAAAAAAATTTATATAAAACCTTATTTGGTTTTATCCATAGCAATCAGGCTCTTAACCGCTTCAATCGTCGTCTTATAGACAATTTCCATATCATGAGCCTGCGGATTGGAAAGACCTTTCTTTGCTCTTTCCTGATTAGCCACAACCAAAAGAACAGCTCCTGTTCTGGCTTTCAAATAACTACCCACAATAAACAATGTAGAAGACTCCATCTCAGAGCAAAGTGCACCGCACTTTATCCAGGCGTCCCACTTATACAAAAGTTCCTGTGCTACAGGTTTTGTTTCAGGTTCATGCTGTCCAAAGAAAGAATCCTTGCACTGGGCAACACCGACATGATAATTAGCCCCTGCTTTCCTGGCTCCGTCAACCAACGCAGAAACTACATCAAAATCAGCTACAGCGGGATATTCTATAGGAGCATATTCCTTAGATGTTCCCTCTGCTCTTATCGCACCGTTCGCAATAACAATGTCGCCTCCGATGATATCATCCTGCATTCCGCCTGAAGTACCCATTCTGATAAATGTATCAGCGCCGCAATTATAAAGCTCCTCAATAGCAATCGCTGTTGAAGCGCCTCCGATACCATGAGACATTACCGTAACTTTCTCGCCGCACAATGTGCCTGTATATGTATTGTATTCTCTGTTATATGCTATAAATTTAGGATTGTCAAAAAGTTTTGAAATAGATTCACATCTTCCGGGGTCGCCGGTAAGGATCACATACCTGCCGACATCACCTTTCTTGACGTGCGTATGATATTGATAACCTGCACCTTCAGTATAATCAACCATAAAAATTCCTCACACAATATATAGTGTCAGATAAAAAATTAAATCACAAAATAATTATAGTTCATTATTTGAAAAAAGTCATCAACTATAAAATAGTTAAAATAACCCTTCCATTACGTGAATAACAATCCTATTATTTTTGACATCAATTTCTTTGACACAGTCTTTAATAGCGGGTATATACACCTTTTCGGTGCCGTCTTCGGGAGTCATCTCATACACATCATTCGCACCCGTCTGAATGACATCCGCAAGAACGCCGAGTTTCTTTCCGTCCTCATCGACTATATCAAGTCCTACAAGATCGGCAACATAATATTCTCCCGGAGCAAGCTTTATCGCATCTTTTCTCGAAATCGTAAGCTCGCAGCCGCGGAATTTCTCAACGTCATTTATATTATCAAACTGCTTGAATTTTACAATGACGAACTTCTTAAAAAATCTCGCGCTCTGCACATCAAGTTCAAGCTGTTCTCCTCTGTTTGTATGAAGAGTTACCTTCTTAAGTTTTTTAAATCTGTTTGGATCTTCGGTCGTGGGAAAAACATTTACTTCGCCGTTAAGACCATGTGTTGAAGCTATAACACCTACTTGGAATCTGTCCGTCATTTCTTTCTCCTCTTTTTCTTCTCCACGGGAGGATTTTCTGCAAGCCACTTCTCATAGAGATCGGGGCGTCGTTCTTTCGTCCTTATTATAGACTGTTCAAGCCTCCACTCATCCACTTTCTTGTGATCACCTGACAAAAGTATCGGAGGAACTTTCTTCCCCATCCACTCCTCAGGCCTTGAATACTGAGGATATTCCAAAAGATTGTTGTTAAAGCTGTCCGTCATAGCAGACTCATCATTGTTGAGAACTCCCGGAACAAACCTTGATATCGCATCGATCATTACCATCGCGGGAAGTTCTCCGCCCGTGAGAACATAGTCACCGATAGAGATATAATCCGTCACGATCTCTTCGAGAACTCTCTCGTCCACGCCTTCGTAATGACCGCACAAGAATACAAGATTCTCTTCCTGCGCAAGTTCCGTCACAATTTCCTGATTAAAGACTTTTCCCTGAGGAGTAACATAGATAACCCTCAGAGCTTTACCATTCTCTTTTTCAATCTTGTTTTTAATATCTATATAGCAATCATAGATCGGCTGTGCCTGCATAAGCATGCCGGCGCCGCCTCCGTATGTATAATCGTCAACTTTATGATGTTTGGTGTCGTTTGAAAAATCCCTGATATTAACAGCGTTTAGGCTTATCAGCCCTTTAGTCATTGCCCTTCCGATAATACTTGAAGAAAGGCACTCTGTTACCATCTCGGGAAACAATGTCATTATATGAAAATTCATATCCGTCCTATACTAAAAAATCAGAATAAAAAGAGCCGAATAGAATAATACGCTTCCTATTCGGCTCAATATTTCCGGCAGCCTTAGACGATCTCAACGTCAACCTTAAGGTTTTCTCTGGTTGATGCCGCCTTTACCACAGAACGTATAGCTTTTGCGATACGTCCCTGTTTGCCAATTACCTTGCCCATGTCTGAAGGTGCAACATGAAGCTCGATCATAATATTGCGCCCGTCTTTTTTCTCGGAGACTACAACTTCATCCGGATTGTCAACAAGCGCTTTTGCGATTACTTCGACTAACTCTTTCATTGTTTATCCTCCGGCATAAGTAATTTCATGTTCGGTAAATATGATATACAGCCAAAACGCTTACCGTATACATGCAATTTTGACCTTAGCCACTATATCACAAAATTACTTGCTGATTCCGGCCTGTCTAAACAACTTAGCAACTGACTCTGTAGGCTGAGCACCGTTAGCGATCCACTTCTTTGCAAGCTCCTCGTTAACCTTTACTGTGCTGGGATCTGTATTGGGATCATAAGTTCCGATCTCCTCGATGAACTTACCCTGTACAGGGAACTTTGAATCAGAAACGATAATTCTGTAGAAAGGAACCTTCTTCTTACCAATTCTCTTTAATCTGATCTTTACTGCCATTTTAAACTTCCTCCGTAAAATAATGAAATTTATTGTTTTTTATATGTAGAAGACAGCTGTTCGCTGTACGACATATCAAAAGAATCTGTTTTTGCCGAATCCGCCGAGGCCACCGAATTTACCAAAGCCGCCTCGCTTACCGCCCATAAGACCGGGCATCTGCTTCATCATCTTCTGCATCTGTTCAAACTGCTTGATGAATCTGTTTACATCGGCTATATCATTTCCCGAACCCTTAGCGATTCTGAACTTTCTCTGAGGATTCATAAGCTTGGGATTCTTTCTCTCCGCAGGTGTCATGGAAAGAACGATTGCTTCCATCTTTGCAAGTTTCTTCTCATCAGGAAGCTGATCATCACTTATATTTCCCATTCCGGGGAGCATTCCCATTATTGAAGAAAGACCGCCCATGTTGCGCATCTGCTTCATGCTCTCGAGATACATCTCGAAATCAATCTTGCCCTTCTTCATCTTAGATGCCATCTCTTTGTCTTTTTCGATATCGCGTTCAGCGTTAGCCTCAACCGCCTTATCAATAAGACTGAGCACATCACCCATGCCGAGTATTCTGCTTGCCATTCTGTCCGGATAGAACTGCTCAAGATCTGAGAGCTTCTCTCCCATACCTACGTACAGAATAGGCTTTCCGGTAACAGCCTTTGTTGAAAGAGCCGCACCGCCTCGTGAATCACCGTCCATCTTTGATAAGATGATACCGTCGATTCCGACTTTCTCATTAA
Organism: Butyrivibrio sp.; assembly: GCA_017620235.1. GTDB lineage: Bacteria > Bacillota > Clostridia > Lachnospirales > Lachnospiraceae > Butyrivibrio. The sequence goes on along the minus strand of JAFZQT010000033.1, from coordinate 85,904 downwards.
ACTCCGATGCAACATTAACCGCATCCTGACCGGTCATGGCATCAACTACAAGAAGTGACTGATGAACTTCAATTGCTTCCTTGATGTCGCAAAGCTCTTTCATCATTCCTTCATCTATCTGTAAACGACCGGCTGTATCGACGATGACAACGTTATTGCCATTCTTTTTTGCCTGATCGACAGATGCTTTCGCAATCTCCACGGGACTTACGTCCGTTCCCATAGAAAAGAAATCTACCTGCTGTTTCTCAGCGTTGATCTTGAGCTGATCAATAGCCGCAGGTCTGTAGATATCACATGCTGCAAGAAGCGGCTTTCTGCCCTTCATCTTGAGCTTTCCTGCAATCTTGGCCGCAGTTGTTGTTTTACCTGCACCCTGAAGACCGCACATCATGATAACTGTGATCTCATTTATAGGAAGAAGCTTTAACTCTGTTGTCTCAGATCCCATAAGAGAGGTCATCTCTTCATTAACTATCTTGATAACCATCTGACCGGGATTGAGTCCGTTTAAAACATCCTCACCAACAGCTCTTTCCTGTACGGAAGAAACAAACTGCTTAACAACCTTAAAGTTTACGTCCGCTTCAAGGAGAGCCATCTTTACTTCTTTAAGGGCAGCCTTAACGTCCTCCTCAGAAAGACGTCCCTTACCTCTTAAATTCTTAAATACGTTTTGTAATTTATCTGTAAGACTTTCAAAAGCCATTAATTACGTAAGCTCCTCTATAATTTTCCCCGATAAGATCCTGAGATTCTTCTTGAGCTCATCACCTGAGATCTCATCAGCTTTGTCCGAAAGTTCCTTGAGAAATTCCGCATCGCGTTTGATCGCTTCAAACCTCTTTATCATGTGAAGCCTGTTCTCATATCCCTGCAAGGTCTTGGTGCATCTCTTGATCAGATCGTGCACGCCCTGCTTGCTGATCCCGTGTTCACTGGCTATCTCCGTAAGAGACATATCCTCGTAAACAGCGGCTTCGTATATACTTTTCTGATGTTCGGTAAGAAGCTCGCCGTAAAAATCATACAACAAGCCCTGCTCTACGATTTTTTCCATAGAATTCCTCTTCTCTACCAGTTGCACAAATGTTATATTATATCAAACAAAAATAGGTGTCAAGTATTTTTTCTTGACACCTATATCTTTACTTCTGAAGGCAATATTCCAAGCTGATTTTTGAAGGCACGGCTAAAAGAGGAATAATCTTTAAATCCGCACTCAAGACATGCCGTCGTTGACGGAATTCCCGACATTATAAGATTTCTTGCAAGAAGAATTCTCTTTTCGGAAATATAACGGTGAACCGAATATCCCGTCTCACTCTTAAATATTCTCATCATATGATATTTGCTCAGATAGAATTTATCGGCGATCGAATCTATCGAGAGATCTTTTTGCAGATTGTCATTGATATATTCGATGATCTCAATTACCTTCCTATTAAATCTCGCCTCAGGTCTGAAGCCGAAGTCCTCGGAGATACACGCCTTATTAAATTCAATAAGCATCTTGATAACATCGATCTTTGCGGTAAGCTCACCCGCGTACTCGGTATCTTTTACCCTTATATCTTCCTCCGCCTTAAGGAGCATATCGTAGATATGAGCGCTCGTTCCCGAGTTGAATCTCACTATATAACTTTCGAGCTCTTTTGCCTTCATAAAAGCATCAAGGAGCCCCAGCTCTTCAAGAAACTCATGCTTAAGATACAGGATTATCCTGTCGTAATCGTCCTTACTCTCAACAACAGGTTTATGAATATCAAACCTGTTTACAAGCACAAAATCGAAGGGCAAGAGCTCATACTCTCGTCCTTCGATCAAATATCTGACATTACCTTTCAAGATCAGTATGATCTTGTAGAAATCGTGATAATGAAAGTCAATATCTGAAGTTACTTTGTCGGAAATATGAAAATACTTAAAATCGCTGTCCAAGTATCCTCTCTGCTCATATTCCGTTATATTCTCTGCATTTTTCATCTTCAATACTCGGTAATACAAATATTAAGGTCAACGTTCTTTTCTATTCCGGGAACCTTACCCGACGCTGTATACTGCCAGATGTTAAAGTGGTACGGATAATACAGAGACGGATTGTACTGCGCAAACCATATATCTCTGCCGTCGACATTCTCTGCATTCATAAGAACCGTGAACGACAAAAGATTGCCGTAGATCATCGACTTATATCCCGCTTCTTCAACTCTGTTACAGAAAACATCTGCAACTTCTTCATACTCTTTTGACGACAAATTCAATGTTCTTGCGTTGTCGGAATCAGCCGACTCGATATCGATAACGACAGGATATGTCAGCTTATACGGCTTGATCATCTCAAGAACGTGATTTGCCTCTTCAAGTGCCTCTTCTTTGTTGATCGCCTGAGAATAAACATATACTCCGACGTCAATTCCATTGTCGATGGCACCCTTAATATTATCTTCGAAGGTCTCATCATCAATGATGACGCCCTCTGTTATTCCTCTGTAGCATGCCCTGATAATGGCAAACTCAATGCCGGCTTCTTTTACCTTTGCCCAGTCGATCTTACCCTGGAACCTTGAAACATCAATTCCGTGCTTGTACTTAAAGTCTGTATTTTCACCTACATACTGAAGGAAGCCCTTATCATCAAGCTCAAAGTCACCCGGCTGGAAATTATGACGCGCGATCTTCTTGCTTATAGGAAAGAAAAAGTATCTGTTGTTTCTTGATACAACAAGCTGATCGGGGAAAAGAGATTTGAAAATTGAATTCGGTCCCTCTCCGTTTTCAAGCCTATTCTTGATATCCTCACGAAGTGCTCTCTCCGCGTTCTCGGCAGCCTCTATCCTTGCTTCTTCAATTCGGCTACCCATCTCGCCTTCTGTAAAGAAATGCTCCTTGTCCATAGTATCAAGCTCGCTTCTAACAGCATCTGTTTCTCTCTGAAGAGACGCATTTTTAATAAGGAGAACGATACTGAAACTAAGCGTCATGATAGCGACAAGGCTCATGAAGATAATGGATAACGTATTGCGGGCACCACTTGTCCCCTTTTTTTCTCTTGAATCAGGAAGGTTATTACTCATACTCTCTACATTCTCTCATCAAAATAGCTCTTATAGCCTTCTCCGAAAATCTCGCTCGCACTCGTAACGATCATGAATGCATTTGGATCTTCATCTCTGACAACGTCTTCCGCCATAGGTGAAAGCCTCTTTTTAACGGCACACATAATTACTTTTTTCTTTTCTCCACTATATGCTCCCTGTCCGAAAACGTGCGTTGCTCCTATATCCAGTTCATCGAGAAGCCTCTTTGTAATGGCGTCCGGATTGTCTGAAATAATATAAATAAGCTTCGCTCCGTCTCTTCCGTACAGAACAATGTCCAGAATAAAGGATGTAAGCATAACGGACAAAAATGAATACATCGCAGCCGCAACATCATTAAATACAATCGCAGCAACGAGCAAAACTCCGATATCTGTCAGGATATACAAAACTCCTGTCTTTACATGCGGATATTTTAACCTGAGTATTTTTATGATTACATCGGTACCTCCGCTTGTGGCATGGCATTTAAATACAAGTCCGATAGCCACAGCAGTCAGGGCGCTTCCGAATGTAATACCAAGGATCTTATCACGAATCACATAATCCGAGAAAAATCTCGTGCACATGTCGGTGAAAAGAGAAATCATAGTCGTTGCGTAAATAGTCGAAACCGTAAACCTGATGCCGAACTTCCATATCGCAAGAATCAATATCGGAATGTTCATCAGCCAGAACCAAAGACCTGTTCCGATCCCCACTACTCTGTTAAGAACAATGGCAAGTCCCGTAAGACCTCCCGGTGCTATATCGTTGGGATCGATAAGCATACTTGTTCCTACTCCATAAAGCAAAGCCGCAAAGGTTATTATCAGATACTCAATGCACCTTCTTTTTGCACTTATTTGTTTACTCATTTTTTTAAATATTTGTCCTTACAATTTTCGGTTTGAAACCTTTTTCGGTAAGAGCCTTAAGAATCTGCTCTTTATGCTCACTTCCAAATGCTTCAAGTGTGATACGGAGCTCAACGGCAGCATTTCTGTTGATAGAAACAAACTGGTTGTGCTCAAGCTTGATAACGTTTCCGTTTACTTCCGCAATGATGCCGGAAACTCTTGAAAGCTCACCCGGCTTATCGGGAAGAAGTACAGAAACAGTGAATATTCTGTCTCTCATTATGAGACCTTGCTGTACTACAGAAGACATTGTAATAATGTCCATATTACCGCCTGAAAGAACGCAGGCAACCTTCTTGTCCTTGCAGTCAAGCTGCTTAAGTGCAGCAACAGACAAAAGTCCGGAATTCTCAACAACCATCTTGTGGTTCTCGACCATATCAAGGAAAGAAACTACAAGATCTTCATCGGGAACTGTGATGATGTCATCGATATTCTTTGTAAGATAAGGGAATATCTTTTCTCCGGGTGTCTTAACAGCAGTACCGTCGGCGATCGTGTTTACACCGGGAAGTGTAACTACATGACCTGCCTTTATTGATTCCTGCATACAATTTGCTCCCGCAGGCTCAACACCAATTACTTTGATCTTGGGATTAAGGAGCTTTGCAAGTGTTGAAACACCTGTTGCAAGTCCGCCTCCACCGATAGGAACAAGAATATAGTCAACAGTGGGAAGTTCCTTTATGATCTCCATTGCGATGGTTCCCTGACCTGTTGCAACATCAAGATCATCGAAAGGATGAACCATTGTGTATCCGTTCTCTTCCGCAAGCTTACATGCGTGCTCGTAAGCTTCGTCATAAACATTTCCATGAAGAACAACTTCAGCGCCGAGCGCCTTTGTTCTGTTAACCTTGATAAGAGGAGTAGATGTCGGCATCACGATCGTTGCTTTTACGCCGTAGCACTTTGCTGCATATGCAACACCCTGCGCGTGGTTTCCGGCAGATGCGGTTATGAGTCCTTTCTTTCTCTCTTCATCAGAAAGTGTTGTAATCTTGTAATAAGCACCTCTAACCTTATATGCTCCGGTTCTCTGAAGATTCTCGGGCTTGAGATAAACCTTGTTACCCGTGCTTCCACTCCAGTAATCGCTGTAAATAAGCTTGGTCTCAAGTGTTACCTTCTTTACAGCTTCGTAAGCTTCTTCAAATTTTTCCAACGTCATTTTAGATTCTTCAGCCATTTCTTCTATCTCCCAACTTAATATTTATGAAAATAAAGCATCTACAAACTGATCGGAGTCAAATCTCTCCAAGTCATCTATAGCCTCACCAACACCGATATACTTGACCGGAATGTTGAGCTCTGAAACTATAGCAACCGCAATTCCTCCCTTTGCAGTGCCATCAAGCTTGGTAAGTATAATACCGGTAAGATCGGCAGCTTCGCCGAATTCCCTTGCCTGCATTATAGCGTTCTGACCTGTTGTGCCGTCAAGAACAATAAAGTTCTCCCTGCAAACATTGCCAAGTTCCTTATCAAGAATCCTGTTCATCTTGGACAACTCATCCATAAGGTTCTTCTTATTGTGAAGTCTGCCCGCTGTATCGACTATAAGGATATCACAATCTCGTGATTTAAATGCAAAAGCGGCATCATAAATAACACTTCCCGGATCTCCGCCTTCTTTTCCGCAGATAATGGGAGTACCGGCTCTGTCAGCCCACTCTTTAAGCTGCTCTGTAGCCGCAGCTCTGTATGTATCTGCAGCTGCAATAAGAACTTTTTTGCCCTTATTCTTATAAATAGACGCGAGCTTTCCTACCGATGTAGTCTTTCCGACTCCATTAACGCCGATAACAAAGATAACTGTCTTCTTATCTTCGAAATCATATGCATCTTCACCGGTTCTCATCTGTTCTCTGATGTTATCTACAAGAAGTTTCTTGCACTCCGCGGGATCGGAAATATGCTTTTCCCTTACCTGCTTGCGAAGCTTGTCGATGATCTTACTTGTCGCATCGATACCGATATCGCCCATGATAAGGGTCTCTTCAAGTTCCTCGTAGAAGTCTTCGTCAATATTTGAAAATCCGCTAAAGACATTATCTATGCCCCTTGCAATATTTTCTCTTGTTTTGGATAAGCCTTGCTGTAATTTCGCGAAAAAACCATTAGCCATCAGTTGCTGAGCTCCTTATCGATAAGATTTACGCTTACAAGTGTTGATACACCTTTTTCCTGCATCGTAATACCGTAAAGTCTGTCGGCACTTTCCATTGTACCACGACGGTGCGTAATTACAATGAACTGTGTATTGGAAAGCTTGTGCAAATATTTTGCAAAACGTACAACGTTGTTTTCATCAAGCGCCGCTTCGATCTCATCAAGAAGACAGAATGGCGAAGGTTTGAGGTTCTGGATCGCAAAAAGAAGCGCAATCGCCGTAAGAGCCTTCTCTCCACCGGACATCTGCATCATATTGACAAGTTTCTTTCCCGGAGGCTGAGCGTTGATCTTAATTCCTGCTTCAAGGATGTCCTCATCCTCTGCAAGTTCAAGCGTTCCTTTTCCTCCACCGAACATTTCCTTAAATACCTGGTCAAACTCAGTATTTATGAGCTTAAACTGCTCCATGAACTGCTTTCTCATTGACTCATCAAGGTCATCAATGATCTCCTGAAGCTGTTTCTCAGCTTCGATAAGATCATCGTGCTGAGTCTTCATAAATGTATATCTCTCCATGAGGTTCTTGTAATCCTCAATGGCATTTACATTGACATCGCCAAGTTTTCTGATCGAATCCTTCAAAGAATGAATTTCTCTTCTCATTGAAGGAACATCATTCATTTCCTCATCGCGAAGGTCGGCAGCATCTGACAATGTGATTTCATACTCATTCCACATGTAGTTGATCTGAGATTCGATCGCCTCTTCGCATTTTTCCTTCTTGGAAGTAAGTCGCATAACTTCCTTCTCAAGATCTGACATCTGCTTATTGAGCTCTTCCGTCTTTCCAAAAAACTCTTTCTGAGATTCAGAGAGATTATTCTTTATCTCTTTCTTCTCTTCGAGTTCCTTAGTAGCATCAGACTGAACATCCAAAGATGCCTCGATTGTAAGTCTGATCTCTTCTATATCTTTCTTGTTCTGCTCAAGAAGCCTTGCGTTCTCATTCATTGATTCAATGATCTCGGCAAGTGCTTTCTCTTCAGTTTCAATATCTTCATTTACACGATCGACATTCTGCTGATAGAATTCCTGCTTCTGATGACTCTTCTCGTATTCGATCTCTTTTACGGAAACAGCATCATTTTCGCGCTCTTCGACAGCATGTAATTCTTCGAGAGTAGCCTTGAACTTCTCAACCTGTTCAGTGCAGGTCTTCTCTGTATTCTCGGACTCTGTAAGAGCAGAAAGAGCTTCCTCTTTCTCAGCCTCGATCTCGGCAATTCTTGTCTCTATCTCGTCGTTCTCAGCCTTAAGGTCGCTATAGTTACCCTTTTGCTCTTCCTGTCTGGCTTCCTCGTTCTCGACATTAAGTCTTGCCGTATTCTGGGCAATAAACTTGCCCTGAAGTTCTGTACGAAGTTCCTCTGAAAGAGTACGGAGTTCGTTTCTCTTTTCTTTTGCCTCCGCGATCTCTGCCTGAAGTCTCTCGATCTGTTCCTTATATTTCTGAACATTAAGCTCCATCTCGTCCATCTCACGACGTCTTCCGAGGAGATTACTGTTATTCTTAAACGCACCACCACTGATGGCTCCTCCGGGAACAAGAAGTTCACCCTCAAGAGTTACCATTCTTACGGTGTATCTGTATTTCTTTGCGATCTTTACTGCATTATCGATGTTATCGACAGCGACGATCCTTCCGAGCATAGCCTTTGCAACGCTCTTATATCTTGGATCTGTCTGAACGAGCTCATCAGCCATACCAAGAACACCCTCTTCATTGAGTGCTTCCTTAGCCTTGAGCTCAGGCGGATTATCAAGTGATGTAAGAGGTAAAAATGTCGCTCTACCAGCCCTTGTTTCCTTAAGATAAGCGATCATCTTCTTTGCAGTCTCTTCATCATCCGTAACGATATTCTGGATATTACCGCCGAGTGCAACCTCAATGGCAGTCTCATACTTAGGCTCAGTCTTGATAATGTCGGCAACAACACCGATAATTCCCTGAACGGTGTCCTTCCTCTCCATTACCTTCTTGACACTTCCGCCGTATCCTTCGTATCTCTCAGTGATATTGGCAAGTGCATCGAGCCTTGATTTTTCCTGCTGATAAAGTCCCTGAGTCTTGCGAAGCTCAGTGTCCTTAAGAGACATTGTCTCTTTGATAGCCACGATCTCCTGATCAGTAGCTTTCTGTCTCTTGTTCATCTCTGAGATCTCAGCAGTTATCGCATCGAACTCATCCCTTAATTTCTTGATCGTCTCTTCCTGTCTGGATTCATCAGACTGCGCACGAACAAGCTTACCGGTAAGTTCAGCTTTTCTGATATTGACCTGTTCCTTCATTGTATCGAGGGAACTGAGCTTTGACTTGATGTTAGCCCTTGTATTGAGAGTCTCGATGATAGTACTCTTGCACTCTTCAATCTGGTCATTTATTCCGCTGATCTCATTGAGAACTTTATCAAGTTCTTTTCTTGCTTCATCCTTACTTGCAAGGAGCTTTGCAACCTCTTCGTCAATCTCGGCTTTTTCCTGCAAGTACTTCTCTTTTTCTTTATTTTTGTCGGCAATCTTTGCCTGCTCATCGTTGATTCTTGTCTTGAAATGAGCATCGTTTGAGGATGCTGAATTGATCTTCTCGTTGAGAATTCCGATCTGACCCTCAAGCTTTTCTTTTTTAACAGAAGAATCCGTAATCTTTGCTCTTGCTTCGTCTATCTCTGCATCGAGCTGTTCGAGCTTCTTCTGGATATTTTCATATTCTTCTTTTGCCTTCTCATAATTGTTCTTGGATTCACCAAGAGACTCTGTTGCTATGAGGAGGTTCTTTCCTGCATCTTCGAGCTGTTCCTTTTGATTTTTATTCTCAACAAGGAACATATTTACATCGAGAGTCTTAAGTCTCTCTCTGTATTTCAAATACTCTTTTGCCTTTTCGGACTGTTTCTCCAAAGGTCCCGTCTGCTTTTCGAGCTCTGCGAGAATATCGCTGATTCTAGTGAGATTTATCTTCTCTTCGGCGAGCTTCTTTATCGCAGTCTCTTTTCTTGACTTAAACTTAACGATACCTGCAGCTTCGTCAAAAAGATTTCTTCTGTCTTCGGGCTTACTTGAAAGGATCTGATCGATCTGACCCTGTCCGATGATAGAGTATCCCTCTTTACCGATACCGGTATCCATAAACAGCTCATTTACGTCCTTAAGACGGCATACAGAGCCGTTTATCATATATTCACTCTCTCCCGAACGATAGAGACGTCTGGAGACGGTGACTTCATCATAATCTATTGCGAGTGAATGGTCGGAATTATCCAATGTGATGGCAACATAAGCATAGCCCAGTGGTTTTCTGAGCTCTGTTCCCGAGAAAATGACGTCCTGCATGGATCCACCACGAAGCTGCTTGATACGCTGCTCACCGAGAACCCATCTTACGGCGTCTGCGACATTACTCTTTCCTGAACCGTTAGGTCCAACGATTCCGGTAATGCCGTTATGAAAATCGAATTTTATTTTATTGGCAAATGATTTAAAACCATGAATCTCAATACTTTTTAAATACATTATTTCTTTTTGTTCAAAGTAAGAACCGCCTGATATGCCGCCTGTTGCTCAGCACTTTTCTTGGTCCTACCAGTCCCTTCTCCCATATTCTTATCTGCTACATAAACACGAACCTTGAACATTTTATCATGTTCAGGTCCACTTTCGCCACATGTTTCATATCTGACAGTGCCAAGTTTCATACTCTGCACTATCTCCTGCAAAGTTGATTTGTTGTCGTTGTACATCTGATAAGATTCAGCATTTGTAAGAACGTAATTATCAATGAATTTCTTAGATTCTTCAAAACCGCCGTCCAGATAAAGAGCTCCGATAACAGCTTCCATAACATCAGCGATGATAGACTCCTTGTTTCTTCCGCCTGTAGCCTCTTCACCTTTACCAAACTGGATATAATTTTTAAGATCGATCTGAAGAGAATCATGATAAAGAGCCGGTTCGCAAACAAGAGCTGCTCTTATTTTTGACATCTCGCCCTCTTTCTTTTCAGGAAATGTCTTAAAAAGATACTCACTTGAGATCATCTCCAAAATAGCATCTCCGAGAAATTCAAGGCGTTCATAATCATGTTTTTTATTGATTTTGTGCTCATTCACATAAGAACTGTGTGTAAGAGCCTCTATAATAAGCGCTTTGTTTTTGAATTCATAACCGATAGTCTGTTCCAGTCTGCTGATGTCGTTTTCCGTTAACATAGTCACCTCGAAAAGTGTTTAGAATAAAAATAGAAAAGAGGCAGTTATAATGCTGCCTCAGATAGTACAAAAAAATCGATTGAGAATTACTTAGTTTCTATTGCAGCCTTCAAAAGCTCAACAGCTTCCCCAACAGTTTTGATGTTTTCAGTCTTTTCGGGATCTATCTGGACATCAAATTCATCCTCAAGTCCCATAATGATCTGGAAAAGATCAAGAGAATCAGCTCCGAGATCCTCTGTGAATGTTGTATCCATCTTAATCTCCTCGGGATCAACATTGAGCACGCTGGCAATAACTTCTTTCATTTTCTCAAATTCCATAAAACTTTTCCTCCACTGCATGGCAGCTTTTTTTATTTCTTTTTTTAAACGAATTCACAGCAATTTCAAACGGAATAATTTACTCCTGTGAAATCTTCGCGCTGATCTTTTCGCTTATTTTTTGCTCTGTGAAAGTTACACACTGTAATATTGAATTCTTGATCTCAATATAACTTGAACTTCCATGAGTTTTAACGACAAGCCCCTTTAATCCAAGCATAGGTGCTCCGCCGTGCTTCTCAAGACTGTAATTACCAAGTGTCTTCTTGAGGTCGTCCTTAATCAAAAGAGCTCCGATCTTGGCCTTTAAGCTAGACATAAGTCCCTTTTTGATGACGCTTACAAGAGATTTTGCAACACCCTCATACATCTTAAGAATTACATTACCTGTAAATGCTTCGCAGACGATAATGTCAGCGTTACCTGCAGGAATGTCTCTCGCCTCGATACTTCCGATAAAGTTGATATCGGGACAATTCTTTAAAAGAGGGAATGTCTCCTTGACAAGTGCATTTCCCTTCTCCTCTTCTGCGCCGATATTGACGATAGCGACGGTGGGATTCTTGATTCCCATGATGTTCTCCATATAAACGGTTCCCATCTTAGCAAACTGAACAAGATGATTTGCTCTTGCATCAACGTTTGCTCCGCAGTCGATCAAAAGAGAATTACCCTTCTCTGTAGGGATAAGAGGCGCAAGAGGTGCTCTGTCTACACCCTTAAGTCTTCCGACAATTACCTGGCCACCAACAAGTGTGGCTCCGGTACTTCCGGCAGACACATAAGCGTCAGCTTCGCCGTGATTGACCATATACATAGCCTTAACTATAGACGAATCCTTCTTGGTCCTGATAGCCAAAACCGGTGGTTCCGCCATCTCTATGACTTCTGTTGCATCAACGATTTCAATTCTGTCTTTATCGTAGCTGTATGCAGAAAGTTCTTTCTCCAGAACCTCTTTCTTACCGACAAGAAAAACTTTGAGAGCTTGTGATTCGGCGACTGCCTCAACCGCTCCCTTGACCGTTGCAACAGGTGCGTTGTCTCCACCCATAGCATCAACGGCAACACGTACAAGTTCCGACATATTCGGGACCTCCTATTAAATTGAACTTATTTTAATATACTAGAGTGGTTGACAAAAATCAAGGCTTTCCGACATAGCCGGAAAGCCTTTAAATTCTGACTTTATGAGGTCATACCAAAAGTATATCAAGCCTCAGTCTCAACAATGCTCTTCTTATTGTAGTAGCCACACTTCTTGCAAACCTGATGAGGCTGCATAAGAGCTCCACAATGACTGCACTTTACCAAAGTGGGAGCTGTCATTTTCCAGTTAGCTCTTCTCTGTTCTCTATGGCCTTTTGATGACTTATTCTTAGGGCAGATTGACATTTGAGTAACACCTCCTTACAGTAACCGTATAAGAAACTGCCTGTTTACAAAGGCAATTGTTTACGTTTATTCATTAGCATACCTATGTAGTATACTCATAGGTTTTTTATTTGTCAACAGTTTTTTACATGCTATCTATAGCAGTTTTGTGAGTATTTCTTGGGTGAAATGCCCACCGACTTTGTGAACGCCTTGAGGAAGTTGCTGTAGTCCGAGAATCCGCACTCTTCGCAGACTTCGCTGACTCCTTTTCCTTCCGCCAAAAGCGACTTTGCAATAGATATTCTTCTTGCTGTCATATACTTATTTATAGTAGTTCCGGTAGCCGACTTAAATATTCTGCAGATATACGATTCACTGATATAGAAATGCTTGGCAAGATCTCCAATACTAACCGGATTCTGTATATTGTTGTTAAGATACGAAAGAATTGCATCAACCTGTTCGTTATATGTTGCAACATCCTCTTCCTGCTTATCGCTGTCCTTGTCGATAAGTATCTTATTGATCATCAAAAAGAGCTCAACAAATGTAGCCTTTTCAAGAAGATCATGTCCGTATCCGTTGCTCGTAAGTATCTTATTTACAAAATAAAGAAATCTCTTTTGCTGTTCCTGATTAAGACTGATCTTGTGAGAATACTCCTCGCTGTTATGCTGGAAACACGCATTAAGATCCGTCTCAGGGCTTGAAACGCTCTTCATAAACTCAGGATCTATCATTATTACTATTCTCTCATGAAGCTCTTTATCTATCTGTGTAAGATAATGCGAATCATACTGACTTATAAGAAAAATATCGCCCGGCGCAATGTCATAAACCTTATTATCGATAAGGAATTGTTTCCCCCCTGATATCGAATAATACACCTCGTAGCAATCGTGAATATGCATATCCATAGCTTTTTCATCTTTATAAAGATGCGCGATGGAAAAATATTTTTTCTCCATGCTCTCAGCCATAGCCTCTTTGCAAGAGTTCAGTTCTTTCATAGCAAGTTCCCTCTCATTTAGAAAATCTCCAAACGGGCGCTTCATTTATCTCGTCAACCATCTCCATATTGATTCCAGGCCCGTATTTCTCATTTAAATAGACAAGTATATATCCGGCTTTCTCTCCGCCTCCTATAAAATAAACATCGTCTCTCTCAACGAGAGCTCTGGCAGGATTAGCGATTCCATACAGATTTGCATGGTAAAGCCCGATAGGTGAAGGCATTATCCATCCCCCAAACTGACAAACATTGGCATAATAATCGCGATATTTTGCATCAATATCAAAGATATTTCTCGCACCGCACAGATCACTGTACATAGTATCAATATCAGTAAGATAAAATCCCTCTCGCTCCGTTATCGCTTTTACCTTGCCATGCATCCAGTCATCTTCAGGAATAAAACTGCAATGCTTCTCATGTATGAATATATCGGCTTTCCCCGCTCCAAATATTATAGTAATAACAGCCGATATACAAATAGCGCAAACACCAAACGCTTTCTTTAATTTATCCGTTTTGATCTTTGCAAAAATATCATCAAAACATCCCGAATATACAAAGAACATTAGTGAAAAGATCAAAACCGCGATCCAGGCACAACATTCAACTCTCCACATTATTCGTCGTTTGCACGTCAGAGCATAATACTCGGCAAACAAAAATAACACCTGGGATAATATGAATAATTTATACCTTTTCTTAAATAGAACAAGTGCAATGATCGTCAGCACAAGGAAAGAAACAGAATATGCACCGTGTTTCCACGTCTCTCCTATTTTTTCAATCGAATCTGTAAAGACTTCGCCATCAAGCTTAAACTTGTCAACTCTCGTGCTACTACCGATCTCTTTCATCGTTTTAAGCCTGTCTAACGTGAAATATTCGGTATCATTCCAAAGCCACATATCAAGCAGCTTAAAGTCGGTCTCAGTAAATCCTGCTTCCAGATACTCTTCCTTATTCCAATTGAAATTGAAATTACCAAAATCACGCTTTTCCGACATTATATTGTTCCAGTCGGTAAAATATCTCCACTCCGGATTCACGTAATATGCATAAAAATTCGCTGCCAACATAAGCACAGTGACAATTATAGGCATAAGGAAAAAGATTGCAACCTTTTTTATCTTATTTTTTAAATCGCCTTTATAAAAAAGCATCACCGTCATAGCAAAAGGTGCGACCATACACACGCCTGCAAGCCTCGCACCGACACCCATGGCAATGATTGCTGTAGCGATAACCATGAGGATCTTCGATTTCTTTTCATTGAAAATCTGAGCAAAAATAAGTGCTATGCCGGCAACGCCGTACAGAGCCGAGCTCTGCGTAAATTGAATAAATGAATAAAAATCATAAGCAAAAAGGAGATTAATAAGCACCGTCAAAAGAATAGATGCATGCATCGGAAGTTTATCCGTGATAACAACACAGATAACTATAATGCTCAACAGATTAAAAGACAGATAGAGCCAGAGATACCAATTCACAAAAGGTATCACGGCATACATAAACTTGAGAAAATATCCGATGACTATATTATTAAAAATAAGATACTGCGAAGGGCTACCAAAAGCCCCAGCCGCCACCATGTTCATGATCGCGTCATCACTTGTAACATATCTTAAATTGCCAAAAAAAACGCACAAAATAAAGTACAGCAAACTTATTCCGGATAGTATTGCCCACTTCTTTTTACTATACATAACCTTTTCTCCCATTACCAAGTAAATAAGAAAAAAAGCCGACTAAAAAGTCGGCTTTAAAAGTCATTTGCAAAGAGCGTAAGTATCGCGAGCGATCGCAAGCTCTTCATTTGTAGGAACAACCATAAGTGTTACTTTGCTATCAGGATTAGAAATAATCTCTTCCTTACCACGTACAGTATTAGCCTCTTCATTCAAGGATGCACCGATAAATCCAAGGCCATCAATTATGATTTTACGAGTAAAGCCACTATTCTCACCTACACCAGCAGTAAAGCAGATTGCATCAACTCCACCCATTGCTGCAGTATAAGCGCCAATGTATTTTACAACTCTATAGGCGAATGTGTCAACAGCACGTTTAGCGCCTTCATTTCCGCTTAAATATCCGTCCTCAAGATCTCTGAAATCAGATGAAAGCTCATTCGAAAGACCGAACACACCTGACTTCTTATTTAGAATATTATTTACCTCTGCAACAGAGAGATTCTCTTTCTTCATAATGAACTCAACAACAGAAGGATCGATGTCTCCTGTTCTTGTTCCCATGATAAGTCCCTCAAGAGGTGTAAGTCCCATTGATGTGTCTATGCACTTGCCGCCCTTAACAGCTGAAACTGAAGCGCCGTTACCGAGGTGACAAACGATAAGCTTAAGATCCTTGATGTCCTTTCCGAGCATCTCGGCAGCTCTCTTACTTACATAAGAATGGCTTGTTCCGTGGAATCCGTATCTTCTGATTCCGTACTTCTCGTAGTATGAATAATGAAGTCCGTATAGATATGCATTCTCAGGCATTGTCTGATGGAATGCTGTATCAAATACCGCAACCATAGGTACTCCGGGCATTGCGTTCATGCAAGCCTTGATACCGATGAGGTTTGCAGGGTTGTGCAAAGGAGCAAGATCGCTCACATCCTCAATAGCCTTGATAACTTCGTCATTTATAACAACAGACTCTGTAAACTTCTCTCCGCCGTGAACAATACGATGTCCTACAGCTCCGATCTCATCAAGTGAAGCAACTACACCGTTCTCCTTATTGGTAAGAGCTTCGATCACGAGCTCGATAGCCTTGTTGTGATCTGGCATCGGAGTTTCGATTGTGATCTTGTCCTTTCCTTCCGGAGTATATACTATCCTGCTTCCTTCGATACCGATTCTCTCGCAGAGTCCCTTACAGATAACCTGCTCGCTCTCTGAATCGATAAGCTGGAACTTAAGTGAAGAGCTTCCACAGTTAATAACTAAAATTTTCATATCAAATTGCCTCTTTTCAAATGTAATATTATAATCATGATACTTATAATATTATTTCATAACAATAGAAAAAGTGTACAAAAATTTTAAATTTTTGAAAGCGTTTACACCAAGATGAAAACTGTAGGAATCATTGCTGAATTTAATCCGTTCCATAACGGCCATAAATTTCTCATCGAAGAGAGTAAAAAAAGAACCGGTGCAGACTACTGTATAGTAGTTATGAGCGGTGACTTTGTGCAACGCGGAGCACCCGCAATAACAGATAAATTCACAAGAGCAAAATCTGCCCTGAGCTCAGGCGCAGACCTTGTTTTGGAGCTTCCATCCTACTACAGTCTCGGAAGCGCCGAGTACTTTGCATCAGGTGCAGTTTCTCTTTTAAACAAGCTTGGTGTTGTCGATCATCTTTGCTTTGGAAGTGAATCCGATAACGTAGATATTCTTTCCGATATTGCAGACATTCTTAACAACGAGTCAGATTCTTTTAAACGCAATATAAAAGAAAATACAAAAAACGGGATCAGTTATGCCTCATCACGTGAAAACGCAGTATTTTCCGAGCTTTCTGCCATTAATCCGGCTCTATGCGATTCTGACAAAGAAGATGAAATCAAAAAAGCGCTTACATTGCCAAACAGTATTCTCGCAATCGAGTATCTGCGCGCACTTAAAAGGTCAGGCAGTAAGATTACCCCTGTTATGATAAAAAGAATTGGTGAAGACTACCATTCAAACGAGCTCACAGACTACTCTTCCGCGACTGCTATACGAAACAGCATTGTAAAAAATGCAGACGGAAAGCTCACTCTTCCGGATTCTGTGAAAAATACAATGCCCGGTACTTCTTTTGACCTGTTAAACGAAAAACTCCAAAGCGGCGAATACGTCAAAGAAGATATCCTTAATACTCTTCTGTATTACAAGCTCTTGCAGAACAAAGACGATTACACAGCTTTCCTTGATGTAAATGAAAGCCTTTCCAACAAAATCGGCAAGAACATCGATAAATACGAGACCTTTGAGGGATTCTGCGACATTCTCAAATCAAAGGACCTCTCCTACACCCGCATAAGCAGATGCCTTATGCACATCCTTCTCGACATAAAGGCAGACAACATGCTAAAGTACAAGGATGACGGCTTCACTTCATTCATCAGGATCCTTGGGCAAAAAAAGAGCTCTTTTCCCCTTCTCGCAGAGATAGGCGAAAAATCTGAAATCCCTGTTATTAACAGGCTTAAAGATGCCGAGAAGCTCTTAAGCCCACTATCTATGCAGCTTTTTAGAGAAAATCTTTCTTCTTCGCAAGTTTATAATCTGCTGTGCAACGGCGAAAGAATCAGCGAATTTAGCTTGTCGCCTATCATTATGTAATTGCAGACGTTTTTTTAACGTGCTAACATATACATGTGGAATTTCATATTTATCTTAGTTTTAATGTTTTTCATGCTTTTCGTTTTAAATGACTTTCAGACCGGCTTTGAGGGAGATTTTTAATGGGACTTGTTACATTAACCAAAGGACAGATCTTGCATAAAGCGATGTCCGACACTGTAGGTACTTTAGAAATTCTTGTAAAAGGAAAAATTCGCGCAACCGATCAATTCACTTCATTTGACTTAAATGTTGGTGGAATAATCGGTCTGGTTGAATCCCCCACAAAAGAGTATCAATATACATACGAAGCTCTAGAAGATTCATCAATTTGCACATATCACTACGAAGGCACCGACGACATTCTGGCAATGCTCAGATGCAACGAAAAGATCGCATCGGTTCTCGCCTCACAATCCATCTTTACAACACACGAATTATTCTATGAATACGAAAGACTCTATGAAAGAGCTCTTTTAGAGTATAAAAAAGTCAAATCAGACTACGCGGACTATCCCGAACTGTGCATAAAAGCGGGCGAAGTTCCCAAGAAGTTCGAGATGCTCGATCTTATCGTTCCACCTGTAAAAAACAACATGATATCCAGCTGGGAATACGGCTATTACAAGAGCATGAAGGAACACGAGGCAGTTCTCAATAAGTCCTTTTACGCTCTAAGTTTGGATATTGCTCTCGGAACGATCATGATCGCAGAAAAGAATCAGAAGCTGATCGCGGTATCTATCAAATTCCTTACCGCGTACAAGAAGCAGCTCGGCAGAAACACAGCTGATTTCACCACTACCATGAAGTTCATAAATTCAAAAATTGAGAATAACGAAAACGCTGCATCGGGCGGTGACGGCGCTCCTGTAATAACCAACGCTCTCGCTGCAATCCTCACGTATTCAGGTGTAGATGCAGAGCTTTCATCAAAATTCCAGGAAGATATCGCCAAATTCAAGGCAAGCGAAACCCGCTACGACACTTCAGATGAAGCCAGACTCCTCAGAAAAAACATCTCGTCGTCTTTTTATAAGATATACAAAAAAGTATTCTTAAAAAGCCTTAACGACGATGACCTGCCTATAGAGATCAAGATGTTTCTTATGTTCGGCTTTGTCGATGAAGAGCTCGCAGGTGATAAGAACACTTCTATCCTCTGCAACATCGCAAGATCCTATGTTCCTGATCCAGAAGGAAATGTCCTTCTTCTTTCTGAGTGGCTCAAAAAAGTCTACAAACTCGAGGCCGAGCCCTCACGAAACGAATTTGATCAAGACTGGGAAACATATCTTCGCGAACAGAAAGCTACGGGAGTTCTTAAACAGGAACAGATTGACGCCATGATAGGCAATCCTGACAGCAGGCTTGATTTCGAGATTCATAATCTCTTTTCACTCGGAAACAGGATGACTTTCGGAAGAATCTCCGTATTCGTTCCCGTGTTTGATGCAATGAACGTGCTCAGGCCGCTCGATCTAGCGTACATGACAGCACCTAAGATCAAAGAACATATCGAAAAAATAAAGAGCATTGACTTTGGCGTATTCTGCAGGCAGGCCGTGTACTCAAACACCGATATCGGAATCACGCAGGTCTACTACGCAGAAGAAGTCGAGCCTTATATCATTCTTATGCCAAATGCCGGAACCAGGGCAACTTTATGGCAGGAAATTGAGGGCAAAAAAGAAATACAAAGGGCAGAATGCTCATCTCCATCTTTAATCTTGAAAATACCGAGGACTGCATGATCAAGCTCCTTGGCGAATTCAGATGGGAAATGTGCAAAACCGAACAGGGCGTACACTGGAACGATGTGACAGATCCGTCCCTTACTTCCATGTACTGCGACTATCTCCAGTTCTTTAAAAAGAACCAGACGCTCTCTACGGAACAGAAAGACAAACTGCGCCTCGACCTCAAGAAATACAACAACAATTACAAGAACATTTTTATTGGCGATTACCTATCCTACCTCAAGTACGAGGCAACAGGCTCGCTCAGACTCAACAGAGTTGCCCGCGAGATCCTCTTCAACTCTTGTCCTTTTGCAAAGGAGTACCGCGACGCCGTTTATGACAATCCCCAGTACAAGGAGCTCATAAATCACTACATGGCACACAACGCAAACGTCGCCAAGCCCTTACAGAACCTCGAATTCAGACTCAAAAAAGAAGGTCTGGAAGTTCCTCACGAACTCACAGACCAAATTCAGTATCTATACAAATGATATAAGTGTCAAAAGTTCAAAATGCTTAACATGCATGCATGTTAAGCATTTTATCTTTACAAAGTTACGCCGCGTTTCCAGATCGCCATATCGTGGAAGCCGGCGATTTCACTTTTAAGCTTTTCGCCGGAAGCTGCGATAAGGATGAGGTCGTAAAGTTCATCTGCGAGCTCATCAAAGCTTCGTCCGTGAATGGCATCACCTGCGGAAAAATCAATCCAGTTGGTTTTCTTGTCCCTGATAGTGTTATTGCTTGAAATTTTTAGGGTTGGCACGGGACAGGCAAACGGTGTTCCTCTTCCTGTTGTGAAAAGAACTATCTGGGCACCGGCTGCAGCAAGTGCTGTAGCGGCACAGAGATCGTTTCCGGGCGCACATAGAAGGTTAAGTCCCGCAACATCTGTGGTATCGCCGTAATTAAGTACATTCATAACAGGGAAACTTCCTGACTTCTGAGTGCAGCCTAGCGATTTATCTTCGAGAGTTGTGATTCCACCCTTTTTGTTTCCGGGTGAAGGATTCTCGTAGATTGGTTCACCGAGCTTTGTGAAATACTCTTTAAAGCCATTTATCATATTAACGGTGTCGTTAAATGTCTTTTCATCCTTACATCTGTTCATAAGGATTGTCTCAGCTCCAAACATCTCGGGAACTTCTGTAAGTATCGATGTTCCGCCCTGTCTGACAATTTTATCTGAAATAAGCCCAACGAGAGGGTTTGCGGTGATTCCCGAAAAGCCATCACTTCCTCCGCACTTAAGTCCTATAACAAGTTTGGAAGTGCTTACTTTTTCACGCCTGTCTCCCGATGCAACGTCGATCAGTTCCTCAAGAAGCTTTGTTCCCTCTTCCATCTCATCATCGGATTCCTGACAAACAAGGAACTTAACTCTCTTTTCATCATAATCGCCAAGGTAAGGCTTTAACACATCTATATTGCTGTTCTCGCAACCAAGCCCTACAACAAGAACTCCGCCGGCATTTGGATGATTGATAAGATCTGCCAATATTGTCCTTGTGTACTCCTGATCGTCGCCCGTCTGCGAGCATCCGTAGTTATGAGTAAAAGCAACGACTTCATCGATGCTTCCCTTTATCATGTGATTTCCCTCTTTTGCAAGAGCGGTCGCGATATTATTGACGCATCCTACAGTAGGGATTATCCATATCTCGTTTCTGATACCGACTTTTCCGTTTTTTCTCACATATCCGTTAAAAGAGCCCGTGTCTTTCCCCATCTCTCTTAACTTTTCGGAAATATCGTCTTCATCCGGCGTGTATTCATATTCAAGAATACCGCTCAACTTAGTCTTTGTGTTATGTGTATGAATCCATCTTCCGGGTTCAACATCCTCAGTAACCATGCCTATCGGATAGCCGTACTTGATAACTTCACAATCCTTTTTGATGGTACTGACAGACATCTTGTGTCCTGAAGGAATATCATCGAGCGCCTTGATAACAGATCCGTCCTCCAACCTGATCTCATCCCCCGCCTTTAAAGGCACAAGGCAAACAACGACATTATCCCTCCGATTGATCTTTAAATACTTGCTCATTTACTACCTCTTTTGTACTCATAAGAAAATGTAAGCATTTTCATTTTTATCATATATTTATTATAAGAACTCGTCAACGAATTTTTGCTATTGTATTTAATATACGGCTCTTGTATAATACTTTTGAAAAATATGAAAATGCTTACATATTTTATGTAAATATTGATTAACGTTTAGTAAATGGAGGGTAGTATTTTTAATGAAGAAATTTATGGACAAAGATTTCCTCTTACAGAGCGAAACAGCTAAGACTCTTTACCACGATTACGCAGCAAAAGTTCCTGTACTTGACTATCACTGCCATATCAATCCCAGAGAAATCGCTGAAGACAAGCACTTCGAGAACATCACTCAGGTTTGGCTCGGCGGAGACCACTACAAATGGCGTCTCATGAGATCTTTTGGCATCGAAGAAAAGTACATCACAGGCGATGCTTCTGATAAAGAAAAATTCCTTGCTTTTGCAAAATGCCTTGGCAAATCAGTAGGACACCCCATCTTCCACTGGGCACATCTTGAGCTCAAGAAATACTTCGGTTATGACGGAGTTCTCAACGAGAGCACAGCTGAGGAAGTTTACGATATCTGCAATAAGGTGCTTCAGGCTCCCGACATGGGCGCAAGAAAGCTCATCAAGATGTCAAATGTAACACTCATCTGTACAACAGACGATCCTGTTGATACACTTGAATGGCATGATATGATTAAAGCAGATGAATCATTCGATGTTAAGGTTCTTCCCGCTTGGCGTCCTGACAAGGCTAAGAACATCATCAAGCCTGAGTTTGCTTCATACATCAAGCAGCTTGCTGAAGTAAGCGGTGTTAAGATCAATTCATTCAAAGATCTTAAAGAAGCTCTCAAGGTAAGACACGATTACTTCGAGCAGAAGGGATGTAACGTAGCAGACTTCGCTCTTGAGTACGTTATGTACAAGCCTGTTTCAGATGAAAAGATCGAGGAGATCTTCGCTAAGAAGATGAACGGCGAAGAAGTTACTTACGAAGAGTACCTTCAGTACCAGACAGCATTCATGCTCTTCGAGGGTGAAGAATGTGCAAAGAGAGATTGGGTTATCCAGCTCCACTTCGGATGCAAGCGTGACAACAACAAGGCTATGTTTGAAAAGATTGGTCCCGACACAGGATTTGATGCTATCGATGCTTACTATCCTATGGGCGAGCTTGCAGACTTCCTTGATGCACTTAACTCAAAGGATGCTCTTCCCAAGACAATCATTTACAGCCTTAACCCTAACGACCTTATGATCATCAACACTATGCTCAACTGCTTCAACCAGGCTCCTACAGTAGCTAAGATCCAGCAGGGAAGCGCATGGTGGTTCAATGATACAAAGCTCGGTATGGAACAGCACTTAAAGGCTGTTGCAGAGTCAAGTAACCTTTCAGGTTTCGTAGGAATGCTCACAGACTCAAGAAGCTTCACTTCTTACACAAGACACGAGTACTTCCGCAGAATACTTTGCAACTTCCTTGGATCACTTGTTGAGAACGGTGAATATCCTGCAGAATGTCTTGATACACTTGGACAGATCGCAGCTGATATTTCATATAACAATGCAGTTAGATACTTCAAATTTCCTTTAGAAACGAGATAAGTATGAGCAACCAAATGACTATTTACGACATATCCAAAAAAGCCGGTGTTTCAATCGCTACTGTCTCCCGTGTACTTAACGGAAGCTCTAACGTTAAACCCCGCACCCGCAAAAAGGTACTGGATATAATTGAACAATGCGGATACAAACCAAATGCATTTGCAAGAGGACTCGGTCTCAATTCCATGAAGACCGTTGGTATTCTTTGCGCCGATGCATCCGATCTGTATCTTGCAAAGGCAATTTACTACATTGAGCAGAACCTGCGAGAAAGCGGTTACAATTCAGTATTGTGCTGTACGGGCTACGAGATTCCTTCCCGTAAAAAATGCCTTAATCTCCTGCTCTCTCAGCATGTAGACAGCGTAATAATGGTCGGTTCTAACTTCATCATGAACAATGCTGAGGACAACAAATATGTTGTTGAAGGCGCTGCTTCAGTGCCCATCATGCTTCTTAATGCAGACTTTGATTGCCCAAATGTATATTGCACACTCTGCGATGACTACAAGGCAACTCAGGATGCTACAGAATGTATGCTTGATGCAGGAATGAAAAATATTTTATATCTCTACAACAGCACTACATATTCCGGACTCAAAAAGCTCGCCGGATTCCAGAATGCACTTGTTACACACGACATTCCTCTCAAAAAGGAATATCAGCAGTGCTTCTCAGGAAGTCGTGAGGATATCGACGGAGTAAGAGACTTTGTCGACACACTCTACAAAGAAGGGCTTAAATTTGACGGAATAATCACAAGTGAGGATTTCCTTGCCATCGGTGCTATGAACTTTGCAAAAGCAAACAAAATTGATGTTCCGAATGAACTTCAGATTGTAGGATATAATAATTCAATCCTTGCACACTGTTCGGAGCCTAACATATCTTCTATCGACAATCGCCTTGAAGATATGTGCATCCAGCTTGTTAAAACACTTATAGGAACTCTCAGCCAAAATGAAATGCCCCAGAAGACAATCTTCTCAGGCGAACTCATCAAGAGAGGCTCCACAAACTTCTAAACTACAAGGACTGTACTCTAAACTCAGAGTACAGTCCTTTTTTTACTACTTGTATTTAACTATGTTCTAGATTTTCACCATTGACAATGCAATAATGTGGCTATAGTATATTAGTTAAGAAATGGGTTTTTTACTGAGTATAGTCTTCGGACTGGAAAAGGTCGCTCGTTTCTTTTTTTATATTCATAATATCATATAAATACTTCTTACCATCTTTAGCATGTCTCAAAATCATTGCCACATGAAACACATTATATCGTTTTATTTCTCCATTATCATCAAATACAGGTAAAGCAAATCGTGATTCGTATTTATACCAGCCAAACATAGCATCTTTCTTATGTTTTGACTTAGAATTCTTTGTATATTCCATATTGGTTGCTGTAATTATAAGTTCAGGTAATCCTTGTGCCGCGTTTGCTTTAGCTTTTTCATTTGCACCTTTTAAAATATGCGTATACTCAGAATGAGCATATTCATCAGGAAGATCCGTCCCGATATAAACTATTTCATTAGTCTCAGCTATTGTATAAAACTCCCCTACATATTGGCGCAAGTATTCTTCAACATCACTCCATTTTATTCCACGCTTTCCACGGAAGACTATATCATTTATCATTACCACATTATTGCCAAATGGGTCTTTAATAATTGATACATTTCTTGAATTATTTTCTATTTTCATACAACTTTCACTACACAAATTACTTATGCATAGAGTTCTCCTTATTCTCTAACTTATTAAGCTCATCATAATAAGCCTTATAGCGATATGCTGTCCTTCTGCTAATTCTTCCTTCTGAAACTATTTCCATAATTGTCTTACCGTTTTCAAATTTCAAAGCAAAATCATTGTATGATTCCATCCAATTTTTATCGTGCTTCTGCCTTCCAGCAAACTTTTTCCCTTTGAATTCCTCAAGTTCTGCTTTTAGATTGGCATTTTCTTTTTCAAGCTCTCTTATTTTCTGCAAAGCTTCGTCCAAATTTGAAATCATAATAGTCTCCTGTCCCCAAAACAACGACTCGATTATACCTCTTAACAAAATGCTGTGTCAATTAAATATTGACACAGCATATAAATAAATTAAGGGCCCACTAGCATCTTCACTTTTTATGCTAATAAGCCCCTAAATAATTAATCATTTGTAATAATTCCACCACCAAGAACTACATCTCCGTCATACAACACTGCGGACTGACCGGCTGTGATGGCGCGCTGTGGTTCATCAAAAGTAATCTTGGCTTTACCATCACCCAAGACTTCAAGTGTAGCAGGCTGCTCTTTATGGCGGTAGCGAATCTTGGCGCTGCAACGGGTCGGCTCAAGAGGTGCTTCACCTGTGATCCAATGGAAGTCACGGATTGTCAGCTCTTTTTCAAATAAATCTTTATTATCGGCAAGAATAACCCTGTTGTTCTTAACGTCAAGCTGCTTAACGTAGAGTCTTCTGTCTGCCGGAATTCCAAGACCACGACGCTGGCCTATTGTGTAGTTTATAATGCCCTCGTGTGTTCCGAGAACATTTCCTTCCAAGTCAACGAAATCGCCTTTTTCATATTCTTTATCTCTGTAGCGTCTTATCATCTTGGCGTAGTCGCCGTCGGGTACAAAACAGATGTCCTGACTCTCGCTTTTATGTGATGTCACAAACTGCTTTTCCTCAGCGATAGCTCTGACTTCATCCTTCGTATATTCACCGAGAGGGAAAAACGTATGCGCAAGCTGTTCCTGAGTAAGATCGTAGAGGACATAACTCTGATCCTTGTTTGGATCCTTCGCCTTCAAAAGATAGTATTTTCCGTCCCTCTCCTCGATTCTTGCATAGTGTCCCGTAACAATATACTCATAGCCAAGCTCTTTTGCCTTATTATAAAGACTGTCGAACTTAAGATACCTGTTGCATCTGATGCACGGATTCGGTGTCTCGCCGTTTTCGTAGCTGCATATAAATGGCTCAATGACCTTCTCCCTAAACTCAGCCTCATAGTGATAGATGTTATAAGGGATTCCGATTCTCTCACATACTGCTCTGGCGTCCTGAGTATCATTCAAGCTACAGCATGTGCCGAACAGATCCTCGCCAATAACATCGTTCTCATATAAGCGCATTGTACATCCCATGCACTCATATCCTCTGTCTGCGATAAGCGCCGCAGCAACACTGCTGTCTACTCCGCCGCTCATAGCTATCAAAGCCTTTTTATTTAAAACACTGTCTGACATAAATCACTCCATAAAAATCATACATTTGCTTCTTTAAGACACGAATAAACATAATCCATATCCATATTAAGCCTTATTGTATCTGCTAGTATATCATATTGACGCTCTTTAAACTCTTCATAAGAAAATTTCTCCGAATCTGCCTTACCAAGCGCCTTCAAAATACACGCACAGATATTTCCTTTATCAAAAAGTCCGTGAACATAACTTCCATAGACATTCTTTCCGTTACTTACAACGAGATCGCGACCGTCATCTGTACCAACGCTCTCGCCCATGTGAATCTCATAGCCCAAGATCTCCACATCTTTAATATTTTCAAACACTCCCTTAGGAAAAGAGATCTTATCCTCGACCTGTTTTCGCGTCTTTTCTTCTCGGATCTCCGTATCCATATCAAGAAGCTCCATTCCTCTTATCGCAGAGCCCGTTCCGCTCTCAACACCTGACGGATCGACAATTGTTCTTCCAAGCATCTGGAAGCCTCCGCAGATTCCAAAGACAGGCTTCTTCATCGAATATCGTTTAATTGCCGCTTCAAGTCCCGATTCTCTGAGCCATTTAAGATCGGCTATAGTATTCTTACTTCCGGGTAAAAAGATAATGTCGGGATCACCAAGGTCATAGACCGAGTCAACATATCTAACCTGCGCATTTTCAAGCGCATCAAAGCAGTTAAAATCAGTAAAATTAGAAATCCTCGGATACCTTATAACAGCGATATCCGCCGCGTTTCCACTCTCATTAAAAAGAGCTTTGTCATTAAACTTATCCGTGAGTGAATCCTCATCATCAACCTTGATGTTCATATAGGGAATAACACCCGCAGTCTTTATGCCTGTTTTCTCCGTTATCATATCAATACCGGAATCAAGCAAACTTACATCGCCCCTAAATTTGTTGATGACAAAACCTTTAATTCTGTCTCTCTCGGAATCTTCAAGAAGCATGGTAGTTCCGTAGAGCTGTGCAAAAACTCCGCCACGGTCGATATCTCCGACAAGTAAAACAGGCGCATCCACCATCTCAGCCATGCCCATATTTACAATATCATTTTCTTTGAGATTGATCTCTGCGGGACTTCCCGCGCCATCTATCACAATGATATCCGCTTTTTCCGAGAGCTGTTTAAATGCTTTTATAATATCAGGTACAAGTTTTTTCTTATAAGCAAAGTACTCACGGGCACTCATATTTCCTATAACTTCGCCGTTTACTATGACTTGGGAACCCACGTCACTTGTAGGTTTCAAAAGAATAGGATTCATGCAGACCAAAGGTTCAATGCCTGCGCACTCTGCCTGCATAACCTGTGCTCTTCCCATCTCAAGTCCTTCCTTTGTTATAAAGGAATTGAGCGCCATATTCTGTGATTTAAAGGGAGCTGCCACATAACCATCCTGCCTGAATATTCTGCACAGTCCGGCTACCAGAAGGCTCTTTCCAGCCCCTGACATAGTTCCCTGAACCATGATTACTTTTGCCATAAAATCATCCTTAATTTTTCTCTTAAAAAAAAGCAGCATACATAATGCTGCTTTTTAAATATAACATAATAATTATATCAGTTTAATTCAGAAGTACAATGAGGGCATCTTGTTGCCTCAATGTTGATCTCAGATTTGCAGCGAGGGCAAATCTTAGTTGTAGCAGGCTCCTCTGCCTTCTCTTTTTCAAACTTGGCACTTACTGAATTCATAACCTTTACAAGTGCAAAGATTACGATCGCCATCAAAAGGAAATTGATAACAACAGTAATAAATGTTCCGTAGTTAAGAGTTACAGCTCCTGCTTCTTTTGCTGCTTCAAGAGTAACGTATGTGTTACCGTCAAGACAAACAAACATGTTGTTAAAATCAATACCACCGGTGATAATACTGATTACCGGCATGATAATGTCATCAACAAGAGATGAGATTATCTTCTGGAAAGCTCCGCCGATGATAACACCGACTGCCATGTCAAGAACATTGCCGCGCATAATAAATTCACGGAATTCATTTGCAAGACCTTTGCCTTTACTTGTAACTGATTTTACTTTGTCTGTCATAAATTTTCTCCCCTTTTCGATATGAAATTGTCAATTGTCACACATTTCCAACAATACACTTGAAATTATACCATATTTTATTTGGAATGAAAGAAAGAAATAGGCCCATAGATTTAAATCTATGAGCCCAATTATTTAATGAATCAAATATGATCAGTGACCTCTGCCGCCTCTTCCATCGCGGTCATCCTCGTTATAATAATCATCATAATTATCTTCATTCTGAGAATCGTCATCATCTTTGACCTTCTCCTGCTTAGCGTACTTATCAGGATTCGCAATGTGCTCCTCATGTACAAACCAAGCAATATTATTTAATAGCATTACGACCACGCAAATTGCAAGCGCGATCAACATTCTTCTGTTGCCTCTTTCAAGTCTTGACAAAGTTGCCTCATGAACAACGTACGGTACATTTTCATTCATAATCTTCTTATCATCCATCTTTCTTTTTTCCTCCAAAACGTATTATACCATTCAGAGAGAAAAAACTCATTAATATTAACTCAAAAAGATAATATTAACTAAATTACAAACTACCCTTCACATTTTATAGTGACTCATTTCTTGAGTTTGCAGATGTTTGCTGTATATTGCGATCCGCCCGGCATATCTGCAATAATTTCTGAATCACTGACAACTACGGCGTGATTTAACACTATTCCGGCAACATCAGGACTTAAGCCCGATCCTTCGAAATCAACCACCTTCACAGCTTCACCCGACTTGCTGTCATAACCGTAAAGCGCTTCGGTATCTGCTGCAAAGAAATCATATCCTTCACCTGAGAAGAAATCATAATATGTTCCCTTGAACACATTGAGCGGATCACTGAGTTTCTTGCCGTCAAGATCGACCTGATAACACTTATATCCTTCTTCATCAGCCCTGTAAATCGATGCAAAAAGCTGATCATCAGATCCCTTAAAGAACGTACAATAACCTTCATATGAATCACCGAAATCAGCACATTCCATAAGCATGCTAAGATCGCCGCTATCCTCGAATTTCATGATTCCTTTAGTTGTATTGAACAAAAGACCATACTTCTGAGTCCAGACAATACCGTTCACACTAAAGTTCTCCTGACTTGTAAACGCATTCATAATACTCGTATTTACAACTTCTTTTCCGGTATTATCATACTTTACAAGAGCAGCCTGACTCACCTTATAAGAAACATCTTCAGATCCTTCATCGGTTGCAGGTGCAGAATTTCCTGCACTTGAAGCATCATCTGCCTCAGCGGGTGACTCCGGACTTCCGTCGTCATCTCCTGCATGTGCTACGCCTTCCTCTTCTTTATTGTCGGCATTTTCCTCCAACGCATATTTCTGATATTGCATATAGAGATTTCCGTCCTTGTCCGCAGCGTACAGTGCCGACATGCTGTTTCCGTCACCCGGAATGTCAAAAGATTTTACATCCGATCCATCAGGTTTAAAAGAAACACATCTGCGTTTTCCGTCATCCTTATGCGTGACAGAAATTACCCTGCCGCCTTGATAATCAAAAAACTCCAGATATTCGCCTTTTTCAGTTATACCCTCAAGTTTTTCCTCTTTAAAGATGCAATTGTTCGTCTGCTGCGGTACACCTTCTTTCAATACAGTGACGTTGTCAGACGCTTTATTTCCACATCCCGAAAAGACTGTTGCACACAGAGCTGTTGCAAGGATGCCTGTTACAACTTTTTTTGATATTTTTTCTTTTCTCATACGCATTTCTCCACTTTTGAACCCTATTATAGCATAGGAGGATGCTGAAATAACCGGCACCCTCCTATAAAATCAGCTATTCTCATTAATGTATACGTTAACTCTGTTCTGAATTATGTCTGCGACTTCTTCTGCCGACTTCTGTCCTGCAAAGAAAGCCTGCGTCTCTTCAGTAACGATCTTGCTTACCTCTACATCAGCGCAAGCATATGTCTTAATGCCAAGTATATAATCTTTGAGCGTCTGAATTTCCTCCTGAGACAAAGGTTTAAGCTTTACTCTTTTCTCATTCACAGGATCCCACTCATAAGCTTCATCGTCATCATCGCTCTTTTCTTTGCCGGCATCCTGCAGCTGTGCTTCGAAATTAGATTTTATCGTAGAAAATCCACCCCATGAATCCACTTCTTCAACTAAAACACTCTTAATAAAATCATAAATGATATCTTTATGTTCAGTCTTACTGTTTACTGCAAATGTAGTGCCGTTGAGAGCTGCCAGATTCTCGCCACTGTTATTTGGGAAACCGATAAGCTCGATATCATCTTTAAACGTAAGCTGTTTAAGTCTTGTATATTGATTTACATTATACATAAACGAAGAATAAAATAATGCCTTATCCTCTACATAAAATGCATCAGGATCAATAAAATTACCTGAATCGTCTCTGTTCTCTTCTTCCTCATCAGGAAATCTATTTATAAAATTAAGAAGTTCAATAAACTCAGGATCCTTAAAATTACATTTCTTGTTTTTCCAATCAACAAACTTATCACCGTAATATAACCAGATCGAATCGATCAGATAGTTCTTATTATTGTAATAGCCAAATGCATTGGAATAGCTTACACCTTTGCTGCTAATAAGATCCTCCCACTCCTTAAATGTCAAAGAGTTTTTGCCGTTGGCATACTTTGCTTTCACTGCACATGTTTGAACATTAAATGAAGGCATAAACGTGTACATTTTTCCATTAACCTTCATCATCTCAGCTATATTGGGAAGTAACTCTATATCACTAAGCGGTCCGCCATTATCAAATGCAGACGTAAGATCAAGCAAAATTCCCTTATCTACATATTTTCTCAGCGAAGCTTCATTTCCGCTAACATCAATAATATCCGCCGCTTTACCGGATGTAAGATCAAGATTAAACTGCTGTTCTCCCATTTCCCAATCATCCGGATACATTTCATTGTAATCTATTATTTTTATACTGTACTTATCATTTGACCTGTTGAATTTCATGATAGCATCTCCAATATTCGAATCGAGACACTTTGTCATCAGTGTAAGTACAGTCTTATCTACTACATCTTCAGGTTTTACTTTTGTAAGCCTTACAAGTGTTGATGAACCGGTTCTATCATCCGGAATACTTGTAACAAATTCTGTCTCACTTACAGCAGCAGCGTCGATCCATGTCATCGAACCACCCGAACCAATACTTGAATCTCTGAAATCAAGTATTTTCACAAGTTTGGAAGACTTCATGTCATACTTAAACATTCCGTTATCAGCTGATACATATAAATTGGTTTCATCGCCCGGAAAGAAATTGTACTGCGTATTTTTATTAAATCCTTCAAGAGGCTTTCCGGGTTTATTATTTTCAAGATCAATTATCACATACTGATCTCCCGCTTCCCAATTTACCTCATCATAGTATGTTACCAGTACTTTATTATCAGTCACCTTTACAAGACTGTTGATATATATTGAGTCGCCCAATGTCTTTTGTTCAATAAGCATCTTCAAACCGCTATTCTCATCAAAAGTCTGCAATCCGCTTGATGTAAGGCATACAAGTCCACATTTCTCTGTCCATGTCATCTCATAAATCGGAGAACCACCTTCTCCACCTTCTTTTGAATCCGTTTGGGAAAAATCTTGTCTAAAAAGCTCTTTACCACTGGGGTCAAGCTTTACAAGATATTCTTTTGCTTCAACCAAACCATCAACATCAGAATTATCATCAGCCTCTGAAGCTGAAGCTTCTGAAGTGGAATCCTCTGCAGATGCCGCCTCTGAAGCTTCTGAAGTGGAATCGTCTGTAGATGCCGTATCTGACGCATCTAAAGTGGAAGGTAATGATCCCGTCACCTCAGATAACTGCAAATACGCATTTCCTGCATTATCAAAGGCACCGCATGAAACATAACAATTCTTTCCCGGACCGATATCATATGACTGAACATCGGAACCGTCCGGATTAAATGATACGCATCTGAGCTTTCCTTTTTCTGTCTGAGTAACCGCTTTGATCTTGTCGCCTACGCGCTCAAGAATAACTACAGTTTCTTTTTTTTCAACTATCCCTTCATACTCTTCCTGTTTAAAAATGCAATTCTTATCAATTTTCTTGGCTTCTTCCAATGAAACCGCTGTATTTTTTTTACCGCATCCAGTCAAAGAAGTCAGGCACAATATAAAGGCTAGGCTACTGCCAATTACCTGCTTAATAAATTTCTCTTTCCTCATTTAAGTTTCTTTCCCTTTTCTCTCTTAAACAATTTTGCATCATAGGAATGGTTCCTCCTATGATGCAAAAAAATGGCTTTAAATCTTAGCTATTTTCATTTAGATATGTTGTAACTCTGTTCTGTATTACTTCTGCAACCTACTCGGCAGACTTCTGACCGCTAAAGAATGCTCCAGTTTCCTCTTGAACAATCTTGCTCACTTCTTCATCAGAACAGTCCAAAGTCTTTATAGCAAGAACATAGTCCTTAACCTTCTGAGCCTCTTCCTGAGTCAAAGGTTTCATCTTAACTTCTTTTTGCTTAGCCTGATCCCAATAGTATGCAGAATAATCATCATCGCTTCTTTCTTTTGTGGTAGCTTCAAATGAAGCATCAAATTTAGATTTTACAGGAGAAAATCCACCATACATAGAATCATCATTTTCTGCCAATAAAATATTCTTGATCAGATCATAGATAACGTCCTTATGCTCTGTTTTACTATTAATAGCAAATGAAGTACCGCTAATCGATGCCAAATGATCCCCTGCGTTGTTGGGGAAACCTACAAATTCGAAATCCTCTTTAAATACTCCCTGTTTATATTCTGCATAACGATACGGGCTACTCAACCATGTACGATAGAACAATATTTTATCCTGCTGAACATACTCATCATCAGAAATGTTATTGCCTTCTTCATCTTCGTTCTTAGCTTCTTCCGAAGGGAATTTATTTACAAAATTCAAAAACTCAATAAACTCAGGATCATTGAAATTACACTTTTTATTCTGCCAATCAACAAACTTATCTCCATAATATGTCCACATATATTGAGCTAAAGATTCCTTCGTATTATATGTTCCAAATGCAAGATCATATGTAGCTCCCTGACTCTTTATAATATCATCCCAATCCTTATAAGTCAGAGTTGTTTTTCCATTAAGAAATTTTGTTTTTACTGAGCACGTATCAACATCAAATGAAGGCATAAATGTGTAAAATTTTCCGTCAACCTTCATCATCTCGGCAACATTTGGAATAAACTCAATATCTCCGAGAGGTCCACCCTTTTCAAATGCAGGTGTAAGATCAAGCAAGATTCCCTTATCCACATATTTCTTAAGCGCCGCTTCATTTCCGGTAACATTAATAATGTCAGCAGCTTTTCCTGAAGTAATATCGAGATTGAACTGCTTTCGAGCTTCCTCCCAATCATCCGGATATAAAACGCTATAGTCAATAATCTTGATCATATACTTATCACTTGATCTGTTGAATTTCATGATCTCACTTCCAACAGTTTGATCAAGCCACTGGGAACTCAAAGTAATGATAGTCTTATCCGGTACATCTTCAGGATTAACTTTGGTAAGTCTTACAAACTCATAATTCGTACTATTAAAACCAGAATCTATAGGAAGACATGCAATAAACTCTGTTTCACTGACTGCAGTAGTCTTAAACCACATCCAACTACCGGTACCGATATTTGAATCTCTGAAATCAAGCAATTTTACAAGTTTGGAAGTCTTAAGATCATATTTATAAATTCCATTTTCATTTGACGCATATAAATTAGCGCCATCGCCTGAAAAGAAATCATACTGCTCATACTTTCCAAAACCTTCAAGTTTCTGTCCAAGCTTTTTACTGTCAAGATCGACTATTGCATGGATTTCGCCACCATCATCTGAATCATCATAATAGGTAAGCAACATCTGAGTATCTGAAATCTTCGCCATACCATTCAGCCATACCTCATCACCGATAGCCTTTTTTTCGAATAACATTGAAGGTCCTTTATTTTCATCAAAAGTCTGAATTCCACCGGGTGTAAGACAAACAATTCCATATTTTTCAGTCCAAGCAAGACTATAGATATAGAACCCATCTTCTTCGTTCTCACCTTCCTTTGGCTCAAACTGTGCAAGATCAACTTTAGCCAGTTCCTTACCTGTAGGATCAAGCTTTACAAAATATGATTTGCCTTCGTCTGCTGCGCCATCCTCAGCCCCGGCATCTTCGGAAGACTTGGATTCCTCCGCCGAAGCATCTGCTGTAGAAGCTTCCGTTGTAGAAGCATCTGCTGTAACTGCATCTGATTTGGAAGCATCTGCTGTAGCCGCATCCGATGAAGAAGCATCTGAAGAAGCAGCATCAGCTGTATCATCAGAATCATCAGTTACGTACATTGAATCTCTATCGCCTTCATAACACTGCATATAGGCATTTCCATCTTTATCGAACGCGCAATCATAGACATAAAAGCCCTTTTCGCCTCCGAGATTAACTGCCTGAACATCCGAACCATCAGGATTAAAGGTAATATATCTGCTCTTTCCCTTTTCTGTCTGAGCGATCATTCTGATCTTGTCGCCGACATGATCGATTACAGATACTTCTTCGCCACTCTCAATAATTCCCTCAAGTTCTTCCTGTTTGAAAATACAATTCTTATCAATCTTTTTAGCATCTTCTAATGAAACGCCACTCTTTTTCTTGCCGCATCCACTTAACGATGTAACTAAAAGCACAGATACAAGAAAACAACTTAATACTCTCCCGGTAAATCGTCTTTTTCCCATTTACTTCTCCTCTTTTTTTCTTTTCTTCCTGTCATTCATTTTTACTTCCAGTTCATATTTCTTATCAGCTAATTTTTCCATGAAACTGTGTAGATCAATCTCCTTATGTGCATTAAAACTCTTTACAAAAAGAATGACTGTCACACCGACGCTCACTCGCAAAAATATCCTGATAATCAAAAGGATAGATAAAATGTCTTCATATCCTCTGGCAATATTTTCCCAATAAGGATAAAAAATTGCCTTTTGCCACATGCTTCGTGTTCCAAAAGAAGCAATTACTCCAAGTAGCGGTATAAATTCAAATCTCTCTGAATTCTCGCAGATGTGCACAAATCTGCCATCGTAACCGCAACTCTCGGAAATATATTTTTTAACAATCCCGTCAACGGGACTGGGGCAAACTATCTCATAGCAATTGATGCCACCAAATCTTGCTTTTTCTCCCTTTTCGGAAATCTCTTTTTCTACAGTTCTTCCGCTAAATATCTGTCCATACTTGCACAGACTGTCATAGGACATAAAGATTGTTTTTTCTTTAAGTCCGGAAGCATCATAGATTCTTCCTTCTTTTTTCCTGATGACTCCCGAAACATAATGCGGAAACTCATTTATATAAACAACCTTGCCGCAAACATCGGTTGAACCAAACAGATCCCATGCTACTCCATCGTCTATAACAATGCAGTTTGACATTGTCGGATCATTGGTAAACGGACCTCCCGATATATAATCAAGCGTGTGAAAGAAGAAAAAATCACCCGCCACTCCTATCGCATTGATATCCGAAATGGATGTCTTTTCATACTCAATACTAACTGTTCCCTGTGCGCTGAAGCAGCTGGAAATCTCCATCTTTTCCGGATCGAATCCTGCTTCATCCGACAGTTTATTTTTAAAATCATATTCCATCTTTTTGATGTAACTGTCGTCAACACTACATTCCTGAGCAAAGAACACACTGACCTGTGAGCACTTATCATCAGAGTACTGCACCGTAATATTCTGCTCAGGCATACTATCCACAGCCGCTCTGGTTATCATTCCCAAAATGAGATCTACCAAAAGAAGGATTATTATAAGTATGAGAGGTACTTTTGCTTCACTTATAAAAAACGCTATTTTATTTTTTGCCTTTTCAAAAAACTCTGATACTTTTTCCTGTTTCATATTATTCGTCTGATAGTCTTACCTGATCTCCCGGGTTAACCGTCTTATTTGATGTAGTAATAATGTAACTGTAATCCTCTAAATTAGCCTCTATCGCTGAATTGCTCTCATCGGCTTCAACAACATTGACATCAACCTTTGTTGCATAATATCTGTTTCCAAGCGGTGAATGTTTTTCTGTAAGAACAAGAATATATTTGCCGCCTCTTGCGTCCCTTATAGTTTTATTGGGAACGACAACGTCATAATGCTTTGGCTTTTCGCCCATTCTAAGTGACACATTCTGCCCCGGAGTAACTTCGGGACTTTCTATCTTAAATGTCAAAACCTTCTTATTAGCCGGATCTTTCTTATCATTTCTTACAGTTTTAAGTATAGCCTTAAATTCTTTAAATAAAGTCGGATCTGTTGGCTCAGCCTTATCGCCAACCTTAACCTTCTTCGCCGATTCGGTTGGTACGGAACATTCAAGAGTCATATCTTTTCCGTCAACCTGAATGACTGCAACAGGTTCTGCTGCATCTGTCATCTCTCCGGCAGCCTTTGAAATATTAGAGATTATACCGTCAACAGGAGACTTGATCGTTGCACCTGTAGACTCCTCCTCAAGCTTTGCAAGCTTAGCCTTAGATTCTGCAATCTTATCTTTAAGATCGCTAAGAGCTATCTCACTTCCCAAGCTAGCCAAAACATCTTTCTTTTCTTTCTCAGCAGCAATAAGTTCTGCTGAAGTCCTATCTTTTTCTGCTTGAGCTGCTGCAAGTTTCTTCTGATAGTTTGCATCAAGCTGATTTCCGTAATTCTCAAGCTGTTGCTGATCCTTTGTAAGCTCAGAAACTTTTTCCTGAAGTTCCTTTACCCTATCCTTGTCTCCTCGAGCCTCTGCATCTGCTAGATCGGCTTCTGCCTGTGCAAGAGTATATCCCGGTGTAGCAGCATTATAAGCACTTCCAGCCGCATCTGTAGCCTGCTGCTGCTTAAGAGCACTGAGCTGGGCATCTGCCGCACGGTCTGCCTCTAAAGCCGCATCATATCTGTCTGTAGCAGCCTTAAGTTCACTCTGACGTGAATCCTGTGATGCTTTCTTTCCTTTACGTACATTTGTTATAACATCATCGGGCACATTTCCTGAAAAAAGCTCCTGATCATATTTAAGCTCAAGATCATCAAGATTCTTTTTCTCAGCAAGGAACTCTTCTGATTCAATATCGTCAAGATAAAAGAGAATATCATCCTTCTTGACGTGAGCGCCTTCTTTTACGGCAACTCCCGAGATCTTTCTTGATTCCTTTACCATAACCTGATAAGGATCTTCCGCCTCGATCTCACCCGATACATCTATCTTTTTCTTAATCTCACCTGGCTGTGCCATTGTAGTCGCAACCTGAGCGAGCGTATAATTCGTGATCGTATTGGAAAAAAGTGTAAGAACGAGCATAATACTCAAAAATACAATAGCTACATTCTTTACAATATCTTTTTTGTCCTTTTTGCTTTTTTCTTTATCTTCAACAAGAAGCTCATTTTCATTATTCATCCCTTGACTCCTCCTTGGTAGGAAATGCCTTCTACCAAATAATCTTCGCCGTACAAGAACAATAATAACGGCGGAATTAAGTATATTACCGCAACCGCAAAAGCAAGACTTATCTCACCTTGATTGATCTTAGACAAAAATACGGACAATGGATGCAGATCCTCATCCTTCAATAAGATAAGGGGTTGCTCAACCATATTCCAATAATCAAAAAATACAAGTATAAGTATTGAAGCAATGCCACCCTTGCAAAGCGGAAACTGTATCTTCGAAAAGATTTCCCATTCGCCCGCTCCGTCTATCTCTGCCGCCTCGGTAAGTTCCTTTGGAACTCTCCTCATAAATTTGGTAAGCAGATAGATGGCAAACGGTGAGAAAAATCCGGGAAACCATATTGCCCACCTTGTATCCAAAATATTCAATGTATCTGAAACAAGATAATTTGGAACAAGTGTTACCTGATATGGCATAAGCATCAAAATAATATATATGAAGAAGATCACATCTTTTATTTTGCTCTCATGCCTCGAAAATCCGTAAGCTGCGAATGAAGCAAGCATTAGCTGCACCACAACGATCGGAACTGTATATATCATCGAATTCCAGAACTTGAAAAGATACTCCGGACTCTTGAGCAACACTGTATAATACTGCTCGAATGTAACCATATCCGGAATGAACTTAAGATTCACCGTCTTAGATATATATTTTCTGGCGCCCTTTTCATCTTTTGCAAAGATCGAACCGTAGTTGGCGGTTATCTCAGTCGCCTTCATAAATGAATTAGTGATTGTCAAAACCGTCGGCATTATAAAGAAAAAAGCAAATAAAATTGCCGCAACGGTTACGATGATCTTTTTTGTTCTATCTTCAAATTCTTTCTTCTGTTTTATTCTTTTTCTATATATTTTGCTAAACTCATTTTCCATATATGCTATTATCCTTCGACGTCTTTACCGTATGAGTTCTCAAGTTTCGTCAAAAAGTAGATCAGTATTGTAACAACAATGAACATTATTATCGCAGCAGCCGACAACATCTGGTAATCAAGCGATGAAAATTTATTATTCATATAATGCTGCAACATATAAAGCGAATCATAAGGATAATCTCCGGTAAGCAGATATATCTCTCTGAATACCTTAAACGAATTTATCAGGGACATAATAGTCACGAACATTATCGTAGGTGACATGAACCGCAGCTTTACATGCCAAAATATCTGTAGTTTGCCCGCGCTCTCTATCCTTGCAACTTCAATAAGTTCCTTAGGTATAGCAGCAAGCGCTGACATGAACAATATCATGTTGTATCCTAAATTCTTCCATAGAAAGAGCGTTAACAAAACGACATAAGCTTTATCTGATTTGAGCCAGTCTGTCTTTGATGTATCACCAAGCGCCGCCAGAACATTGTTCACAAGACCGTTCTGATGAAACATTACCTGCCAGATAAGAACAATTGAAGCTGTCGGAACCATGAGCGGACTTAGAAAAGACGACCTGAAAAAGCTCTTAAACGGAATCCTTGATTCCATAACCACCGCGAGCAGCAGCGATAACACAACCGCGAGCGGCACGGCGGTAAAAGAAAAGTTAAGAGTATTAAGTCCCGCTTTTCTAAACGCCGAGTTATTCCAAACATTTACAAAGTTACTAAATCCGACAAATTCCTTCTGTATCGGGTTATTCAAAAATGAATAACCGATGACGACCATGAATGGTGCCACAAAAAATATAAACACACCGATCAGTGAAGGAGCGAGAAAGAGCCATGATATAAGCTCTCTCTTCCCGATAGTCTTTACTCTTTGTTTAGGCTTTTTAGTTCTTCTTGTAATTAAAGAGTTGATCTTCACTTATTTAAATCCTCATAAATAAATTCAGGTACTGAACCTTTCTTAAAGGCAAACTGACAGGTAAAAGCATCCATAAATCTATCATCTACATCAATCTTGAACTGACAATCTGCATTTTTAAAGAAATCGCCCCACTCGACATATTCTTTATATGTGGCATTTTCCATTATTTCTTTTATCCTGTCTTTATCCGTATATGTTTTATAATTGCTGCTAAAATCTCTTCCCTCGTGATACCATTTATTATAAATAGCCCTAGCTTCTTCATCGGACATCTCGCTAAAATTGTATCCCATGAAATAATTTGAAACTGATATATGACCGATCTCATCAACCGGAATATCAACACCATCAAAAAGACCATTCTCCTTGAGAATATCAATTGTCCGATCAAAATCATCAAACACAGTCAACCAGCATGATGAACTATTCACAGCCGTATCACAGTGTATTGAAATATCGCCTATAGCACCGTTATCTCTTAT
Source organism: Butyrivibrio sp. (assembly GCA_017620235.1). Lineage (GTDB taxonomy): Bacteria > Bacillota > Clostridia > Lachnospirales > Lachnospiraceae > Butyrivibrio. Next base: position 45,936 of record JAFZQT010000033.1, on the reverse strand, counting down.
ATACGAGAACTTGTAATGATCCAAAACATCCTGTCTGTATGCATTGACTATATTGATCATAAGAGAAACATCCGTTGTAGTTTCCTCTCCTCCCGGGAAAGTACTTGTCATTACAGCAGCTCCTCTTGATAAGCTATCTGAACTAAAAAAAGTTTCAGAAAAACAAGGTACATGACCTTTTATGAACTCTTCACTACTTGTAAGCTTGTCCATAAGCTCGGTATCTATGTCATAAGGAATCACCACATAGCGATAAACTTTTTTCCCGTTTTTCAAATTATAGGCAACGATGTTCTCCCATCCCTTATTCCAATAATCTCCATCGCATGCCTTTGCAGTCTCCATACCTTTTTTGGCAACCTGCAGAAAAGTATCCATATCCTTGATCTTCATGTTTCTTTCAGAATAATTACCAATTTTTCCGCTGTAGCCATAATAATACATATCCTGATTTTCATATAAACCGCCGAAATCGTCTGCGACCAAAGCTGCACTCTCAACGGATGACGGACTGGGTACATAACTGTCATACCCTAGCAAGTCACCCCTGTATATAAAAAAAATTAACAACAGGATTGCCATTGCCATGAATGTTTGTCTTTTTCCCTTAGAAAAGCTCCTTATATCCGAGTCAAGACATATCTCTATCAGTGACCCCGTAAAGGCACAGATAACAATCATAGACGCAAAGAGCACAATGAACATATTTCTGTTCCATGTTGATGCAAAAACAGTATGGATAAAGGTCATTCCTCCAAGTGAGACCGCGATACATACGAGCACCTTGATTGCCCATCTGACAGGTCTGAAGATTATAGTCTTTCCAACATGTTCTGCTCTTCTATGCTTGTAAACAAACGCAACCAATATCGTTGCTGCAACTCCTGTAACAAACATATCGATATCATATCTAATACAACTAAGGTACGCGTGCATAACGCTTGAAACATCAAAAGAATTGGTTAGCTCATAAAATCTAAATGAACTATTTATATAATCCGCAAGAGATCTTGCATCATTATAAGGTGAGAAAAAGATAATAGGTTCTGACAAGTACGATATTGTCTTATAAAAAATATAATTGAGGCTATGGAACTCTTGTCCAATCAAATAAGGGAAGAAAAACATGACAAAAGTAAGTATAAGTGCTATGAGTTTTGTTCCACAAAGTAAAATAGCAAGAGTTGTTATAGTAAAGCATGTGAAGAACAACACTATAACTCGTACCGTCTGAATAAGAATAGCTACCATTAAACCTGCAGACAGTGCCTTAAAAGCAGCAGCTATCAGTATAGCAACAGCCTCCACGCCCAAAAATATACCGACAAAATTGGTAAGTGCAACCATATATGCACTTTGAACTCGTCTGGCACTTGTAGTAGGCAGGCTAAAATAAAAATCGAGCTTACTCATGCTGAAGAGATATGAAAACTTAGTAAATGCATAAATAATTCCAAGCACACCGAACAAAATATAAAACTTTGAACCAAGTCCTATACTTTCCATTACAACAAACTGTTTTTCATACAACATCTGTGCAGCATCTTGTTCATTCATAAGTCCGTAATTATTGGATCTGATGAACATAAATACCATATATACTGCAAAAGTAACAAACATAACCGGCGCAACTAAAATATATGACCAAAGACTCTTATTGCTCATTATATTTTTATTTGCTTTTATCTTATCAACCCATGATGAATTTGCGGATGTCATATCCAACCACCTCCGTCTCACTTATGAAAATCTCTTCCAATGTAAGAGCTATCATTTCAAAGAAAACAAGCTCCCCACGCTTAAATGCTTTCTCTATTTCCGCCTTTTCACCCCTGACAGTTATAGTATGAAGTCTTCCACGCTTATCATGAATAAGCACATCAAGTCCTTCAAGTGCTTTCTGCTCATCTTCTTCAGTCTTAAATACGCACTGGATCTTTTGCATATTAAACTTCATGTCAGAAAGATCTTCAGACAGAATTACACCGCCCATATGAAGAAGTCCAACATGATCGCATATATCTTCAAGTTCTCTTAAGTTGTGTGAAGCGATTACAGGAGTTAAACCTCTGTCTGCTATCTCAGCAGCAAAAAGACTCTTTACTCCCTGTCTGACTACAGGATCAAGTCCATCAAATGTCTCATCGCAAAGAAGGTACTTGGTTCCCGCACATAACCCCAACAGGATTGACACCTGCTTCTTCATACCCTTAGAAAAGGTACTTATCTTTCTACTTTTATCAAGTCCAAAACCATCAAGCATCTTAAAAAACTTATCTTTATCAAAGTTCTCGTATACAGATGCATAAAAGCCTGCCATATCTTCAGCAGTACTATTCGGAAAAAAGTACTGATCATCCGAAATATAAAAAACATCCTTCTTTACATCAGGATTATCATAAACAGGTCTGTTATCGACGCAAACAACTCCGGAATCCGGTTTTATAACACCTGCAATAATTCTTAATGTAGTACTCTTTCCTGCCCCATTTGTTCCAACAAGACCAAACACCTCTCCGTCAGCAATCTTCAATGATACATGATTGACAGCTTTGATGTCATCAAACGCCTTGTTAAGTTCTATTAACTCAATCACGCCTTTCCTCCCTCCTTCGTCAGTTCGGCTATCCTATTTTTTACCTCAGACAATACTTCATCAAAAGTGATTCCAATACCATTGGCGTCGACTAATAACTCAATGATCTCATCAATTACTTCTTGTTTCTTATTTATCTTAAGCGTGTCATCACCCTTGACAAAGTTTCCCCTGCCCTTGACAGTATAAATAAATCCTTGTCGTTCCAGTTCACTGTATGCACGCTGAACTGTATTTGGATTAGTTGAAAGTTCCATCGCAAGACTTCTGACAGAAGGCATCTGCTCATCAGCCTGGAGTATACCTTTAAAGATCTGTATTTTGAAACTCTCGACTATCTGCTCATATATCGGTCTGCTGTCTTGGTAGTCTATTATTTTCATAGTTCTCCCATCCGTCATTATTTTTACAAAATTGATTAGTAACAAATAATAAGTGTACTATTCAACTTAGTACACTAAAATAATATCATTTCATTTCCTATATTGCAACCACTTTTTTTTACTAAAAAAGTCATAAAATCAACATCACTCGTTTTGCATAGAATGTCGATTTCATGACTTAATTATCTTGTGGTCTCTGTTCACAATATACGATCAGAAATTCCCCCCAAGTCTCCAAATTGAAAACTTTTCACATCCGGCTTCTTTTGCTGTATTTATCCAAGTTTTAAGCGTATCCTGATCCGCATACCACACTTCGTGCTTGCTGTGTGCGTCATCCGTATATTCAAAATGAACCGCATTGCTGTCAGGATCTCTTTCCGTTGTTCCTTGATATTCTTCACAAAGAGCAACGGCGTTTCTGTAATTCACCTGTTTAACAGATCCGTCCCCGGCAAAATCAAATCCTCCCGTAGCAAACGCCATATTGATCTTGCCGTTAAGGACTGACATCTTTTTATACAGGTCTTGTATAAATGCAACATCCGCTTTAGGCCCGGGGTCTGTGCCATATCCCTTAAGGTTGTAACACATCATTACATATTCGGGATAATCAGGCCACTCAAAACTATCTACCGGTGCCGATGGCTCAAATACAACCCTGAGCAGGAGATTATCTTTCGAAGCCTTTTCTGAAAGCACCTTAATGAACTCGTTAAAGTGCCCCCATAGCTCAGTGTCTTTTTTGATAGCCTCATAATCAATCTCAACTCCGCCAAGTCCGGATTTCTTGGCGAGTTTTATTACATTGTCCGCATGCTTTTCCGCAAGGTCGCTACTCCCCAATATCTCATACAAAAGCTCAGTGTCTTTCAGGGATGAACCCTCTTCAAGCAACTTATCATTAACTATTGTAAGAAATGTTGTCTTTCCTTTTAGATAACCTGACTTATTGAACTGTTCTATCTTGTCTGTTATGTTATCGGGAATAAACATCTTGCTGTTCTTGTCGAAGTACGCAGCAAAAAAGCATATCGTACCGAGGTGGTCGCCTATAGCGGCAAGCTCCTCATCAGCAGTGGCGTTATCCCAATAAGGATACCAGACAGTAGCATCCTTGGCTTCTTCCCCATTTCCGCCAGTGATCACAGTAGCATATTCAGCTTCACTTCCCGCATCGGTACTGTTTCCATGATTCGCGGTTTCCCCACAGCCGCATAATGAACCAAAACATAGAACCATTGCCAAAAGCACTGCATTTGCTTTTTTATTCATAGTCTCCCCTATTCATAGTCAGGCTTCATCATTAAATATTTGTAATAAACCAGTTTATTACCGAATTGAATGTCTGTTCAGCTTTTCTCTGAACATTCTGCATACCTGTGAGTACGTTGGTAAACAATACAGTACCGTTGTCGAGATCTTTGACGGTTACTTTCTCAAACACTCCGTCATATACATCATCAGCAATGTTTCTCTGACTGTATCCATACTCTGTCCAGGCACTCTTCAAATAAATTGCTCCATCGTGAAGGTTTTTAATCGCATGATTTTCAATTGCAACCTTTCCGTCGAGCTTAACAGTGATCATGCCATCAACAAGTGTTATGTCAAGCTTTCTGTTTCCTCTGTCACTGATCTGGAATACAGGTCTGTACTCTTCGCCACCTTCTTCCAATGTCTTAACCTTAGCTTTCTTGGCTTCATTGGAAAGATTTGTGTACTCTACAGCTTCCTTGTGGCTAACTGCATATCTTGCAAAAGCAGCATATTCACCGGCAAGTGAATCTCTCATATCTTCTTCAACAGAAGTCTTATCGCCGCCGTCAAAGTCATAGAGATCGATATCCTCAAGAATCTCTTTACCGTTTACAAGATAAAGATGATTGTTCATGAGCCTTACTTCCACTCCGGAATCAGGCTTGTCGTTAGCTTTGAGAATTACCGACTGGCAACCAAGCACATTTCCTTTCAGTGTTGCAGAAACTTCAACGTTCTTGCTGTTTTCACTGTCTTTTAATTTTAAGATACCCATTTCCTGAGGAAGAGATGTAAGCGCAATAATTTCATCATTCTTCCTGTACTCGGCAGCTCCCTGTATGAGCTCCCAAGCGTTCTTTGAGTCGCCATCTCCGGTGACAAACTCTATATTTTTCTGATCTTCTTCAGGAAGATCATCCTTTATCCTCATAAGCAGGTGATTTGTATACCAGCTTGGCTGAGGCTCAAGGCGTGTAAGATCGTAAATACTGCTCTTTTTGTTATTGAGTGCATATCCTTCTCTGTTGAAATTCATCTTGAAGGTATTGTTGATTGCTCTCTCATTGACAGCACTTACTTTATCATTTTCACCGAATTTACCGGTATTTGAGTGAAGAAGCACATATGCACCGGGTACTTTGCCAAGTCCGTGTTGATACTCCTGCTTCATAAGACCATACTCACCGGAAATTCTCTTTTGCATCTCGTTGTATGATTCCTTGGGAACGTCATTCTCATCTCTTATGTAGTCCATAAGGTAATGATTGTAATTCCTTCCGAAATACTTGCTCATTGAAGAATACTCTTCACTTGAGAGTTCTCCGATATATCTGTTGTATCTGTCAAATACGTTTATATATCCAAGTCTGTATCCATTACTTCCAAGTTCCCAGTAAGTACTCTCTTCAAGTCTCTTAAGCTCTTCAGGCATAAGGAAAAATGCATCTTTACTTCTGAACTTCTCGGCATAAGTAAACATCGTTGCCTTGTAGTTGTATTTTTCCATTATCTTCTGAGAAAAGATAGCCGTGTCATTTCTTCCATCCTCATACATAAGGAAAAGAGCTTTATCGGGAAGTGCGATTCCACGATTGTAATAGTTATCGATATCATTCTGCGTGATAGTAACGTATCCGCTCTCCTGAAGAGCTTTAAGATGCTCCTCAAGTCTGTCGACACTTATCCTGGAATTGCTCTCATCCCTTGCAACACCGGAATACGAAATAGCTATAAATCCGTGATCTAAACGTGAAACCACGCTCGTATCCAATGGATTGTACGGTCTGTACGTTGTAGAAGAAAGCAGTGAGCTCAATACGAAAGCCAAAATTGAAACCAGAAGCACCAGCTCTAATATTGAACGTATCAACTTCTTTATATCTTTTGATGATTCAATCTTATACATATTTCCACCTTATTCCACGTTTTTATTATCGGACGACTTATTTTTGCTTTTCTTTTCCTTGCGAATACGCTTCTTTTCGGCTTCCTCAAGGTCGCTTGGCGTCATTCTGGTGCCCCATGTTGATTTCCAGAATGTAAACCATGCAATAGGCATCTGCCACAAAAGAATAAGCTCATAATAAATGCAGAATAAAAGGCCATAAGCCCATGTTGAGCTCTTTCTGAGAAGCATCTGCGACATACTCATCAGGAATGACATCAGGAACAATCCCATTAAAAATGCAGTCGGGAAAATGTGTTGTGTCAAAGGTACATATACAAGGTTATAAAGAACTACCAGCGGAGCAGCTACAGGAACTACAAGTCCCATATAGAAACCGATCACCGCAAAAGGTTCTTTCTTCCACATAAACGAAGCTGCAATAAGAGATTCTCTGAGCCATGATCTCTTCCATCTCATCTGCTGTTTAAGGAAAACAGAGTGTTTATTCGGAACGATCGTTGAGCATACCGCTGTGTCCTGATATGTCGTTCTGTAATGTCTGAGGATGAAGTTTGTCATCGCTCTGTCATCACCAAACGTAGCTCTATGTCCGAGGAATTTCTGATTCATCCATGCTTCTTTGTTCTCAAGGATGATCTCTTTCCTGTAACAAGAAAGAGGTCCCGAGAGACATGTAACCGCATCAAAGAGTCCCTCTGCCGCTTTCATAACTCTGAAAGCTATGTAATATCTAACACTCTGCATCTTGGTAAGAGCATTTGTGTATGTATTTGCTACGTCTGTACGTCCGGCAACACCGCCCATCTTGGGATCCTTGAAGGGCTGAACCAGATGCCTTATCGCATATGGATCAAGGAAGCTGTCCGAATCAACAAAGACAACAAGCTCATGCTTTGCAAGTTCAGAACCTCTTACAAGAGCATCTCTCTTTCCGGCATTCTTTTCCTGTACACAATAGGAAATTCTGCCTTCAAGCTCGAACTTATCATTTGCTTCTTTCTTAAGATTCTCGATTGTTTCCTTTATCTTCTCAACAGAATTATCAGTTGAACAGTCGTCAATAATGATGACTTCAAGCTTGTCTATAGGATATTCCTGATTGACACAGCTCTCTATCGTTCTTCCGATCCACTCTTCCTCGTTAAAACAAGGGATAAGGATTGAAACACCGGGCGTAAAGTCCGGATCAACCTTCTTTGGTCTGTAAAAAGCACCGAACACGTATCTGCTCAAGAGGAACACTGCTGTGACCATACTGTACAGATACAGGAGCTTATTAAACTTAAAGTAAATGATGCTCTCAGCTCTCATGAGGATGATACATGCAATAGTAAATGCGATCAAAATGACCGAAGATACAAACATGAATCTGTCCTTGTTTGCTGCGGCATAGTTGTGAAGCTCTTTGCCGAAGTTAATTCCGATCATGAACTTGCCGTCGGAAGTAATGAAAGTACGGACAACCTTTACTTTCTGTTTAACCCGCATCTCATTACCTTCAGGCATACTTCCCGGAACAACCCTGAAGTCCACCTTGAGCATTGTCTTGGTGCTGAGGGCACTGAATTCCTCTCTGCCAACTTCAACGAGCATACCTGTATTTGATATATCAACTACCTTGCCCACTCCGCTGACCTTCGGTCCCTCTTTGGCATAGCTTCTCATATGTACAGGGAAACCTGTAACGTATCTTACTCCGGATTTACTCTCTTTGAGAAAAGCCTCGTAATCTTCACTCTTCTTATCGCTACTATTTCCTCTTCGTTCTGTATTTGTTCTTTGTTTCGTAGAATCCGGGACATGTGAAAGTACTCTTCTGTCTTTCTTTTCAACAGCCATCACGTCTTCTTTGTTTACAGAACCTTTTTTCTTTTTGAACTTATCCAGAAATTCCATTTTTTACCCCTCAATCATCTTAGGTAATCGTCCAGTCTGCCAAATTTATAGCCCTGAGCTTGCCATTCCGGAATCATGATATCGAGCGCCTCGGCAGTATACTGTGCATTGGGTGACATGTGAAGTACGAGACAGGAACCGTTACCTACGGTTGCAGTTCCGTACCATGCTTTCTTACCGTTTCGAAGTATATTCACAACCTCGTCAACAGAGTTGCAATTATAATCCCCCGAGCTAAAGTCTCCACTGACAATATATGTGAATCCGACATCCAAGATGTTCTCCATGCCGATTCGGCTCATTGCAAGTGTCGGTGGTCTGTAGATAGTTGAAAGAGCTCTTCTTCCGTCAACCACTACATCTCCGCAATACTTATTCAAAGTCGAGTAGCTGTTTACTACGTCCGCTCTAAGTCTCTTTCCGGCATCCTCACTGATTGAATCGTAAGTATAAGTACCGTCAGGATTCTGTGTAGCATTCCATGCAACCATGTGTGAGTTGGAGTGTGATCCGATCATGTGACCGCTGACCGCAATCGCTCTCAAAAGGTTCGGGTTGTCAGCTACGTTGTTTGTTCTGACAAAGAAGTTACCTTTTACCTTGTACTTATCAAGGACATAAAGAAGTTCGTTTATATCCTGCTCATATCCCCAGTCATCGAATGTAAGGAAGATGACCTTGTTCTTTGAGATCTTACCTGTTGTATCGTATGCCTTCATCTCTTCATCAGTAAATCCGGGGATGTATGTTACATCGGGATTTCCGATATAGTGTCCTGCCATATATGCATTCTTTGTCGCGTTATCCGGAAGTGCCTCAACAATATTGTTATTGTTTGAAACGATCTTCTGCGAGTTCTTGATAGGTGCATATACATACTGTGAAGATGAAAGTTCACTGAATGTCTTAACCGTATATGATGTTGAAGGCTGCACATTTCCATATACATCCTTATATGTAAGTGCGTATATCTTTGTCTCGATAAACTTATTCAAAAGTTCTGCGAGAAGTGTTGTTCCTTCACCACTTGCAGCATCCTGATCTGCAGTGTAGTAATTCATATTGAAGTAAATGATACTTCCTCTGTGTGCCTCTACCTTCTTTGCAAGTGTTGTGTAGAAGCTGAGGTCCACAGCGCTGCGGTCCTTAGACTGAACCATTGAGTACTCATATCCTGCAAGTGTGCATCCGCATGATGCAACAGCTTCCTTGGTATCCTTAGAAGGAACACCGTAAGGCTGCATAACAACAGAAATCTTGGCATCATACTTCCACTCTGCGTACTGCTGGGCACCGAGGATATATCCCGCAACTTCGTCATAACTCTGATCAACCTGTGAGTTACTTACATATGCGATACCGATCTCATTTCCACCGTTCAAAATCTTGGTAATGGACTCACCGCATCTGCTGAGCTCATCGGGTGTCACAAAGAATGTTCCTTTGTATCCGTTATTCTTAAGTATCGTAAGTACATCGTTAAGAACCGCCTTGTTTGAGATTCCGTAGAATGTCATTGTTACAGCTCTTTCAGATGTATATATATTCTTCTTCTCCTGAGCGAGTCTTGCATGGTTCTCTTTTCTCAGGTGTTCAAGTGTCTCTTTTTCAGTAACAGGCTCACATGATGATGAGCGAACAAGCTCTGTCACATCTACTATTGTCTGATTCTTGCCTGCTGTAGAAGAAATGTAGCCGTTGAATTTCTCCATATCAAACTCTCTTGTGAGATCGAAGCAGCTGATGCTTCCCTTCTCAGGGATTGCTTCATTCTTAGGAGAAACGACATCAAGCCCGGCAACCTTAGCAGCGATTCTCAGGTTCTCTGTGATCTCGCTTGCATCTTCAGGCATGTAGTACTTAGCTTTAAGACCATAGTTCTTCTGAATACTTCTTACAGAAGTCTTAAGGTCGACATAGATATCATAAAACTCTTTATTACTGATATTGCCGCCTGTTGTACCTCTTGTGGCAATTGAAAATCCCGAGCTTACAATCTTCTCTACAGCCTTGGGATATTTCTCTATCTCTTCTGAACTTACAAAGAAAGTGGCTTTTGCGTTAGCTTTAATAAGTGCTTTAGTGATATTTTCAATATTATCTGCATTAGCTGAGATTCCGTAGAAGCAAAGTCCCGTAACATCATTCATTGTTGCTACTTCTTCATATACTTCAGCAGAATAACCGCCTGTCTCTTCGTACAACTGTCTTACATACTCTTCATCATTGAGAGCTTTGAGCTTATCAAGCTTTACATTCTCAACATTCTGTGACTGCATTGCATCAAGAAGCCAGCCCACCATGGTAACGACATCTCTATCGTCTGTCTTTTCACCATTTGTGGGAACTATAGTTGCCTGCACGTCAATAGCAGGGTCCTTGTATTCTACCTTCGGATCAACCTCGAGAGATTCAATATACTCATCAAGCTTGATAACGAGGATCCTACCGCTTCCCTGTTTAGCAACATATTCTGAAGTGTTCTGCGCATCTCTGAAGCTCTTTTCATTGAGATAGCTTCCTGAGCTTGGCGAAACCAGTTTGTTATAACCCGAAGCAGATGCAGCCATACATATTGTGTCATTGTAATATGTAGTGTTCAGCATCATCTTATCGGGAGCAACATCCATTAATGTGGAAAAAACTTTTCTGGAATCAGAAAAATTGCTGACCATGTCCTCATCGGACAATACATCTATTGAAGAATCGCCATTAAGACCATTGTCGATAATGTCATGTCCTTTTTCAATTATGAGATCGATCAACGCATCATCCTCCGCAGCTGTAGCCGCAGTTATAGCGAATGTAGCCTTGATATTTTTCTCTTCAAGGAGTTGCAGCACCTTTTCTACGGTAACTGAATCCTTTGCGCCTTGAAAAATCAGACAAAAGTTCTTTTCAGGCTGAGTCTTATCATCACGAATGATCTTCGCGGGTTCACAGCCCTTATTGAATTTCTCCAACGCAATTTCGTGCTCATCTGTCGCATCATAAGAAAGCCTCTGAATCTTGGTTAGATCGATATCAGAAACTGATTCGGGCTTTTCTCCGCAACCTGCAAGACTTGCAGTGCTGATGATAGCAACGAGAGCGAATACAAACAGATTTTTTAATCTTCTAAACATAAGTGCCCCTCTTTGCATAAGTTTATCGCTCAAATTTAGTCAAACCGTTTGCCGTTGACGTATAGATTTTATTATCAACGCGATTTCGAAGCAATATTTATGTCATAAAATGTTTTTTTTTGGCATAAGATGCATTATAATATTATAATCTATTATAAAATATTTTTCAAAACGGATATTTATGACGGGGATATTGTTAAATGAATATTGCAATTGTTGATGATCTCAAGGCTGACTCCGATCAGCTTAAGTCTATACTCACAAGCTATGCTTATGAGAATTCACTGGATCTTTCTATCGAAGTTTTTTCAGGAGGCGAAGAATTTCTCTCCGAATACGAAAATTATAATTACACTTTGATCTTCATGGATATTTATATGAACGGCATTACGGGAATCGAGACCGCACGAAAAATACGGGAAACCGATACCGATACCGCGATCGTCTTTTTAACAAGCAGCAGCGAATTTATGCCGGAAGCATTTAGTATCCATGCCTACGATTATATCTCGAAACCTGCGGAAATAGGCAGACTCTACAAGGTAATGGATGATTTCCTAAAGAAAAAGACAATGGCTGTCGATGTTCCATACCTGTTCTTTACATATGAAAAAGATAATGTGTCAGTGCCCTATTCAGATATCGCACTAATCAGGTCTATCGGTCACTACAACGAGATAATTCTCAAAAATCAGAGAACATACAAAGTCAGAATGACTTTCGCCAGCATCTCGGATATTCTATCCGAAGACATCAGATTTCTTCCCGTTATGCGAGGAATATTGGTAAACATGGACTATATCACTTCCCTAAAAAACGGAAGCTGTTTTATAGCAGGTGATATACAGACTCCCATCACGCTCAAAAAAGAGAAACAACTGGAGCAGATCTGGAAGAATTATATTTTTAACAAAATTAGAAATGAAAGTGAAGTTATCTGATGAACACCTTTAATTTTTTAAATATGTTTTTTTCCAACCTCATTCTTATTCCGTCGATAATCATGTGTTATCTGCCTTTTAAGAATCACCTGAAATACCGGACCATGCCGCTTCTTCTCACAATGAGCGGCATAATAGTAATTCTCTCCGCTATTTCATCAATAATAACGCTTACACTGGATGTAGATAAAACTTTCTCTTTTCTATTATTAGTATTTATCTTGTATTTCATCTATGAGCAAACTCTTGTTGCAGAACTTTCAAAATCCCTTGCGATCTTCCTTTGGATGTGCGCTTTGATGTCGATCATTATAAATGCGGTCTTCGGGTATGATGCTATCGTCAATCCGGCTTCAAACTCGGATACGTTCAATATCGAGACCACATTTATAAAACTCACACTGAGTTTCTTTATTGTCGCTGTCTTCTGGTCTCCGCTTTATGACCACGGAAGTAACCTTGTTGACATGCTGACGATATCGAAGATCTGGATCATTACAATGCCTGTATCCATCATATTTGTTGCGCTCAATCTGCTGATAATGCCAACAAAATACAGCTCGCTCTATGTGGATGATATTTTTGCAACCTTCTGGGGACTTCTTATAGGAATGTTCTTTATCTTCATTATTCTGACCATTATCTTCTACAACATCGTCTTTGAGATAATGAACGCAGTTAAATATGAAGAAAAGTATCATATCTTGCAAATGAAAGAGGCTCAGTACTTAAGCCAGCAGAGCTATATAGAGAACACTGCAAAGGTAAGGCATGACTTTAAGCACACCATCTGCCTTCTTGACTCTCTTGCAAACAGCGGTGACATCAAGTCAATCAGAGATTACCTGAGCAATTACATCAGCAATATGCCTGAGAATGAGATCCGCTACTACTGCAAGAATAATTCGCTCAATGCTCTCTTAAACCACTATATGAGACAGTGCAAAAGCGAAAAGATAAAGTTCGAGTGCAAGGTCGCACTTCCGGTAAAAGAAATATCTATCTCAACCATCGATCTTTGCAATATAATAGGAAATCTTCTGGAAAACGCCGTTCTCGCATGCCGCGAACTTGCTGAAGAAGAAAGAAAAATAGAGATAAAGATCCTTGAAAGAAATATGAGCAACCTCTACATTGTTGCCACCAACAGTTTTAACGGCTTTGTAAAGCAAAAAAATAACACCTATATCACCACCAGACGAACCGGTAATGGTATAGGGTTAAAATCAATAAAATCTGCGGCTGAAACCTACGGTGGTTCAGCTGATTTCAGGAATAATGATCATGAGTTCTACTCAAATATCACTATTCCATTCACCGCTACTAAATAATCAGTTCTTAAAGCTATGTACGGGGGCGGGAATTCTTCCGCCTCTGTTTACGAAAGCGTCGCATGAGAATCCATTTACAGGCATGATCGGTGCATATCCCAAAAGTCCGCCAAATTCAACAGTTTCTCCTACTCCCTTTCCGATAACAGGAATAAGTCTTACGGCTGTAGTCTTCTGATTTATCATTCCAATAGCCATCTCATCAGAAATAATACCAGCGATAGTTGTATCCTTGGTATCTCCGGGAATAGCGATCATATCAAGACCAACAGAGCATACACATGTCATTGCTTCGAGCTTCTCAAGTGTAAGTGCTCCTGCTTCTACTGCGTTGATCATACCCTGATCTTCACTTACAGGGATAAATGCACCTGAAAGTCCGCCAACGTATGAAGATGCCATAACACCGCCTTTTTTAACCTGGTCGTTAAGAAGTGCAAGTGCTGCTGTTGTTCCGGGTGCACCGGCATGCTCAACACCAATCTCGTGAAGGATATCGGCAACACTGTCTCCGATAGCAGGTGTTGGTGCAAGAGAAAGGTCGATAATTCCGAAAGGAACACCAAGTCTCTTTGAAGCTTCTTTTGCAACAAGCTGTCCGACTCTTGTAACCTTAAATGCTGTCTTCTTTATAGTCTCGCAGAGGATCTCGAAGTTCTCTCCTCTTACCTTTTCAAGTGCTGTCTTAACAACGCCCGGTCCGCTGACACCGACATTGATTATTCTGTCAGCCTCTGTTACACCGTGGAATGCACCGGCCATGAACGGGTTGTCATCAGGTGCGTTACAGAATACCACGAGCTTTGCACATCCGAGAGAATCGTTCTCTTTAGTTGCTTCAGCCGTATCTTTTATAATGGTTCCCATAAGACGAACGGCATCCATGTTGATACCAGTCTTTGTTGAACCAACATTTATTGATGAACAAACTACATCTGTCTGAGAAAGCGCAAGCGGAATAGACTCGATAAGAAGTCTGTCTGCCTGTGTCATTCCCTTGCTTACAAGAGCAGAATATCCTCCGATGAAGTTAACGCCAACCTTCTTGGCAACCTCATCAAGAGTCTTTGCTATCTCAGCAAAATCTTCTTTTGTCTTACAAGCTGCACCACCGACAAGTGCGATAGGTGTAACGGAAATTCTCTTATTTACGATAGGAATACCGAACTCTCTTGAGATCTGATCTCCCGTCTGAACAAGGTCTTTTGCCGACTCATAGATCTTATTGTATATTTTCTTCTTGAGAGCTTCGAGATCTGAATCGATGCAGTCAAGAAGGCTGATACCCATTGTAATTGTTCTGACATCGAGATTTTCCTTCTCGATCATTTCATTGGTCTCGATGACTTCTTTTGTATTTATCATTAGGTAGTCTCCTTAAATTCTATGCATGGAATCAAAAATTTCTTCTCTCTGGCACTTGATCACAACACCGATCTCTTTGCCAAGCTTCTCAAGGTCATCGGCAACAGTGTTGAAATCCTTAGCTGTCCCTTCCATTGATGCGATCATCATCATATTGAAATATCCGCTCACGATAGTCTGAGAGATATCGAGGATGTTGATCCCTGAATCTGCAAGATAAGTACATACCTTAGCAATAATTCCCACTGTGTCTTTTCCAACAACTGTAATAATAATCTTGTTCATATTTCCTCCACTTATTTAAAATTCGATAACAGGCGAAATCTCTGCTCTGTTTGCAACCATTAAAGGGAAATCTCCGCTTGAATACGGGTTATCTCCCATATCAATCTCAACACTGACCGTCTTATAGGCAAGATCGGGATGATTGTTGTCCTTGGACAAATGCCCTAAGAACACTCCCTTTATCTTATCATTTAAGATCTTGCAAAGAAGTTCTGCACTCTTTGCATTCGAAAGATGCCCCTTATCGCCCAGGATTCTTTTTTTGAGCATATAAGGATAACGCCCCGCCTGAAGCATCCTCTCATCATGATTAGCTTCTATCAGGAGCGCATCACACCCTGAAAGACTTTCAACGGTATAATCCGTGTAGCAACCAAGATCGGTCGCAACTCCTATCTTTTTGTCCCCGCAGTAAATTCTGTATCCGCAGGGCTCAAGGGCGTCATGTGAAATTGTCATGGGATTGATTATCATATCTCCGACACACAGACTCTTATCCGCTTGAACCGGACAGAATACGGAACCTGTCATCTCATTCTTTTTATCACTTTTTCTAATTCCCTGTATAGTGCCGTTTGTGGCATATACAGGGATGTTATGCTTCTTCAATATCGTATGCAGCGCCCCGATGTGATCAACATGTTCATGTGTCACAAAAATGGCGTCGAGATCTTCAAAGCAAAGGTCAAGCCTGTTAAGCCCTTCCCCGATCTTCTTCATACTCGTTCCCGCATCGATCAATATATGAGTGTTGTCAGATCCGACATAGGTACAGTTACCACTGCTTCCACTGGCAATACTGGTAAAACGCATCAAATATTCCCCTTACTTCCAATATACTTCTATCTTGTCACCTTCGTGGATAGACTGCAAGTAATCGGGAGTCCTTCCGTTCAAGGTCGTAACGATCGCCCTACCGTTGGGCTTGGTAAGGTCAAAATCGATAGAATCGAATATATCTACAAAGACATATTCAGGCTTGCCATGAAGTGTGATCGCATCGTTGTTTACCATGATGTGAAGGTCGCGTGCAAGGATGTTCTTCACAGATTCTTCGCTCTTGCGGTATTCACCGTCATCATCCGGAAGATCCTCATATCCCATCTCATCACTTCTGCCTTCAAATCTTCTGATGTCTCCATCATCACTCTCATAGGCATCTTCATTAGCCTGGCTGACAGCAACCTCATCGGCATCAGGGAAATCCTTGTAGTATTCCATGATTGCCTCTTCCCTGTCCTTGAACTCAACTTTGAAGTTCTCATAAACAGGAGTTGTTTTGTCACCATGCTCATTATTAACGATTATATACGTATCCTCAGTAATTTCAATATCCATCAGTGCAGCAACCTGCTCAACGGTATTGTAATCAAGTATCTGGATATCGTCGCCGTTCTTTATGCTGTAAAGAGCTGTCTGAGGTTCTCCGTTTACTGTCGCAAATCTCGAAGCCTCAACATTTACGCCGTTTACATTTACAACAAACTTAGTCTTAAACTCAGGAATATTCTCGATAACGGCATGTCCGGGCTCGCCTGCTGTTGAAGGTGTAACCTCGATGATATCATTTGCACGGATCTTGGAATGAATATCCGCGCTCTTGCCGTTAAGGCTGATAACTGCCGCCTCGCCGGGCTCTCCTCTTACTACTCTCTCTTTTCCGTTTACGAGATATCTAAGTTCCTGTCCTCTCTTTGGGAAAAGATCCTCATTCTGGAATGAAGCCTGCATAGCAGCATCAACAATCTGAAGCTTACCATTATCGTAAATTCTTGTCTGCTCACCGTTGAATGAAACAAAGATAATATTGTTTGCTTCTTCATAGAAACTGATACAGATACCAAGCGGTGTGACAAGAAGCGAATCTCTTTCGATTCCGTCGTTATTAAGGAAGGTAATGCTCTTCATTACTTCCTCACCACGGAGAGCTACACGCTCTTCGGGAATATCCATTTCTCTTGCGATTGCCTTGGTATATCCGGGCACGCAACCGCCGCCACCTACAACGAATACAGCGCTTACAGGCTTGTCGCCGTTAAGTCTCTTAATTTCTTCGGCAGCTTTTTTCGCCATCATATCAACCTGAGGTCTTATGATCTTGGCGATATCCTTTGCCGTTATGGTCTTGCGCAGTCCCATGATATCGATGAAATCAACTCTATCGTTGTGACTTGCAGCGATCTTGATCTCATCAGCCTGGTTAAAGTCAACAAGGCAGTGCTGCGCGATAATCTCTGTTATATCATCACCTGCGATAGGTAACATTCCGTACGCAGTGATCGAGCCGTCGTTAGTTACGCAAATATCGGACGTTCCTGCTCCAACATCTATAAGAGCAAGATTGAGCATTCTGAATCTGTCAGGGATTGCAACCATCATAGCCGCAATAGGCTCCAGAGTCAGGTTTGCAACATTAAGCCCTGCTCTTTCGCACGCTTTGTAAAGTCCGTCTACGCAGTCATCGGGAAGGAATGTCGCGATAAGCTCAACACTTACCTTACCCGCATTATGTCCTTCAAGGTTTGCTATCTGGTATCCATCCAGATAATAGTGCATTACAGAATAACCGACCAGATAGAACTTAAGGTCTGATGTATTCTTTTGAAGGAACTCCGAATAAGCCTGCTGAACCGCAGCAGAATCAAGGTTATATATATCTTCATCCGTGATATCATGTGATTCCGGATACTCATACTCATATGTTGTTCTGACTGTTCTGAGAACACGTCCGGCAGCTGCTATACAAACATCCGTAAGATGTATGTCAGTCTGCTGTTCGAGTTTTTCTTTTACAACTCTGATAGTAGCGCCGACTTTACCGATGTCGTGAATCTGTCCGTCCAGCATAGCTCTTGTTTGGTGTTTCTCGACCGCCTGCGCAATAACATTAAACTGTCCGTCGTTCATGTATCCGACAGTTCCCACCACGCTTCTCGTTCCGATATCAAGACCAAATACTACTTTCTGATCTGTCTGTTCCAAACTTGCCATCATTCTCTCCACTCTCCAAGTTTCTTGTTAATTTGTTCCGCTGCCGACTCCGGATCTTTGCTGTTGTCTATCACAAAATCCGAATTGAGCCTGTATGCCTCATCATTAAGCTGCTGAGCAAATATTCCGTCAATCTTCTCATCCGAATACCCCCTGCTGTCCTTCAGCCGCTTTCTGCGTGTATCTTCATCGGCATAAATATACCAAAGCTCATCGACAATTTTTTTATATCCGTTTTCGATCAAAAGAGCTGCTTCAACAAAAACAAAATCGATTCTGTTTCTCAGTCTCTCTTCATCTATTATATTAATAATAAATGTATTTACTGCAGGATGCAAAATTTTATTCACTTTCTCAAGCTTTTTTGCATCTCCGAAGATCGATGCCGCCATTTTTGCCTTGTCGATCTCGCCATCTTCGCCAAGAATTTCTTCTCCGAGAACCCGCACGAGCTCGTCGTATGCGGGATATCCCTTCTTCTTGATCTCATTTGCAACGTCATCGGAAAAGACAACCTTGCAATTGTAATTATCGTTTATGTATTTAAGTACTGTGCTCTTGCCGGCACCAACGCCGCCCGTAACACCTATAATGTTTGTTTTGCCTTTTTGTATCTTACTTTGATTCATACCAGTCGCTTCCGATGTGGCAGTCAACTTCCATTGGAACCGAAAGATCTGCCGCACTCTCCATCTCTTTAGTAAGTATTTCTGTCACTATATCTTTTTCATCAGGTGCCGTCTCAATGACAAGCTCATCGTGAATCTGAAGGATAAGTCTTGATTTGAGTTCTTCCCTCTTTAATCTGAAAAAGACATTTATCATGGCTATCTTCATGATATCCGCAGCGGTTCCCTGAATCGGAGCATTCATCGCAACTCTCTCGCCAAACTGCCTGAGATTGAAATTAGAAGCCTTGAGTTCGGGAATCGGACGCTTTCTTCCAAAGAGCGTAACGCTCATTCCGTCTGCCTTCGCGCCTGCGATCACTTTGTCCTGATATTCCTTAACGCCGGGGTAAGTCTCAAAGTATTTGTCCATATACTCTTTTGCTTCGCTTCGTGATATGGACAAGTCCTGGGACAAGCCAAAAGAGCTGATTCCATACACGATACCGAAGTTAACCGCCTTGGCATTTCGCCTCTGGAGCGGCGTCACTTCCTCGAAAGGAACATGGAAAACTTTGGATGCCGTGATCCTGTGGATGTCCTCTCCCTCGTGATACGCCTCGATAAGTCCTTTGTCCTCAGACATGTGAGCCAGGATCCTAAGCTCGATCTGCGAATAATCCGCATCCGCAAATACATATCCGTCTTTCGGTACAAAAACCTTTCGGATAAGTCTTCCCTCTTCGGTTCTCATAGGGATATTCTGAAGGTTCGGCTCAGTTGAACTGATTCTTCCCGTTGCCGTAATCGTCTGGTTAAAGCTTGTATGTATTCTGTCATCGCTGTCGATGTAGGCTGTAAGCCCGTCAGCGTATGTTGACTTTAATTTCGCAAGACCTCTGTATTCGAGAATGTCCGCAACGATCTTATTATCGGGAGCGAGCTTCTCAAGCACATCTGCCGCAGTCGAATAGCCCGACTTTGTCTTCTTTTCAGCGGGAAGCCCAAGTTTCTCAAAAAGAACTTCTCCAAGCTGTTTTGGACTGTTTATATTAAACTCGCATCCGGCAGCCTCGTATATCGCTTTTTCAAGCTCTGCGATCCTTACGGCAAGCTTGTCCGAATACGCTTTAAGCTCATCTTTCTTGGCAATGATTCCCTCTTTTTCCATAGCATAAAGAATGTATGAAAGAGGCATCTCAATATTGTAAAAGAGATTCTCCATACCTGACTTTACAAGCTTCTCCCTGATAAGAGGAGTCGCAGCCTTGCAGATAAATGCCGCCTTGCACGCGTAATCGGCTATCTTAGAAGCCTCTGCTTCTTTGATACTGCTTTTCCCAAATACATCACTTCTTTTATCAAAAGGAATCTTCAAATATTCTTTGGAAATATCTTCAATGCTGTAATCGTTCTTGATAGGGTTACACAGATATGCTCCGATCAGAGTATCAAAGCATTTAGGCGCGTTCAGGTAACTCGTATCTTCCGCGCTGTAACCGGATGTTCTCTCACTTATCTCAGAAGGCTCGAAAAGATCGTAGCCATCCTTTATGTCGAAAGTAACAAGCGAGCAGTCTTTGCTGAGTTCGCCAAGCTTATTTCCTATATATGATTCTGTGATGAAATTCTCTACAGGAATGTACACAGCGCTCTTTTCGTCAAAGCAAAGCGCAATACCGACCGTATCTTTCTTCTTGGAAGAGGTATCTTTTGTCCCCTCTCTCATGAGGAAATATGCGATGTAGTTCTCCTTGCTCTTAACGCCGTAAGCATGTGCATTCTTAAAGAGCTCTTCAACCTCGTTTAGATCGGAGGTACTTGAAATATTAAGTTCAAACTGTGGAGTCTTTGCAACCTTGCCTGTGGGCGACAGCTTAGTAAGTTCAGTCTCAAGATAAGATGTCAGTTCAGATGTTCCGGCAGCTCCCTTCGTGATATCCAGAAGGTCAGGCACTCCGGCATTTTCAAGAATATTTTTGAACCTGTCTGTCTGATAGATAACCGCAGGTGTATATTCAGATTCATTATCTTTTTCAAAAGAAAAAGCAAAAAGAGCTTCTTCATTTCCCGAAAGCATGCTCTTTAACTTATATAATGCACCGTAAATACCGCTGATGCTGTTTCCCTCCTCATCGGAAAAAACCGGCACGGCATAAAATGCATCCTTTATAAAATTTGTAGCGTCAATAACATGAATACTCAATGACTTTTTTCCCCAACATAATGCTAATTTCTAATTCAATCGATCTGCATAGCAAACCACTTTTTTCATAAAAACAGTGCGAGAAAAAGTGCTGTTCCTCCGAGAACAAGAACTACAGCCTGCAAAAGATAACTTGATAACACCAGATATTTCCTGGTAGTCAGTCTCTTATTTGCATCAAGTAAAAGAGCATCAAGTTCATTTCGAAGATTGAAGGTATTACCATCTTCAAGTCTCTTCATACCGACCTTAACCAAAAATTGAATGGTCAGTTCTTCTTTACAATCTGCACAAGCCTCAACATGACTCAGAAAGTCGGCTAATTCACGGTTATCAAGATCATCATCTAAAAACAAGGGAATAAGTTTGTCCGCATCTTTACAATTCATGTTCGGCTCCGCATAACAAATATCATATTTTCAATATGTTGTGTCGCATAAAGTGCTCTCGACAGCCATTTCTACAACATACAGAATACTACAAACATAATTCATTTACA
Source organism: Butyrivibrio sp. (assembly GCA_017620235.1). Classification (GTDB taxonomy): domain Bacteria; phylum Bacillota; class Clostridia; order Lachnospirales; family Lachnospiraceae; genus Butyrivibrio. The sequence continues at coordinate 24,541 of JAFZQT010000033.1, read as the reverse complement.
ACAATACTGCATCAGATCACAGCAACAATTGAAAGGCTCTTGTTGGATGCAAGATCAACATAGTTCTCGCCGCACTTAACTACGGGACGTGAAAGGTGATCTGCATTGACAAATATGATCTCGCCTGTCTGTCCTGTGTTGAGCATAACTCTGTTGGCGATGAATGTGTTTGCAATATTGCCGAGGAATGTCATGATAACGTTGGGATCAAACTTGTTGATACCTTCTTTTTCAAACTGTGAGATCACGGTGAACGGGCAGATCGGCGCTCTGTAAGTTCTTCTTGAAGTCATCTCATCATATATGTTGGAAACAGTGATGATAGAAACTACCTCATCAATCTTGTCTCCGCTAAGATGAAGCGGATATCCCGATCCATCCTTAAATTCATGGTGCATAAGGATACAGTTCTTTATCCTCTGGTCGATGTCCTCGTCCTTGACAAGGTCATATCCCTTGGTCACGTGATCGCGCATAACGCGCTCTTCGTATTCGGTAAGCGGTGCCTTCTTGTTAAGAAGATCGGGTGGCATAAGCATCTTGCCTATGTCATGAAGAAGTCCGCCGGCAGTTACAACCTGCACTACATCTTCGGGAAGTCTCATCCACGTTGCAAGTGTGTTACTTATAAGTGAAACGTTCAAGCTGTGCATGAATACCGCATCACTGTTATCTCTGAGGTTATGGAGCATATCGAACACTCCGGCTGTTCCTCCCGCCTCTACAAAAAGGTGGAAAACAGGCTCTGTGAGCTTCTCAACATCAAGAGGTGCTCCGTCGTTTGCGATCATCTTGAAGGATTCCTCAAGCTTTTTCGCCTTCTCTTCTATATCGCGTTTAAATCTGATAAATCCCTCTGAATTCTTCAGCTTCTCTGAATATGACATAAAGTCTTCAGGGGTTGTCTCTTCCTTCTCTGTTCTCTCGACCGGCTTGTCATCTTCAACGAAGATATTATAAAGAGAATGGGACTTGATTCTGAGAATGTCCTTCTCGTCAAGAACCGTTCCTTTAGCCAGAACAAGCCTGTCGTCAATCGTATATATATTCTCCGAAACAATAAGTCCGGGCACAAGTTTATCAACTGCTAATAATTTCATTTCTCCACCGCCTCAAATAGAAATAACAACCGCTCAATAATTATGCGGTCTAATTATGCAATAAAAAACACATACCTACGAAATATTATATCAGCAAATGCCTGATTTGTGATAAAATACATTGCGTAAAATCAAGAAAAAAAGAGGAAATTTATGACCAATTTTGAGAAAAAACTATACTGGAAGCTTACAAATGAAGAACACATCATCCAAGACCAGTGGATAGATTTCAGAAGAAACGAATACGAACTCCCCGACGGGCAGACGATTTCGCCCGTGTATAACTATTCAAAACACAGCTTTTCGCTTGTTATCGCAACAGACAAGTCCGGAAAATTCATCTGTGTCCGCCAATACAGACACGGCATCGATGAAATAACCACAGAATTCCCTGCTGGTGGCATTGAATACGATCCCGAACATATCGGATCAAGCATAACAAAAGAAAACATAATCGCATCAGAAGACGACGCATTTGAAGCAGCAAAGCGCGAACTCCGCGAAGAGACAGGCTACACATCCGATAACTGGACACACCTTCTCACGATTCCCGCAAATGCAACAATCTCAAACAGCAACGTCCACATCTACTGCGCCACAGACTGCACACTCTCTGATTCTCAGGAACTTGACGCAACTGAATTTCTGAATGTAGTCACGCTCAGCGAAACCGAACTATTGTCCGCCATCAACGGCGGTGACTTCAAACAGGCTCTGCATGTGCTGGCGTATTATCTGTTCAAAGATAAGATTAAATAAGATTTTTACTGCAAATAATGAATCTGCCTCTTGATTATACATTTTCTCTATGATATAGTAATAAAGCTGTACGTCAGTACAGGCACAGAGAAAAACGCCGGCATGTCGGAATGGCAGACGATGCAGACTCAAAATCTGTTGTGGGTAACCACGTGTGGGTTCAAGTCCCACTGCCGGCACTAAATAAAAAGAAACCGATAACTTTGAAGCTCAAAGCTATCGGTTTTTTATTGTTCAAAAAATCTCAGTTCTGTATCGCTTCGACAATCGCCGGAAGGAGCTGCTTCTTTCTTGAAACAACGCCGGGGAGTGTCGCTTTGTCGCCGGAAACATTGATTCCAAAGGCACTGTTGATCGTGTACTGTGACTTTGCGCCTGTGAAAAGAACTTCCGAAGACTCGTCGATAATATTTGTGAGCATGAAGAAAAGCATATCAAGACCATCGTCTTCGGCTGCCTTCTTAAGCTCCGGTTCCACTCTTTCTTTTATCTCAAGAAGCTCCTCGGAACTCATGGAATTTATCTGACCTATTCCGATATTCATCTCATCAACCGTAAACTTCTTGAAGTCCTGATGAAGGATCTCGCTCGCGGATTTGCCGCTTAAGTTGGATCCGGCATGGAACATCTCTTTTGCAAACTCTTCGTAATCTACGCCCGCTATCTTAGCAAGTTCCTCTCCCGCTTTCTTGTCTACGTTTGTACAGGTTGGAGACCTGAACATAAGCGTATCCGAAAGAATCGCTGCAAGAAGAAGTCCCGCAGTCGTCTTATCAACCTCGATCGCATTCTCTTTATACATGAGATAAATGATCGTGCAAGTTGAGCCAAGCGGCTGGTTTCTGAAAAATACAGGTCCCGACGTCTCGATCGTGCGAAGCCTGTGATGATCTATTATCTCCAGAATATCAGCTGAATCTGCGCCGTTGACAGCCTGATTCTTTTCATTGTGATCCACCAGAATGAGCTGTTTCTTTTTCGCACCGAGGAAATTTCTACGGCTGATCATTCCGATGTAATGTTCATTCTTATCAAGGACAGGAAAGTATCTGTGCCTCATCTGAGCCATTACTTCCTGAATATCCTCTATGTAGTCATCCATGTGGAAGCACACAACGTTGTCTTTTTTCATGACATAGCTTATCGGCATACTCTGATTGATAAGCCTTGCCACAACAAAAGTATCGTGCGGCGTTGTGATTATCTTTGTTCCGTGTTCTCTCGCCTGCGTCTGAATGGTCTTTGCAACTTCAGCACCCTCGCAGACAATGATGCATCCGGCATTTAATTCGATCGCGCAAAGCTGCGTCTCATACCTATTTCCAAGAATGACAACATCGCCCTCTTCGATGAAATTCTCCATCATATCAGGGCTTGCAGCCGCGATAACAACTTTTCCTTTATCGAGCGTATCGCCGATATCACCCACGATAAGCTCACCGTCGAGAGTCTCGACAATGTTCTGATACGACGTTTTTGCCGAAGACAAAATTCCGGGATCGATAACATCCATGTATGTCTCAACAATGTCGTTCGTCGTGATTATGCCACTAACTTCGTCGTTCTCGGTAACGCACAGAGTAACAACTTCGGCATCTCTCATCTCTGCCCAGGCTTTCTTAAGAGAAAGGTCTGCTCCGATTCCTTCAAGCATCCTGATCTCCATATCTCTTACCTGAGTTCTTACGTCCTTAATATAGACAGGAACCTGCACATCAAAATGAGACAGCACAAACTGTGTCTCCTCATTCAAATGTCCTGCTCTTCCCGCAATATACTCATCACCCGTTATTGCACTCTTAAGCTTTGCATACGTGATCGCAGCACAGATTGAATCCGTGTCAGGATTCTTGTGCCCAATAACAAAAACAGGTCTCTTTATTTTCTTTTTTCTCATATAGTCCCCTCATTGTATCTGTTAAAAAGATGCCTCAAAATACATCTATTTCCATTCTATTACATCTTTTACCTTTTAACTAGCGTTTTATAAATCGGCGATCTCTTACGCAAACTGGCTATTGTACAGTTCGTAGTAGAATCCCTTCTTATCAAGCAGCTCTTCATGTTTGCCCTGCTCAAGAATATGCCCGTCCTTCATGACGAGAATAACATCAGCTTCAACGATGGTCGACAGTCTGTGAGCAACGATAAAGCTCGTTCTGCCCTTCATCATCTTGTTAAATGCTCTCTGTATCCTCATCTCGGTGTGCGTGTCAATCGAAGAAGTCGCCTCATCAAGTATCAGCATCGGCGGTATGTTGAGCATAACTCTTGTGATGCAAAGAAGCTGCTTCTGTCCCTGCGAGAGATTTCCTCCGTTTTCAGAAATGACGGTGTCATACCCATCGGGAAGCTTCTTGATAAAGCTGTGCGCATGAGTAGCCTTCGCCGCAGCAATTATCTCATCATCTGTAAAATCTTTTCTTCCAAGAGTGATATTATCCCTTACAGTGCCGTTTCGAAGCCACGTCTCCTGAAGCACCATACCGAAATTATCCCTAAGGTCAAGCCTCTTGATATCCCTGATATCGTATCCGTCAATCTTTACACTGCCCTTATCAACGTCGTAGAACCTCATAAGTAGATTGATAAGCGTCGTCTTTCCACTTCCCGTCGGTCCAACTATCGCTACTCTCTGGCCTTTTACGATACTAAGATCAAGGTCTTCTATGAGCTTCTTTTTCTTATCGTAGGAAAAAGAAACATCACTTATATCAACGACACCTTCAGCGACAAACTCAGAAGGAGCAGTCTCTTTGTCCTTCTCCTCACTCTTTTCCTCAATAAGGTCAAATACGCGTCTTGCGCACGCGAGTGCATTCTGAAGTTCCGTTACCACGCCCGAGATCTCATTAAAAGGCTTCGTGTACTGGTTCGCATAGCTCAAAAAGATCGTAAGTCCGCCGACAGTCATCTTGCCTGCGATACACGCAAATGAGCCAAACAGCGCAACAAACGCATAAACGAGGTTATTGATAAATCTTGTACCTGGATTCGTAATCGCCGAAACAAACACTGCCTTAACCGAAGCATCTTCCAGCTTTCCGTTCACCTCATCAAAGTACTCCATGTTCTCATCTTCGTGAGCAAATGCCTTAACAACCTGGAGATTTCCTATCATCTCATCAACAACCGAAGTCTGATCTGCTCTCGCTTCGCTCTGTAGTTTAAAGAGCTTAAACGACTTGTCGGCGATAACCCTCGCAACAATGAGCGAAAGCGGCGTAAGTGCAACGACAACAATCGCAATTCTGAAATTCAGATAGAACATAAAAACAAGCGTGAAAAGAATAGTCACTATTCCCGTAAAGAGCTGCGTAAAGCCCATGAGAAGTCCGTCTGCAAAAAGATCTATATCCGCAACTATTCTGCTCACTATCTCGCCGCTCTGCACCTTATCAAGATATTCAAAAGGCAGCGTCTGGAGCTTGTCAAAAGCCTCTGCTCTGACGTCTCTTACAACCTTAAACGTGATAACATTGTTTGCCTTGTTCATCACCCACTGGCAGATCGCCGTAAAAAGAATCGCTGCGAGCATCTTCATAAGAACCGCCATGACCTTGGTGAAATCAACGTTTCCTTCTCCGACCAAAAGATCAATTGCACCGCCCGCAAGTATCGGAATATACAGTGCAAGTGCCGCAGTGACAACTGCAAGTATCAGCGACAAAAAAACAAGTCCGCGGTATTTTCCAGCGTAGTGAAGTACTTTTCTAAGAGTTCCTTTCTTCATACCGCTCCCTCCTTCTTGTACTGAGAATCATATATTTCTTTGTAAAGATCGCAAGATTCAAGGAGCTTATCGTGAGTTCCCATTCCAACAACTGCGCCGTTTTCAAGCACAAGTATCTTGTCGCAGTCGTGAACGGCAGACGTTCTCTGCGACACAATAAACGTAGTCGGCGCATCTTTCATCTCGCCGATTGCTTTTCTCAAATTCTTATCTGTAAGGAAATCCAGCGCCGAAGCCGAATCATCCAGAATAAGTATCTCAGGTTTTCTAACAAGTGCTCTCGCAATGGTAAGTCTCTGCTTTTGACCGCCGGAGAAATTCTTTCCTCCCTGCGCTACCATGTGATCGAGTCCGTTTTCTTTTCCCTTGACGATTTCTTCAGCCTGCGCTATGTGAAGAGCCTCGTAGATCTCTTCATCCGTCGCGTCGTTCTTACCCCAGCGCATATTGTCCCTAATCGTCCCATGGAAAAGAACTGCCTTCTGCGGCACGATTCCAATCCTCTCTCTAAGCGCATCAAGCTTATATTCTTTGACGTTCTTGCCGTCAATTACAACGTTTCCCTCGCGGGTATCGTAAAATCTCGGAATGAGATTAATGAGCGTAGACTTTCCGCTTCCGGTTCCGCCGATGATACCGATTCTCTCACCTCTTTTAACCGAAAGATTTATCTGCTCAAGCGAATCTTCGCTGTCTCCCTCGTATCTCATAGACACGTTTTCAAAGACAACATGCTCATCCGTCTCATCAAAAGTATCAATGCTTCCGTCATCCATCGAGGACTTGAGCTCGATAAGCTCCTGCACTCTGTTTCCGGATGCGATCGACTTGGTGATTGTAAGAATAAGATTTGCAAGCTTAATAAGCTCTACAAGGATCTGTGACATGTAGTTATAGAGAGCAACTACTTCACCCTTTGTCATCTCGCCAGCTTCAACATAAATTCCGCCCTTATAGATCAGGAACAAAAGCGCAATGTTTAATATCGCAAAAGTAACAGGATTCATAAGCGAAGAAATTCCACCCACGAAACTCTGAAGCTCCATGAGTGAATCATTGCTCTTATGGAATTTTTCTTTTTCTTCATTCTCAAGACCGAAAGCACGGATAACTCTTACGCCCGTGTGGTTCTCCCTTGTGAGCCTGAGGACTGTGTCGAGCCTACTCTGAATCTCGCCGTATTTAGGAATACTCCATCCCATGATCGCGCCGACAACCGCAAAAAGCAGTATTATCGTCACAAGGAAGATCATCGCCTGTCTGACGTCAATCGTAAATGCCATGATCATCGCGCCAAACACGATAAAAGGTGATCTCAAAAGAAGCCTTATCGTAAGATTGACGCCCTGCTGAACCTGATTAATATCGCTGGTCATTCTCGTCATCATCGCCGACGTACCGATCCTGTCCATATCAGAAAACGACAGCGACTGAATATTGTTAAAAAGAGCTCTCTTTACCTTCTTCGCAAATCCCGCAGCCGCTTTAGCCGCATAGAACTGCGCAGTTATCGCGCTTATGCATCCAATAACGCACAAAAGGATAAGTATCATGCACATTTTAATTACATATGACTTATCCCCTGATTCGATTCCTTTATCGATCATAGCTGCGATAACAAGAGGCACCATAAGTTCAAAAGATGCCTCAAGTAGCTTAAATAAAGGTCCGAGTGCTATCTCTTTTTTGTAATCTCTAAGATATACAAGAAGTTTTTTCATGCTTAGATTTTTTCCTTCTGCAAAATGATTTAATAATTGATTCGTAGCCCCTTCGGGTAATGGTTCTTGAGCATACCGCCGGCTTCTTTTGCCCAGCCGATGCTGTAACCGTCCGTTGTGATAAGACACCACCCCTTATTACCCGTGCGCGATACGCGAAGAGTCTGCCCGTTTAGATACTGTTTGATATTATCGTCACCTGATGCAATCTCATAAGTAAGCTTCACATCTTCAGGCTTTAGATACAGCGCCAGTGAATGAGAAGGTTCAAACCTGTCCTTTTTGAGCATACCAAGATGAAGTCCGGGACGAAGCACCTTTAATCCTTCAAAAGAAGGCATATCCTTAGGTGCAAGGTACATCTGATCTCCGAACATAAATACAGTTTTTCCGTCAAGAAGACTGTCTATGGCAGATTTCTCCAAAGTCTCATTTAAGAAGCTGTCCAGAACTTTGATCTGTTCCTTTCTTGCAGGAATTATCCTGCCTCCCGGAACATAGCCGTTCTTAACGGATACATTCTCGCCATCCCTTTTAAGGACGCACAGAAAATGCCCCTCTCCCTTAACTTCATGAGGGAAGAGCCTCTTCATAAATTCGCATTTAAAATCATCATGCCTGTTCAAAAATGCTTCGATATTGTCCTCGTTCTCCTCCTTGGAGAAAGTACACGTCGAATATACAAGTGTACCTCCCGGAACGAGCATCGCAGCTGCATTATCAAGAATTTCCGCCTGTCTCTTGGCGCAAAGAATAACATTCTCAACGCTCCATTCGTCGGCGGCATTATCGTTCTTTCTAAACATGCCTTCGCCCGAACAAGGAGCATCTACTAAGATTTTATCAAAATAACCGTAAAAATACTCAGCTAAATGTTCAGACGACTCATTTAATACCATGGCATTTGAAATGCCAAGTCTCTCTATATTCAAAGACAGAATCTTTGCTCTGTCCTTATTTATCTCATTTGTAATTAAAATACCTTTACCCTCGAGCTTACATGCGATCTGAGTGGATTTACCACCGGGAGCTGCACAAAGATCAAGAATTTTCTCACCCGGTTTAGGGCACAAAAAATGCACCGGTGCCATTGCACTGGGCTCCTGAATATAATAAAGCCCCGCTTCATGGTAAGGGTGTTTTCCGGGTGTAAAGGAGGCATCATAATAAAATCCCGTTTCTTCCCACGGAACCTGCTCTGTTATACACTCGAGCTTATCTTTAAAGTCTTCACGAACTTTTAAAGTATTGAGCCTTAAAGCGTGATATCTGTTATCAGCCTCAAATGCCTCAATAAACTTGGCATACTCCTCATCACCAAGAAGATCCTTCATTCTGTTTTTAAATTCAACCGGCAACATAATAAATCAATTCTCCTACTTAAAAGAGGCTATCTTGCTTTCGCAAAATAGCCTCTCCACTACATTTACCCAATAATTGTTCAGAAAACTCATTACTTAGCGTAATCAGTTGCTCTACTCTCTCTTATGATATTAACCTTGATCTGTCCGGGATATTCCATTTCATCCTCAATCTTCTTAGCAATATCACGAGCCATAAGTATCATGTCTGAATCTGAAACCTGCTCAGGAACAACCATTACTCTGACTTCTCTGCCGGCTTGAATAGCAAAAGAGTGATCAACGCCCTTAAAGCTATTGGTAATATCTTCGAGTTCTTTAAGTCTAGATGTGTAAGTTTCAAGTGTCTCTCTTCTAGCTCCCGGTCTAGCTGATGATATTGTATCAGCAGCCTGAACAAGAATAGCGATAAGAGACTGTGGCTCAACATCACCATGATGAGCTTCTACTGCGTTAATAACAGTCTGTGATTCCTTATACTTTCTACAAATATCGACACCAAGCTGAATATGCGAGCCTTCAAGCTCATGATCGACAGCTTTACCGATATCATGCAAAAGTCCTGCTCTCTTTGCAACTCTGACATCGAGACCAAGCTCTGATGCCAATAGTCCACATAATTGAGCAACCTCTACAGAATGTTTCAAGCAGTTCTGGCCGTAACTTGTTCTAAATTTCATACGACCAAGAATCTTGATAACTTCTGGGTGGAGGCCGTGAACACCGGCTTCAATGGCAGCATTTTCACCTTCCTCTTTGATCTTGGCAGCAACTTCTTTCTGTGCCTTCTCAACCATCTCTTCAATCCTAGCGGGATGAATACGACCGTCAACGATCAATTTCTCCAGTGCAATACGCGCAACCTCACGGCGGATGGGATCAAATCCCGAAATAACTACAGCTTCAGGTGTGTCATCAATAATAAGATCAACACCGGTCATTGTTTCAAGAGTTCTGATGTTTCGTCCCTCTCTACCGATGATTCTACCCTTCATCTCATCATTGGGAAGCTGAACAACCGAAATTGTTGTTTCGGAGACGTGATCAGCGGCACAACGCTGAATCGCGTTAACAACGATTTCCTTAGCTTTCTTATCAGCTTCTTCCTTAGCCTCAGCTTCCATGGTTTTAATCATGACAGCTGACTCGTGTTTTACATCATCTTCGACAATTTTCAAAAGATACTCTTTAGCCTGCTCGGAGGTTAAGCCAGAGATTTTCTCAAGTTCCTGTACCCTCTGTTCGTTAAGCTTAGTAACCTCTTCATTCTTCTTGTTTAAAGCGTCCTCTCTCGCATTTAAACTTTGCTCTTTCCTTTCGATCGCTTCAGATCGTTTCTCGACGTTTTCCTCTTTCTGCTGAATACGCCTCTCGGTACGCTGGACTTCATTTCTTCTGTCTCGTACTTCCTTTTCGAGTTCATTACGTGTTTTAAGTGCCTCTTCCTTTACTTCAAGAAGTTTCTCACGCTTCGTTTCTTCGGCAGTCTTGAGTGCTTCGTCAATAATTTTTCTTGCCCTCTCTTCAGCGCTTCCGATTTTACCCTCTGTTACCTTTTTCTGATAAGCAGATGAGATAATCCAAGTCAAAATCGCAGAAAGAACAAGAGTTACTGCTGCAACTATAACAGTAGTCATTACAGGAGCACCTCCTTATTCAATTTTCATTGTACAATATTTTGTATAGTGCACAAAAAAAATGCACACTTGAATACAATTTTACAACACTTAAATTTTACATTCTATAAAACACAGTGTCAAGTTATTCCGCTATCCATCGCCTTTTTTATCATTGAAATGTCATATCCGCGCCTCATTAAGAAGGCAATCAGTTTTTGTTTTTCTTTATGGTCAATCGTTTGCGCATCATATTTTTTCTTGATAAGTAGCTGCTTAATTTGCGAAATTTCGACATCTTCATCGCACTCGGAATAAAGTTCTTCAAATTTATTTTGAATAATATCCTTGGAAATTCCCTTATTCATAAGGTCCATAAGGATTCTGTTCTTGCTTCTCATCGACATGTGATAGGCCATGTAATCTGCGGCGTACCGCTCGTCGTCAACATATCTGAATGACTTCACATAATCTATCGCAGTATCGATGCAGTCTTGCGGATACATGCCGTCAGAAAGTTTGTCGCGAAGCTGTCTCTCCGTGTAATCTTTTTTTTGCAATAAATTCATAGCGCGGAGCTTCGCCCTTTTGGGGAGAAGTCCGCACTTAATCTCATTGTATTTATCTTCGGAAAGCTCATTGCCGACTTTTATGTCGTAGTCTTTGAGCTCGCCATTATATAAAACAAAAGCAAATTCGCTATCTATGAACACTTTGGATCTCTTTTTATCCAATGCACATACGTCTGAAATAATCATTATTTCGCTGCCTTAGTCTTCTTTGGTGCCGGTTCCTCGGCATCTTTCTTGGTTGCAGTTACATCTACAGGAAGATTGTAATATGCTCTTACCTTTGCATCGATCTCAGCAAGGATCGCAGGATTGTTCTCAAGATATAACTTGGCATTCTCACGTCCCTGACCGATCTTCTCGCTGTTGTACTGATACCATGCACCGCTCTTGTTGACGATATCTACGCTTGCAGCAAGATCAAGGATGTCTCCGGTAATAGAGATTCCCTTACCGAACATGATGTCAAACTCAGCCTCTTTGAAAGGAGGAGCGATTTTGTTCTTAACAACCTTAACTCTTGTTCTGTTACCTGTGTTCTCGCCGTTCTGCTTGATTGCTTCAATACGGCGAACATCCATACGAACAGATGAATAGAACTTAAGAGCACGTCCACCTGTTGTTGTCTCGGGATTACCGAACATGATTCCAACCTTCTCTCTGAGCTGGTTGATGAATATTACTGTACAATTTGACTTGCTGATAACTGCTGTAAGCTTACGAAGAGCCTGTGACATAAGTCTTGCCTGAAGTCCCACATGAGAATCACCCATGTCGCCGTCAATCTCAGCCTTGGGAACAAGCGCTGCAACAGAGTCAACAACTACTATATCAATAGCCCCTGAGCGAACCATGGTCTCTGTGATCTCAAGAGCCTGCTCACCACTGTCGGGCTGTGAAATATAAAGATTATCTACATCTACTCCGATGTTCTTGGCATATACCGGATCGAGTGCGTGCTCCGCATCGATGAATCCGGCGATACCGCCTCTCTTCTGAACCTCAGCGATCATATGAAGTGTAACTGTTGTCTTACCACTGGATTCAGGTCCGTATATCTCAACAATTCTTCCCTTAGGGATTCCGCCAAGTCCAAGTGCTATATCAAGGCTGAGTGAACCTGTGGGAATTGTCTCTATGTTCATAGTGTCTGATGAATCACCAAGCTTCATGACAGCTCCCTTACCAAACTGCTTCTCAATCTGACCAAGTGCTGCCTCAAGTGCTTTTTGTTTTTCTTCTCTCTCCATACGAGTCTCCTTTTCCAGAACATCTGTTCTATCTAAAAATTATAATAAAACAAACGTTCGTATCTGTCAATGATTTAATTTTGATAATTTTGGAATCTATGGCGAAAATGCCATCATATACGCTTTTGTCCGACAGATAAGATCTTTCCGAACAAAAATATCCCCGAAAACATACACAAGTCATTGTTCACAGACGGAACAATGACTTGTTTACATTATCATATATTGTGATAACAAACAACTTAAGATTTTATGAAGACTATATTTAGTTGATCATGCTAACGTCATATCGTCTGCACAATTCACTGTACTCCTGATTGATAAGCTGAACCATATCCTGGTCGCCGCTTATGTTGTCAGGATGAAACATCTTCATGAGATCTTTGTATCTCTTTTTAAGAGCAAGTGCGCTATTAACCCCTCTGAATAAGAAGTCAACCGCATCGTACTCAATTTCTTTCTGGTAAGTTCTCTCCCTCTCAAGTCTGACAAACTCACTCTGCAGCTTTTTCTTATCGCTGTTAAGCTGGTCAAAGCCATTATTAAGAATCTTGAGTCTCTGCTCAAACAGTGCCTGATCATTATCAAGGCGTTTAGCAGCTGTCTCGAGCTTTCTCTCAGCGGCATCAACCCTGTTCTTGAAAGAAATCTCGTCAGCTTCAAGTCTCGCGTACCGGTCAGAAAGAGAACTCTCCTGATTCTCAAGTCTTACGCTCTCTTTGAATAACCAGAGCCTGAGTTCCGAAAGTTCATCCTTTGTCCCGTTAAGGATAATGTCTTCAATGTCTCTCTTTTTTTCCATTAGGACCCCCCTAGCCTAAGACTTACTCTCCCTTATTCTTATTCTCGGGAAAAGCAATGTCTACTGCTGTGTTATCATCCATTAAATTTTCTTCTTTTTTGGAAAAACGATCCACAATATCGGGCACGAGATCCAGAACCTTTGTTACAGCATCTTGGTTCTTGATATTAACTAGTTTAGTAGATCCATCCTTGATCACCAAAACAGCGCTTGGCGACATCTTTGCACAGAATCCGCCTGCTCCACCGTTCTTCTTGTCTGCATCGCTGGAACCTGCTCCAACACCGAAAGATACATCGACAAGTGGTAAGATCACTGTGTCATCAACCTTAGTAGCCTCTCCTACGACAGTTTTTGTCGCAAGAATTGAATTCATACCTTTAAGCAGCGAGTCAACCACGCTGCCAAAATTGTTGTCTCCCATTTACTCCTCCGGGTGATAAAGAATTACCTTATGAATTCATTATCTTCTTGAATCTGTTTATGACTTTTTTTACATCCTTGTTGAAATAACAAACCGCTACACAATATATAACCGTGAATACAGTTATATGTCCCTTGAGATCCAGATCCGCTCCGAGTGCCCTGTTCTCAAAATCAGGTGTGAACTTAAGCTTGTCATATAAAACCGGATACAATATTCCGTAGACCGACATAAGTTCCGCCTCAGTCGCAGGATCCCCCATTCCCAGATACAGTTCTATCCTGCTCTTATCAGGTAAGATCATTTTTAAGAGTCGTATTAGTTTGCCCTTAACAAGGCTGTAAGCTCTCTTGAAAATATCATTTTCCAGAGTATTTTTTATCATTCTTATCTTATCACAAACTCTAGATATTGTATATCGATTTTTTTCAAACACATGTTTTGGCTTTTTTAGCAGTTCTAAAGCTGTTTTTGCGACCTTTTTTAATTTGTCAAAAAAGCTCTCTTTATCGTCATCTTCGAAATTTTCTTCTGTTATTTCATTATCTTGTTGTTTAAATTCCGTAATATTGTTTTCGATATGTTCACTCAAAGATGTTTTTTCGTCATTAAAGTTCTCTTTTTTATTAACAAACCCATCTTTGAAAATTACTTTTCCATCATTTACTTCATCAGTATTTGTATCGTCATCTTTATTTTTCTTTTTAGTTTTCTCTTTAACCGGCTTCTCTTTTACAGGTTTCTCCTTGCGCGGAAAGATCTTTATCCCGAACACCCTGATAACAAATTCAGGCCTCTTCGGATACAGAAACTTCCCCGACAAAACATGCAAAAGCCATGAAAACTTTATGGATAAAAAAGCTTTATCCTTATCAAAGCCCTCTCCTTCCTTAAAGATACTTTTTGGATAATTCCCCTTTATCCTGTATCTTATGGGAACAAAAAGAACCAGCAGAACAAGCAATATAGCAATAAGAAGCAAGATCAGCAACACAATGCCGACCACCTTCAAAACCGATAAAACCGCCAACATAAACTTCTCCGTTTAATTTATTTTTTGTCCAGATAATCCAAAAGATTTCCGGTCTTCCCCACTTTTTGCGCCTCGTCCGATATCCTGATCACAATATCGATTGCTTCCGAATATCCCGAAGCTATGCCGTATATGTATGCCGGATGTTTTTTATAATAATCCTGAGATAAAAAAGCGTTGTGAATGATCTCAAGCTGATCCGTTCCATTCGTAGCTCTCACTACGCAAAAGATAGTGAGCTGCTTCTTACTGTGGCAAAGACGCCACTTGACGAGGTTTCTGTTTTTTATACTTTCATCCCAATATAGATTCTTATAGAATTTACAGAATCCATTTTTTATCATAAATATCGTAGCTCCCTCAGATAAATGAATTGACCTTGATTGCACGAAAAAGTATATTATTAATAAGCGCTCATAAATCCTTATTATTTTATCATAAGGCAGGCGTTTATGGAATTATGCCACAAGATTGTGTGACGGGAGGTCCACTTAAATGAAATACGTTGCCAGAATGGAATTAAAGCCCGGTATGGTGGCCGCAGAAAATATACTGAATTACAAGAACGAGATCATTGTTGCTGCCAACACAAAGATTGATAAAACAATCATAGAGAGGCTCACAAGACAGTCCATTATGGCTGTTCCGATAAAAGAAGAAGCTGACTTTGCAACAACTCACAATGACAAGATACGCATTTCAGAAGGTTTCAAAAAATTCGAATCAATCTACAATGTATATTTCCCTGTATTCAGAGGTTATATGATGGGTGCGCTGACATCTCATCAGCCTATTATCATGCAGCAGCTCATGGACGTTTACAACTCTATCGTTGCTTCTGTTTCAAGCGGTGAGCAGCTCCTTGAGTATCTTTACAATCTCACTCCTTCAGATGAAGATATGATACTTCACCATTGCCTTAAGTCTGCACTTATCGCAGGTGTTTTTGGATCGTTTATCGGACTTTCACCTGAAGATCAAATTCTTTTTATCCAATGTGCATTTGTATATGACATTGGTAAATTCAGCATACCTACACAGATTCTCACTAAGCCCCAGCGTCTTACAAGAGAAGAATATATGATAATCATTCAGCACACGGTTATCGGATATGATTTCCTTAAGAACATGGGTGATTTTAATGAGCACGTTTTGAATGCCGCAATGCAGCACCACGAAAGATGCGACGGAACAGGCTATCCCGCGGGACTTGTAGGTGACAACATCGACAGATTTGCCAAGTATATCGCAATCGTCGATTCCTATGTCGCAATGACTTCAAAAAGAAATTACAGAAAAAAATTAAATGCATTCCAGATCATAGCAAACTACGAAGCACAGGGATTCCAGAAATTTTACATCGAAGCCCTGACTTCGATTCTTATGCATATCGCAAGCGCTCAGCTTGGATTTAGCATTAAATTAAATAACGGGAAGAGAGGAACCGTGATCCGTATAAATGAACACGCGCTCTCCCATCCCGTAATACTCTTAAATGAGAACAACTCTCCGCTTGATCTTTCATTGGATTACAGACTTTCTATCGAAGAAGTCTACTGATTATCCAAAATATGCATCAAAAACTCTTTTTGCGATAGGTACGGCAAAGCTACCGCCGCTTCCCGCATCCTCGACGATTACCGTAACACAGATCTCGGGATCGTCAGCCGGTGCAAAGCCCGTAAACCACGCATGTGAATCAGTTAAAGATGAATTAAACTCAGCAGAACCGGTCTTTCCTGCAGCAGTGTAGGAACGGCCTTTTAATTTGCTCGCAGTTCCCTTCTGAACAACCTGAACCATCATCTCTGTAAGAATCCTTGATTCTTCTTCGCTCATAAGCCTCTTGTACTCTTCCGGATGATACGACTCGAGAACCTTGCCGTCAGCAGAATTAACCTCCTGAACCAAATAAGGCTTCATAAGTATTCCATCATTTGCGATCGCAGAAGTTATCATGTTCATATGCATGGGAGAAACAGTCGTAGCTCCCTGTCCGATCGCAAGCTGCATGATATCGCCTTTATTCATTTCATCCCTGACTCTCGACTTACTTCTTGAATAAGCAAGATCTATAGGGAGCTTACCGTTAAACATAAGCTCTTTCAAAACATCATTAAATGTCTTTTGCTTAACATAATTCAAACCGATATTAGCATATGACGAGTTACAAGACTTTGCAAAAGACTTGTACAGATCAAGCGATCCATGTTTTTCGCCATGATAACACGATATCGTATTATCGCCCTCGGAAACCTTACCTTTACAGGTAAAAGCATAGTCATTGTAATCTTTTGGATGTTCCCTAAGATAAGCAAGTGAAGTAACGATCTTAAATGTTGATCCCGGAGGATAAAGTCCCTGCGTTGCCCTGTTCAAAAGAGTCGCTTCACTTGAATCCTCTTCAAGATAACCCTTCCAGTCTTCCGAAATCGTATTTGGATCAAAGTCAGGCTTTGATACCATCGCCAGAATTTCTCCCGTTTCGGGATTTGAAACAACTATCGCGCCCTTTCTGGGCGAAGGGATCGCACTACTGCAAACTTTCTGCAGATCAACAGAAAGCGTTGTCGTTACATCATTTCCCGGATACTTCTGCTTTTTGGAATCATATCTCGCCTTATCCGAAAGGTCTATGCTTGAATTTATAAGATAATAATTGGACATAAGCTCAACACCGGCTTTTCCGTGTGATGCATAGCCGACAACATGAGCAAAATCATTTCCGTAAGGATACTCTCTTACTTCTTTACCTTTTTTATCGGTTTTTGTGCACGCAAGCACATCACCGCTTCTCGAAAAGATCTGGCCTCTCGTATTCTGAGCCGTCAAGATCTTCTGACGGGTATTGAAGTTGTTATTCATGTATTTCTGTTTGTTTTTTGTAGAATTATACGAGATATACGTAAGCATTGACGCAAACAACACCAAATAAATAAACGAAAGTATAATTATCGATGTCGGTCGCGACGAACGCGTATTTCTAGTAGTCTTCCTCGTATCTCTTGCCTCTCTCATCGTAATAATCCCTCTTGCTTCCTCTTCCCCTGTCGTGCCTTATATAATCTTCCGCTTCCTCGAAATTCCGCACAAGGCATATTCCTTCAAATATCATCATCATGACAACCGTAACCATTACGGACGATCCGCCGTAACTTACAAGAGGAAGTGTAACACCCGTAAGAGGAATGAATCTGGAACCTCCTCCTATGGTCAAAAAAGTCTGGAAAATATATGAGATACCTATACCACACGCCAACAGCCTGTAGTATTTATCGTGCATCACATATCCTTCGTACATCATATGTAAAAAAGTACTCACACATATAAGCGTCATTATAACCGCAAACACAATTCCAAATTCCTCCGCGATAGCTGAGAAAATGAAATCCTGCTCAACGAAAGGAATCGACTGAGGCGATCCTCCGTAAAGTCCAAGTCCGAAAGCTCCGCCGCTGCTTATTCCAAAAAGCGACTGTGACAGCTGATATCCCGCATCCTCAATATTTCCCAAAGGATCGAGCCACGCTTTTACTCTGACCTGAATATGCGAAAACAGCCCGTATGCGATAACACTTGCAACAGAGCCAAATCCAAGTCCCATAATAAGATATCCGATATTGTTCGTTGCAATATATACAAGTGCAAGAAATACCATGAAGAACAACAGCGCACTTCCAAGGTCTTTTGATAAAACAAGGATAACTACATGCACTGCCGCAACTACCGCGATCTTCAAAAGGTCTTTAAACTCTTTTTCTCTAAACAGAGACCCCGCCAAAAAGAACAGGAATATAATCTTCGTAAACTCCGATGGCTGGAAAGTAATTCCGGCAATCGTATACGTAATCTTTGATCCGTGTGTTGCTGTTCCGAGAACCAGAACTATTCCTATCGCAACAATTCCCGCTATAGCAAATGCCCATGCATAGCGCTTTAAGACATTCAACCTGAATATCAATTCCGGAACAAAAAAGCCGATAAGAAAAGATGCCGCAACAATAATAAACTGCTTTATCGCCTTCTCATAAGAAATTCTGGTTATCATGATGATTCCGATCATCAAAAGCATACACGTATTGTTTATGATAACCTTATTTGCATCGGGATAAATAAGATAAAAAAGCATGATCACCGACGCAAATATAACTATCTGAAAGGCAAAAAAGAACAGATAAGACACTTTTCCTGTTCGCGCCATTATCTGTATAAAACATGATACCTGGACTCCGAACATACAGAAAATCTGTCTCGTATATAACAACTTTCTGTCACTCTCATACGGTTTTGTAAGTGCAACAAAAGAATCTGAAGTAAACAAGAACAGTAAAAGAGCGATCACATATTTAGCTATCTCTGTAACATAAAGTTTCATTTAAATCATTCTACTCCGCGTTTATAGTGACCCGTGGTATAGTTCTTTTTCTCAAAAGCCTTATCACGAATAAAGCTCTCAAGAACATCCTTCGTATCATTCTCATTTTCAATTGTAAAATCAAGCCTGTAATGATCAAAGATGCCCATATCATCTATTGATTTCTTTTTTCCAAAAAGAACTGTCGGATCTGTATTCCATATGACATTGTAGCAGTTCCTGCAATTTGTGGTAACTGTTATGTCATTCCCCATCCTGTCGATCATATGCATTTTCTCGCTATGAACGCTTCCGTTTTTGCCGCTGCATTTATCTGTAGTCTTCTTAACGCAGCCGGCGCTTATCATCATGGGAACATGACCGTAAAGATTGTACGTAACAGGAACATCGCTTATCGACTTAACTGCCACGGTAACATCTTTTGCCTCATGAATAGTAAGTTCGTACGGAACGGAAATCTCATCGACACTAAAGCCGCCCTTAGCGCACTCCGTAATGAGCTTGTAACTCTCTGCGTTCCACACATAAACTCCGTAATCACAGATTACTTTCCCAAGATAAATATTATCTCTCAAATACCCCAATTGCTCAAGGTTTCTGACAAGTATACCGCTTATATCAAATTCCAAACATATATTTATCAGATTCAATATATCAGCGCTTCCGTCATTCTTCTCTTCCCTTGTGACATAAGGAAGTGCCGCGATGATCTCAACGCCTTTATCTCTCGCCTCTTTAAGGAGCTTAGACACACTGTCTTTCTCTGCTCCAAGAAGCATGTCTGAATCAACATATATTCTGCCTATCTTTTTATCATCAAGATATCCAAGCACCGCATTTAGCTGGTTCTTACTGCTTACAAGAACATGAATATCTGCTTTTCTTTTTTGTACACGTGACGAAACTTGAGCCGCTTCATTATCGGCTTTGTCCTGCTTTTCAATCTTGCTCGAATCAAGTAATAGCTCAAGCATCTTCTCGCAAAGACTTCGCCTGTACTCATTAAGTTCGCCCACAGGAATAAAGATTCCCGTTCCTTCGCCGTTATCATTTATCGTAACGACGACTTCGTCTGCCTCGAATGGCGTATTTCCAAGCTTTCTTAGCTGTTTTTCAATGTTCTGCGCATCCATCGGCCTGTTCGATGCCGCCTGAACTTCTTTTCCCGTGACCTCGCAGACAACGCCGCTGTCATCCTTAAGAAGCATCGTGAGCTTTGCGGAATCTCCAACCGTAAGGTCGCAATAAATATCACACTTTATCTTCTTCTCGTAGCCGAGATACTTTTCTTTTATCTTCTTAGAAACTTCTTCCGAAGTTCCGTTATATGCAGGCGACGAGACAGTTACCATCTCTCTTCCGTTGTGCCTGTGATAATATCCGTCGCTTATTCCCGTCCTAAGATAAAGAGCTTTCAAAATATCCATATCCTCTTTGGATACCCTGTGTTCCTTATCAGGCTCTTTGTAGTACAGATCGATGTATTTTCTGTAAAGAGAAGTTACGCCCGCTGCGTACTCAGGCTTTTTCATTCTTCCCTCGATCTTAAAAGAATCAATGCCTGCGCGGATAAGCTCGGGCACTAAGTCAATCGTGCACATATCCTTAAGACTTATAGGATATTCCTCTTTGCCGTTTGAACCCGCCATCTTATACGGAAGTCTGCACGGCTGCGCACAGCGGCCTCTGTTTCCGCTCCTTGTTCCAACCATACTGCTGAAAAGACAAGCTCCAGAGTAGCAATAACACATAGCTCCGTGAATAAATGCCTCAACTTCAATATCAGCTTTTTCGCGGATTGCCTGCATCTCAGGGAGGCTTAACTCTCTCGCGGGAACGACTCTGCAACATCCAAGGTCCTTTAGGAGCTTAGCACCGTAAACACCCGTAACCGTCTGCTGCGTGCTCGCATGAATCTCGACATTCGGAAATTCATCGCGCAAAAACTTCATCACACCAAGATCCTGAACGATAACACCGTCAAGATTCTTCTCGGCATAAGGCAACATAAAGTCGTAAACTTCCGAGAACTCACGCTCTTTTACGAGAGTGTTGACTGTCATATATATTTTTTTGTGATGTAAATGGGCATAGGAAATAGCGTCCAGAACCTGAGCCTCGTCGAAATTGTCCGCATACGCTCTTGCTCCGAACTTAGAACCACCAAGATAAACGGCATCTGCGCCCGCATTAAAGGCGCCTACCATTGTTTCATAGCCCCCGGCGGGAGCCAAAAGTTCGACTTTTTTCATAATTATATAATTAAAGGCTGTCTCGAAAGACAGCCCCAAAATATCACCTTTTTTTATCTTTAACCTGTGTTTCTAACTGAATAATCTTTTTGGAAGATTCATCGAGTTTACTCTGAAGGCTCTTACTGTTCTTCTCGGTATTCTCAAGCTTTATCTGTGTTGCGATAAGCTCATGCTTGAGATCATAGAGCTCCTTTTCCTTCTCGGTAAGCTGCTCTTCCATAAGTTCTATCTGCTTCTTTAACTTAAAATAGTCATCTGCAATATTAAGCTGCAACAAAACATTCTGTGTATCTATCGGCTGTCTCTTGAAGCTGTCTATTTTGTTGTATTCCGAAATCTTATTGTTAATGTATGAAGCTACCTTCTGGAGATACTCTTCGCCTTCATAGCCGCTTAAGGTGAATACTTTTCCCCCGATAATTACCTCAGTATCCGTTTTAGAAGCCATACTTTTCTCCCTGCATAAAAAATAAACCAATAAGCAAATTTGTACTTTTAAATTATATATCGGTATCGCCGGGGTTTTCAAGTCCCAAATGAGCATACGCAATATCAGTAACCACGCGCCCTCTAGGCGTTCTATTGATAAAACCGTTCTTTATCAGATACGGCTCATAAACATCCTCGATGGTTCCGGGATCCTCTCCTATGGCAGCCGCCAAAGTATCGAGTCCGACCGGTTTTCCCGCAAATTTGTTTATCATGGTAAAAAGAAGATTTCTGTCCGTATGGTCAAGTCCCATCTTGTCGACATCCATAAGATCTAGAGCAGTCATTGCGACCTCTCCCGTAATCTTTCCGTCAAACTTAACCTGCGCGAAATCTCTCACGCGCTTAAGTATTCTGTTTGCAAGTCTCGGCGTTCCTCTGCTTCTTCTCGCCATCTCAACGGCGCCGCCCTTGTCAACCTCGACATCGAGCACTTTCGCAGACTGTACGATGATACTGCAGAGCTCTTCAACATCGTAGAACTCCATTCTGTGTATCATACCGAATCTGTCTCTCAAAGGCGCCGAGAGCATACCCGCTCTGGTTGTCGCTCCGATAAGCGTAAAGTGAGGAAGATCAAGCCTTATAGACCTTGCTGTAGGTCCTTTTCCAATCATGATATCAATAGCATAGTCCTCCATAGCAGGATAAAGAACTTCCTCAACCTGCCTGTTAAGACGATGTATCTCATCTACAAAAAGAATGTCACCTTCCTGAAGATTGTTTAATATAGCCGCCATATCACCGGGCTTTTCAATAGCCGGTCCGCTCGTGATCTTGATGTGAACGCCCATCTCATTTGCGATAATACCCGCAAGAGTGGTCTTACCAAGTCCGGGTGGCCCATAAAAAAGAAGGTGATCGAGGCAATCTCCTCTTTTCTTGGCAGCCTCAATATAAATCTTAAGGCTTTCCTTTATCTTCTTTTGACCTATATAAGTATCAAGGCTCTGAGGACGAAGCGAACCTTCAATCTTGATATCTTCAAAATTGACTTCCGGATCTATTCCTCTGGCATTTGTTACGATCTTTTTCTTTTCCATGGCTGTTTAAAACATCTCCTTAAGAGCTAGTTTCAGCAAATCTTCCGTATCTGCATCGGCAGCCTTATCACTGCTTAGAACTTTTCGAACCGCTCTGACGGCATCCGACTGATTATATCCGAGAGCCACAAGTGCAGCAACCGCCTCGTCTTTTGCAAGTGAGTTTCCATCCGAAAGATCGTCTTCCGATGAAACGCCTCCCTGTGAAAGCAAGGAATCCTCAGTCACTTTGATCTTGTCTTTGAGCTCAAGAGTGATTCTCTCGGCAGTTTTTTTGCCTATTCCGGGAGCCTTTGCTATTGACGCACTGTCCCCTGCCATAATCGCAAAGCGAAGATCATCAGGCGACATAACGGACAATATCGCAAGTCCGCCCTTAGGACCTATTCCGTTTACTGTTATCAGAAGTTTAAAAAGACCCAGCTCATCTCTGGAAAGGAAACCAAAAAGTGTAAACGCATCCTCTTTGACGTTTGTATATGTGTAAAGCTTTACAACCTCGCCAATTCCGGGCATTCTGTCCATGGTAGAACCGGAAATATTAACGTTTATTCCTATGCCGTTAACGTCTACAACAGCATTCCCCTCTTCGATGCTCTCAAGAATACCATTTACATAAGCAACCATATTATCTGTTCTTTCCGTGAATTTATAGATTAACAACCGTCACCCGATAAACGGGTGACGGCGTCATATCAAGAATTATCAGTATAAATTATTTATTCTGAAGATACTCATCAATACCCTTTGCAGCAGCCTTTCCTGCACCCATGGCAAGAATAACTGTAGCGGCACCTGTAACGGCGTCTCCACCTGCAAATACACCGGGCTTAGATGTCTGTCCGTTGTCTTCAGCAACGATACATTTTCTCTTGTTGATATCAAGTCCCTCTGTTGTTGAAGAGATAAGAGGGTTAGGTGATGTTCCAAGAGACATGATAACTGCATCACACTCGATCTCGAACTCAGAACCGGGAACCTCAACAGGGCTTCTTCTTCCTGACTCATCAGGCTCACCGAGCTCCATTCTGATACATGTGATTCCTTTAACCCATCCGTTCTCATCAGCGTGGATCTCAACAGGATTGCAAAGAAGATCGAAAATGATTCCCTCTTCCTTAGCGTGATGTACTTCTTCCTTACGTGCAGGAAGCTCTTCCTCACCACGACGATATACAACGTGAACCTCTGAACCGAGACGAAGTGCTGTTCTAGCTGCGTCCATAGCAACGTTACCGCCACCTACAACTACGCACTTTTTAGGTCTCATGATAGGTGTTCTTGAATTCTCATCAAAAGCTTTCATGAGGTTGCTTCTTGTAAGGAACTCGTTAGCTGAGAATACACCCATAGCCTGCTCGCCGGGGATGTTCATGAATCTGGGAAGTCCTGCACCTGATCCGATGAATACAGCCTCGAAGCCTTCCTTCTCCATAAGGTCGTCTATAGTAACAGACTTACCGATAACAACGTCTGTCTCAAGCTTAACGCCAAGTGACTTAACGTTCTCGATCTCTTTCTTAACTACTGCATCCTTAGGAAGACGGAACTCAGGAATACCATATACAAGAACACCGCCTGCCTCGTGGAGTGCTTCAAAAATAGTTACATCGTAGCCCATCTTTGCAAGATCGCCTGCGCATGTAAGACCTGAAGGGCCTGATCCGATAACGGCAACTTTCTTGCCCTTCTTCTCCTTAGCGCCTTCGGGCTTGATGCCCATCTCTCTTGCTGTATCTGCTACATATCTCTCAAGCTTACCGATTGAAACGGCATCGCCCTTAATTCCTCTTACGCACTGACCTTCGCACTGGCTCTCCTGAGGACATACACGTCCGCAGACAGCGGGAAGTGCACTTGCCTTGCTGATCTCCTGATAAGCACCCTCAACATTTCCCTGCTTAACCTGCTCGATAAATGCAGGAATATTGATTGATACAGGGCATCCCTGTACGCACTTAGGGTTGGGACAGTTAAGACATCTGAGTGCTTCTTTCTCTGCCTCTTCTTT